>JAUVBB010000557.1 GCA_030591445.1 Deltaproteobacteria bacterium | reverse complement strand
GCGTGAGCAAGCCGGGATCCCCCGGACCACCACCTACCAGAGAAACCGAACCTTGCTGCCGTTCTTTTGGTTCTTTGCCCCCCGGATGCCAGGCCGGAGCCAAATAGGACTTCTTTTTCTCGGGATTGATCGAATCCTGCCCCAGCCAAGTTGCCTCTTCTTGCTGGCTGGGAATTCTCGCCATCAGTTGCTGCTCATCTACGGTGGCCGCAAAAAAAGCATCGAAGGCCCGTTCTTTGTCTGCCGGTTCCAAATTGGCGGCCAGCACCCGATCACGAAAACGAGCCGCCGCTTCCATCCACTCGGCCCACTCTTGGCCAAATCTTTTCTCCAACAATTGGCGCAAGCGGCGTACCACAAAAGGGGCGAGGCCGGCCGAGGCAATGGCCATTTGCAAAGCACCGCGCTTTACCCGGGCCGGCAGGTGAAATGTACACAAATCCGGATCGTCAGCCACATTGACCCAGATGCCTGCTGCCTTAGCATCCTTAAATACCTGGCGGTTGACCTCCCGATCATCGGTGGCGGCAATCACCAGGGCATGACCACCGGCCTCCCCTTGCTGATAATTTCGGCGCTCGATTTGAATTTCACCTTGCTCAGCCAGATGGACCATTGGTTCTATCGGTTCCGCAGCCACGACCTTGACCACGGCGCCCTCGCTAAGCAATCCCTGCACCTTGCGCAACGCAACGCCACCACCACCCACCACCAGGCAAGATTGCTTATCTACATTCAGCATGACCGGATACATGAACACTCTACCTTTCAAGGACACCGGCATACATCCGCCAGGCCATACCACCACCCAAATAACGGGCCTCAATACCTCGGCTCCCAAACAAGCGCACCAACTCCGCCGAGCGGGTACCCCGGGCACATATGACCAGCCATCGTTCCCCGGTCAATTCCGCCATTCTCGATCGGACTTCCTCCAAAGGAATCACGGTCACGTCTGCCGCTTTGATTGGCTGCGCCTTGGTTTCTTCCGGCATGCGCACGTCCAAGATCCGCCAGCCATCCAAGGTCTCTAGTGGCGAGCAGGCCAAAACGCCGTCTTGCTGGTTTTGGGCCACGAAGGCCGCCACCGCCAAGGGATCGATAGCCGGGGCATAGGGCGGAGCATAGGCATGCTCTAAGCGGGCCAGATCCTGCAAGTTCGCCCCGTGCGCCATCAGTTGAGCGGCGACATCCACCCGCTTGGCCACTTCACCTTCCCCGACCGCCTGCACGCCCAGTACTTTTTCGCTGTCAGCATCGTAAACCACGTGCAGGGCAAAATCTTTGCTTTCCGGCCAATAGTCGGCCCGATCATGGGCGTGGGTCCAAACCGATCGCGCCGGGCGACCCTCGGCCAGAGCTTGGGCCCGGGTCACCCCCACCACGGCAACGTTGGTATCGAACACCTTGATCGCCGCTGAACCCACCACCGGCAAGAATTCGTCCTCGCGTCCGGCCAAGATATTGGCCAAAGTGCGGCCTTGGCGATTGGCCAAAGAACCGAGCGGCAGACAACAGGCCTTTTCTCGGACCTGGTGCTGCAATTCAGCACAGTCACCAACTGCCCAAACATGAGGCAAATTCGTTGCCAATTTGCTAGTAACAGCCAAGGCACCAGTGGGCCCTAATTCGACCCCGGCCTGTTCTGCCAGCTCAACCACCGGGCGTACGCCCAAGGCCACCACCGCCACATCTGCTTCGCAAGCGCGAGATCCTGCCACAATCCGCACGCCACTGTCATCGGCCTCTATACTCTCAACCGGGTGTCCGGTCAGCAATTCGATTTCATTGCTGCGCAAAGTCTGATCGACGATGCGCCCAACTTCCTCGTCCAACAACATGGGCAAAGCGGTACCGGCTGCTTCCAGCAGAGTTAGTTCCGCCCCCCACATGGCGGTAAAGGCCTCGGCCAGCTCACAACCCACCAGACCGGCCCCCACCACCGCCACCCGTCGAATCTTGCCCTGAGTCAGGCCTTGGTGCAGAGCCGCCAGGTCTTCGTAGGTATGAAAAGACTGAACCCGGGCGTGATGAGGCTGCTCGGGCAAGCGCCGGGGACTGGCGCCGGTGGCCAAGATCAAATCGTCCCAGTCCAATGTTTCTTTTTGGCCAGCCCGGTCCTCGACATCCAGCGTGTGCTCTGCCGCATTCAGTCGGCTGGCACGCCATCCGGTTCTCACCTCGATGCCTTTGACCGAGCGAAAGTAATCGGCATCACGCAGGGTGCCATCGGCGGTACGGCGCAGCTCGTCCGCCTGGTCGATATCTCCCGACAAGACGTAGGGCAGCCCACAAGCTGCATAGGAGAAAATATCCCGCTGTTCAATAACCGTGATCTGCCAGTGGGGCTGCAGACGAGCCAAGCGACAGGCACAGCGCAGTCCGGCCGCTGAAGCGCCAACCACCAACACCCGATGGGAATGCATCGCCATCTCTCACCTCCTGAGACGGCACGCCGAGGACCGGCAAAGACTGTACGAACTACCGACCTTCCAGCCCCTCGCGCACCGTAACCGCAATTTTGTAAAGCCCGGTGATGATCAATGCGCCGATGCCGTAAATGCCGAGGGTAATCATAATCTCGATACCGGTAGGCGCATACTCGGTCACCACGCCCATGGGATTGGGAATGAAGCCGGTCACGACCATGCCCATGCCCTTTTCGATCCAGATGGCCACGATCACGGTCACACACAAAACAGCCAAGATACCTTCCTTGGCTCGAATCTTCGGGAACAACAACAATGCCAGGGTACCGAGCGCCAATATTTGCGAGGTCCACATCCAGGGAACCAGGGCGTTGTGGCCGTGGATACCCAAGAACATATACTCGAAGGCATGCTTGTGATGCGGCATGTCGCTGTAGATGCCGGAGAACATTTCCACCGACATGAAAAAGATGCTGGTGGCCAAGGCATAGGTAACGACTTGGGCTAACTTCTGAATGGCTTCCTTGCCCGGATCAAACTTGGTGAACTTTTTCAGCACCAGACACAAAAGAATGAGCAAGGAGGGCCCAGAGGCAAAGGCCGAAGCCAAAAAGCGCGGGGCCAGAATGGCGGTCATCCAGAAAGAGCGGGCCTCGAGACCAGAGTACAGGAACGCGGTGACGGTATGAATGCTGACCGCCCAGGGAATGGAGAGGATAATGATCGGCTTGATCCATTTCGGTGGGGCAATCCCTTTGCGCTCGGCCCCAAAGGTTACCTGGGAGATCACGACATTGATTACCAAATAGCCCGCCAAGGCCACGGTATCCCAGAACATGAGTGAATGCGGGGTGGGATGTAAAAACACATTGAGAATGCGCTGCGGCTGACCCATATCCACAAAGATGAACAACATACACATGCCCACGGCCGGGATGGCCAAGAACTCGCCCAGAATGGTTAGGCGGCCAAAAGCCTTGTAGTTATGCAAGTAATAGGGCAACACCACCATGACCGCCGAGGCGGCTACCCCAACCAGGAAAGTAAACTGGGCGATGTAAAATCCCCAAGATACATCCCGACTCAGTCCGGTGACCGAGAGCCCGTCCCGCATTTGCAAGAGGTAAGCGATGACACCTGCGCCAATGATGGCCAGCAGGAATCCAATCCAGATCCAGTAGCGACGACTGCCTTCTAGTGCCTTTTCAAGCATGGCGACCTCACACGACGTAGAATACGTGGGGAGCAGTCCCCAAGCTGGGCTT
>JAUVBB010000144.1 GCA_030591445.1 Deltaproteobacteria bacterium | reverse complement strand
CAGAAAATAGAACAAGATCTGCAGCAAACCCACAAGATGCTCTTACAATCAGAGAAAATGGCCGGCCTGGGTCGCTTGGCCGCCGGGGTGGCCCATGAAATCAACAATCCCATGGCCGGCATCATGCTTTACAGCAATCTGGTCAAGGAGCAGCTCGGCCCCGATCATGCGGCCCAGGAAGATTTGGACATATTGATCCACGAGGCCGAGCGTTGCAAGCAGATCGTCTCCGACTTGCTGGAGTTTTCGCAGCCGACCAGTTTCGAGCGAACCGGCGTGGATGTGAACGAGCAAATACACAAGACCCTGGCCATTTTGCACAAAGGGCCTTTGTTTCAAAACATCGAGATCCAGCTCGAACTAGAAGAGAATCTTTCCCGCATTTGGGGCAATCCGGTCCGGCTGAACCAGGTCTTTATGAATCTGGTGGTCAATGCCTCCCAGGCCATGGACGGGCGCGGCCGGCTGAGCATCTCCACCCGCCACCGTTCCAATAAGGAACTCATTGAAATTGCCTTAGCCGATAGTGGCCCGGGGATCGAGAAGGGTATTTTGGGCCAGATTTTCGATCCCTTTTTCACCACCAAGGCTGGCCAGGGTGGTACTGGTCTGGGTTTGTCAGTGTCTTACGCCATTGTCAGAGAGTTGAATGGAACCATTCGGGCGGAGTCCGAAGAGGGAAAGGGCGCCAAATTCTTCCTGCGCTTTCCCGTCTTACAACCGGAAGTAACGGAGATCGAGTCATGAGCGATCCGGCCATATCTCCCGCGCAGGGAAGTTCTCGGCTGCTGATGGATTTGCATGGCGCCGGCTTGGATGTCTCCGCCTGCTATCAGTGCGGACGTTGTTCGGCCGGTTGCCCGGTGGCCGCTTATCTCGACCTCTTGCCCATGCAGGTGGTGCGCTTGTTGGCCTATGGCCAGGAAGACCAATTGCTGGCCAGCCACACTATCTGGTTGTGCGCGTCCTGCCAGACTTGCACCACTCGCTGCCCCAACGAGATCGACATTGCCGGGGTGATGGATTTTTTGCGTCAGCGGGTGCAAGCACAGGGCACCAAACCCGCCGAGAAAAGAGTGGCTGCTTTCCACCGCTCCTTCTTGCGCTCGGTGCGTCGCTGGGGCCGCACTTTCGAGGTCGGCATGCTGGGGGCTTACAAATTTCGCACTGGTGACCTGTTTTCTGATTTGAAGCTGGGCTGGGCCATGATGAAGCGCGGCAAACTTCGCCTCCTGCCCCGAGGGATTCGCGGCCGGCGCCAGGTGCGAAAAATGTTTACCAAAGGCGGAAGGGGAAAGCCTACATGAAGCTGTCCTACTATCCCGGCTGCTCCTTGACCGGTTCCGCTCGCGAGTACGACCAATCGATTCGAGAGTTGGCTGCTTTGCTCGACATTGAACTGGTCGAGCTTGCCGACTGGAACTGCTGTGGTGCCTCTTCCGCCCACATGACCGATCACAAACTGGCCACCGAGTTGTCGGTCAGAAACCTGGAACTGGCGCAGGACGAGGGCCGGGACTTGTTGGTACCCTGCGCGGCTTGTTTTCACAGTTTGCGGGCGGCGTCTCTGTCTTTGCAAACGGCCAAAACCTATACCCCCAAGTTTGAAATTCTCCACTTGACCACCTTGCTCTCGCGTCCGGAATGGCTGCAGAAAATCAGCGCGCGGGTATTGCGCCCCCTGAGTGGCCTGCGCTTGGCCTGCTATTATGGTTGTCTCTCCCTGCGACCGCCGGCGGTGACCGCCGCTGCCGATTACGAAAATCCCCGGGGGCTGGATCTGCTGGTCGAGTCTCTGGGCGCCGCGGCTCTGCCCTGGTCGCATAAAACCGAATGTTGCAGCGGCAGCCTGACCATGGCCCGGCCCGACATCGCCATCTCTCTGGTTGGCGATATTGTCCAGGCAGCCCGCCGGGCCGGGGCGCAAGCGCTGGTTACCGATTGTCCCATGTGCCAGGCAAACGTGGAATCGCGTCAGCCGGCTGGCGCGGAAAAGGAACCGGCGCTGCCGGTGTTCTTTGCCACCGAATTGCTTTGCCTGGCCCTCGGCGACCAGAAAAAGAAGAAGTCTTTCCGGGAGCACCTTATCGACCCGACCAAAGTCATGGCAGCATTGGATAGCGAAAATGCCGGATCACATTGACAAGAAAGACGGGGCTGTGCCGGTCGGGGCCGTGATGGTCGTCGGGGCGGGCATTGCCGGTATGCAGTCAGCCATCGATTTGGCCAACGCGGGATTCAAGGTCTACCTGGTGGAGGCCCTGTCGGCCATTGGCGGCAAGATGGCCCAGCTGGACAAAACCTTTCCCACCAACGATTGCTCCATGTGCATCGTATCGCCAAAGTTGGTCGAGGTCGGCCGGCACAAAAATATAGAGATTTTGACCGATACCAGCTTGGAGTCGCTCACCGGGTCGGTCGGGCACTTTCAAGCCAAACTGGATCGTCGGCCGAGATACATCCGGCTAGATCGCTGTACCGGTTGCGGGGAATGCGTGGCCCGCTGCCCGGTCGAAGTCCCCGACTTGCACAATCTGGGCATGAGCGACCGGCGCGCGGTCTACAAACGCTATGCCCAGGCTATTCCCGGCGCATTCGCCATTGACAAGAAGGGTGTCTCCCCCTGCCGCTTCGGCTGCCCGGCCGATGTCAATGCGCATGCCTACGTGGCGTTGATTGCCCAGCGCCGCTTTGCCGAAGCGCTGGCGGTGGAGAGAAGAGAGAATCCGCTGCCGGCCGTCTGCGGCCGCATCTGCCCCCACCCCTGCGAGACCGAGTGCAGCCGCAACCAGCTGGATCAACCGGTGGCCATTGCCAAGTTGAAGCGCTTTCTGACCGACTGGGAAGACCGGCATCCCGATCAAAAACCGCC
The DNA here is from genome assembly GCA_030591445.1 of Deltaproteobacteria bacterium. Lineage (GTDB taxonomy): Bacteria > Myxococcota > B64-G9 > B64-G9 > B64-G9 > JAUVBB01. The sequence goes on along the minus strand of JAUVBB010000144.1, from coordinate 12,058 downwards.
CCTGCCTGAAATTGACGAACGGAGCGAACAAGTGGCTGTCATCGGCGGTGGTCCCGCCGGTCTCACCGCGGCACGAGACCTGCGGCTGCAGGGCTACCAGGTAACCATTTTCGAAGCCATGCCCGAATTGGGCGGCATGCTTAAATACGGCATCCCCGATTATCGTCTGCCCAGCAAAACCTTGCAGAATGAAATTCAGCAATCCGTGCTCGACCTGGGCGTCAAGACCAAATGCAACACCCGCATCGGCAAAGACCTTAGCTTCGACGAACTCCGCGCGCAGGGATTCGGGGCTTTTCTGCTGGCTCTCGGGGCCCACGTGGGTCTCAAGCTGAAAGTACCGGGTGAAAGCGAGATCCAGGCCGGCCTGCTCGATGCGGCGGCCTTTCTTCGGGAGTTGAACCTGGGCCGGGAGGTACGGCTGGCCGGTAAGGTTTTCGTGGTGGGCGGCGGCAATGTGGCCATGGATGCCGCCCGCAGTGCCCGGCGCCTGGGGGCCGACGAGGTTTCCGTAATTTACCGGCGCGCGCGTGAGCAAATGCCGGCCAATCCCTGGGAAATCGAAGAGGCCCAAGAGGAAGGCATAAAACTTCTCTACCTCTGCAACCCGGTTGAGCTCTTGCACACGGGCGGCAAGCTGCGCGCGATAAAGTGCGTCAAGATGAAACTCGGCGACGCCGATGCCAGCGGTCGGCGCCGGCCGATTGCCGTCGAGGGCTCCGAATTCGAATTGGCTGCCGACTGGTTGATCCCGGCCATTAGCCAGAAGCCGGACGTCTCTTCACTGCCCGAGCAGCTGGCCCCGGTGGTCAACGAGTGGGGCACCCTTCAGGTTGACGAAATGACTTTGCAGACCGAGATTGCCGATGTCTTTGCTGCCGGCGATGCCGTCAGCGGTCCGGCGACCGCCATCGAGGCAGTCCATGCCGGCAAGCAGGCGGCCATCTCCATTGACCGTTACTTCAAGCAAGAGGATCTGAGCGAAGGACGCGATCGCCCCGCGCGGGTGCGGGCGGACATCGAGGTGGCGAACTTGCCCCGGCGCGAGCGGGTCAAGATGTCTGCGCTGCCGGCGGCCGAGCGCATACAACACTTCCAGGAAGTGGAACTTGGCTATGACGAAGAACAGGCCGTGGCCGAGGCCGGCCGCTGTCTGGATTGTGCCACCTGTTGCGAGTGCTATCAGTGCCTGCCCGCCTGTCAGGCCGAGGCCATCGAGCATGACCAGCAGGCGGGCATTTTGGAAGTGGCGGTGGGTTCGGTTATCTTGGCTCCCGGGTTTGAAGCAGTGCCGGGCCAGATTCGGCCAGAGTTTGGTTATGAGCAGTATGCCAACGTGGTCACCAGCCTGGAATTCGAACGCCTGCTCTCGGCCTCGGGTCCCAGCGATGGTCACGTCCTGCGGCCCAGTGATGGCGTTGCCCCCCGCCGAGTGGCCTGGATTCAATGTGTGGGCTCCCGCGACTCGTCTTGCGGGCGAGACTATTGCTCTTCGGTCTGCTGCATGTATGCCACCAAGGAAGCCGTCATTGCCCGGGAGCACGACGATCGGATCGAAGCGACCATTTTCTATATTGATCTGCGTGCCTTCGGCAAAGGTTTCGATGAATATGCTACCCGGGCGCAAGAACATCACGGCGTGCGCTATTTGCGCTCCATGGTCAGCCGGGTGATCGAAGATCCGGTAAGCGGCAATCTCGAACTGCGTTACGTCGACGAGGCCGGACAGCGAACCAACGAAGAGTTCGATCTGGTAGTGCTTTCGGTGGGACTGCAAGTTCGGCAGGATACCCGCGAATTGGCCGGTCGCCTGGGTGTCGATCTGGATCCCTTTGGCTTTGCCCGTACCAGCACGACTCAACCGCTGGCATCCAGCCGCCCGGGCGTTTTTGTCTGTGGCGTTTTTAATGAACCCAAGGATATCCCCGAGACCGTCAGTGAAGCCAGCGGGGCGGCGGGAGTGGCCGCCGCCGAACTGGCCGCGGCGCGCGGAACGCTGGTGCGGCAAGAAGAGCGGCCACCGGAGCGACAGATTCCCGCGAGCGAAGCCCTGCGCATTGGCGTATTTGTTTGTCACTGCGGTATCAACATCGCGGCCATCGTCGATGTCAAAGATGTGGCCGCCTACGCCCGCGAACTTCCTGGGGTGGTCCACGCCGATGATTTTCTTTACACCTGTTCCCAGGATACCCAAGAAAAGATGCGCGAAATTATCAAGGAACACCGCCTCAATCGAGTGGTGGTGGCTTCTTGCTCTCCCCGCACCCACGAACCGCTGTTCCAGGACACCCTGGTCCAGGCCGGCTTGAACAAATACCTGTTCGATATGGCCAATATTCGCGACCAGTGTAGCTGGGTACACCGGCAAGACAAAGCGCGAGCCACCGAGAAGGCCAAGCGTCTGACGCGCATGAGCGTGGCCAATGCCGCTTGTGCCCGCCCTTTGCAAGAACGCGAGTTCGAGGTGAATTCGAACCTGTTGGTGATTGGCGGTGGTCTGGCGGGAATGATCGCGGCCCGTGAAGCGGCCCGCCAGGGATTCGGCGTCTATCTGGTCGAGCAACAAGAGCAACTGGGGGGCAACCTGCGGAAACTGCGCCGTACCTACGATGGTTTGGTGGTAGCCGATTTCCTTAGCCAGCTGCAAACAGAACTGGAAGCCTTGGCCGGGGTTCGCATTTTCAAGAGCGCGCAGATAGTGGAACACACCGGTTACATTGGCAACTTCGAGACCGAAATCATGATCCCGCCGGGCGTCAGCCGTCGAATCAAGCACGGGGCTACCCTGGTGGCTACCGGTGGCCAAGAGGCCCGGCCCGAACTCTTCGGCCTGGGTGAAGACGAGCGGGTTTGTACCCAGACCGATTTCGAGCAGTGGCTTTACGATCAACCCGCGCGCCTCGATGGGCTCGGGCAGGTAGTTATGATCCAATGCGCCGGCTCTCGCCAGGAGGACCGGCCCTATTGTTCGAGAGTTTGCTGCAACCAGGCCATCAAGAATGCCCTGGCCTATAAAGCTCGTTTTCCTAAGTCCCGGGTTGATATTCTCTACCGCGACATTCGGAGCTACGGTCTCAACGAACTGAGCTACCTGGCTGCCCGCCGGCAAGGTATCAACTTTATTCGCTACCACCCCGAGACCCATCCCTTGCAAGTCTTCAAAGACAGCGACGGGCTGGGCGTATCCTTGTTGGATCCTTCCATTGGCCAAACGGTCGAGTTGCGCCCGCAACTGCTGGTGTTGGCCACCGGTATTGATGCCCGTGAGAACGAGGAACTGGGAACCATGTTGCGGGTTCCCCGCGCTTTGAATGGTTTCTTCATCGAAGCGCATGCCAAGCTGCGGCCGGTGGATTTTGCCACCGAAGGTGTCTTTCTGGCCGGGCTGGCCCACGGACCCAAAAACATGGCCGAGACCATCACCCAGGCTTCGGCGGCGGTGGCCCGGGCGGCCACCATTCTTTCCCAGCCCAAGCTGCGCATGTCGGGGGTGGTCTCCGAGGTGAATCCCGAGCACTGCGCCGTTTGTTTGACCTGCGTTCGTGCTTGCCCGTATCACGTTCCCTTTATCAACGAGCAGCACACCGCCGAAATCAATCCGGCTCTGTGTCAGGGTTGCGGCATTTGTGTGGCCGAGTGTCCGGCCAAAACCATCACCCTGGGTCATTTCGATGATCGACAACTGCTGGCCAAGGTCGAGGCCCTGTCCTCGCCGGCCCGATCCCGGCCCAAAGTGGCCATCAAAACTGTAGCGCAAGGAGAAAAGCAATGAGCGGGTTTTGCCCCCATATCGTGCTTTTTTGCTGCCGATACTGAGCTTACACTGCAGCCGACCTGGCAGGTTCGGAGCGACGATCTTATCCCGACAGCACCACCGTCATCATGGTGCCCTGTACGGGAAGAGTGGAAGAAGTGGTGATGATGAAGGCCTTTGAAAATGGCGCCGACGGCGTGATGGTGGTGGGCTGTTTGGAGGGAGACTGTCACTTCCTGGAGGGCAATCTCAGGGCCCGGCGCCGGGTGGAAAGGGTGGCGGCATTGCTTACAGACGCGGGTATTGGCGGCGAGCGCATCCGCATGTTTAATCTCAGCGCCGGCGAGGGATCCAAATTTGCTGCCTACGCCGAGGAGATGGACCAGCACATCAAGAAGCTGGGGCCAAGTCCGATCAATATCGTACGCGGGACGCCGCAGCCGGTGGCGTCGCAGGGAGAGAGAACATGATTGTCGGCAACGCAAAACCCTTAGCGGAAATTCTGCAGATGATCGAGTCCCACCAGAAGATCATCATCGCCGGTTGCCACGGTTGCGTGACCGTCTGCCGGGCGGGCGGAGAGAAAGAAGTGCAGATCTTGGCCTCGGCACTGCGCCTGGCGCGCGAGGCGGTAAAGAATCCGCTGGAAATCCGCGAGGTGAGCCTGGAACGACAATGCGATCCGGAGTATCTAGAGACCATGCGTCCCTACGCCGGCGACTACCAGGCCGTGGTGTCCATCGGCTGCGGGGCCGGGGTACAGTTTTTGGCCGAACATTTTGCCGCGCTTCCCATTTACCCGGGCATCAACACCAACTTCATCGGCGTGACCGAACGACAGGGCGAATGGGCCGAACGCTGCCAAGCCTGCGGGGATTGCATGTTGCACTTGACCGGGGGCATCTGTCCCATCGCGCGTTGTTCCAAGAGCATCTTGCATGGCCCCTGTGGGGGGTCGGTGGATGGGCACTGCGAAATCGACAAGGATGTTCCTTGCGGCTGGCAGTTGATCATCGATCGCTTGCGGGCATTGAACATGATGGACAGCTATGAAAAACTGAGGCCGATGAAATCCTGGCGCACCAGCCGTGACGGTGGGCCACGGCGCATAGTCAGAGAGGATCTTACCCGATGAAGGCGGGAAGCAACCTGGAAAAGGTATTGGCGGCGGGCCACTTTGCGGTCACCGCCGAGTGCGGCCCTCCCCGGGGCGCCGACCCTGAGCAAGTACGCAAGAAAACCCCCTTCCTCAAGGGCTTTATCGACGCCTGCAATGTGACCGACAACCAGACCTCGGTGGTGAGGATGAGTTCCCTGGCCGGCAGCATGATTCTGGCCGAAAACGGGATCGAGCCTTTGATGCAGATGGTGACCCGGGACCGCAATCGTATCGCCCTGCAATCAGATGTCCTGGGCGCTTCGGCCCTGGGGGTACGAAACCTGCTTTGTCTTTCCGGCGATCATCAGACCTTTGGCGACGATCCCGAAGCCAAGAATGTCCACGACATCGATTCCATTCAACTGCTCGATCTGGTCAGAATGATGCGTGACGAGGGCAAGTTTCCTTCCGGCAAAGAGCTCAAAGGTGCCCCCAAATTGTTTCTGGGCTGCGCGGTCAACCCCTTTGCCGATCCCTATGACATCCGGGTGCCCCGACTCGCCCTGAAAGTAGCGGCCGGGGCCGATTTCGTCCAGACCCAGTGCATCTACAACATCGACAAGTTCGAGCGTTACATGGCAGATCTTCGCCAGCGGGGTTTGCACGAAAAAGTGGCGGTCCTGGCCGGGGTGACCCCGCTCAAGTCGGCGGGTATGGCCAAGTTCATGAAACGCAACGTGGCCGGGATGGACATCCCCGACGAGGTCATCAAACGGATAAGCTCGGTAGGCAAGAAAGAGCAGCCCCAATTGGGCATCGATATGTGCATAGAATTGATCGAAAGACTCAAAGGCGTCGAGGGCGTGCGTGGGGTGCATGTCATGGCCATTGAGTGGGAAGAAAAGGTAGAAGAAATCGTAAGCAAAGCTGGTCTGTTGCCCAGACCCTAACCCCGTTGCCGGAAGGCAGGGAGGAATTGTTATGAGCGGTAAATTAGTTTTGGTAGTTGATGACGATCCTGATTTTGTCGACGCCGTACAGGCGGTGGTGGAGAAGGGTGGTTACCGGGTCGAGGTGGCCTACGACGGCAAAGAGGCCATGGAGAAAGTGGCCCAAGCTAAGCCCGATTGCATCATTCTCGATGTGATGATGCCGGTGATGAACGGCATCGAAACCGCCAAGGCCCTCAAGGCTGATGCCGCCACCCGTGAGATCCCGATTATCCTGCTCACCGCCGTGGCCGAACGCGTGCCGTCGAGCAAGTATTCTCATCGTGACGTGCTCGAGACCGAAGCGGAGGACTACATCGCCAAGCCGGTGGAGCCTGCGGTACTGCTCGATCGCATCAAGAGCTGGTTATAGGCCTTCGTTTGACCAAGCCGATTCGAATCTTGATTGTCGATGACGAGAAAGTCATCCGCGAGGGCTGTGCGCGTTCTTTGTCCGATCGTGATTATGAGATCCACAAGGAAGAGAACGGTGAAAAGGGCATCTCCCGTCTACAGGAACAGAGATTCGATATTGTGCTGCTTGACCTGTTGATGCCAGGCATGGACGGCTTTTCGGTACTCAAATGGATCGTGGCTCATCAACCCGAGGTCCTGGTCATTGTCATTACCGGATTTGCCACCGTGGTCAAGGCGGTAGAAGCCATGAAGTTGGGCGCCTTCGATTTCGTGGGCAAACCCTTTACCCCCGACTACATTCGGTTGGTGGTCGAGCGCGCCGTGGAAAAACGGACCTTGATGAATGAGGCCAGCCGGCTCCGGGAAGAGAAGAATCTCGACTTGGAAACCATCGTCGAGGAGCAGAGTCGCCTGCAGACCGTGTTTAGCTGCATGGAGGGGGCCATCCTGGTGACCAACCGCGAAGGCGTGGTGGTGCTGCACAACCCGGCGGCCATCAAGCTGCTGGAGATCCAGACCGACCCGGTCATCGGCAAACCGCTGGCCGACTCCATCCGCGATCAAAACGCCATAGCCATGGTCAAAGACGTCGTGGGCATCGGCTCTGCCATCACCAAGGAGTTTCCTCCCGGCAGCATCTCGCGGCTCTATCTGCGCGCCCATTGCGCGCCGGTGCGGACCAGCACCGGCAAAACGCTGGGCTCGGTGACCGTCTTTGAAGACATCACTACCCACAAACGCATCGACGAGCAAAAATCAGAGTTCGTGGCCATGGTGGCCCACGAACTGCGGGCGCCCTTGGCTTCGATTGAGCAAATGTTCTATGCCATCGCTCTGTGCGACGAGAATGATGGCGATCGCCGCCAACACCTGCAAAACCGAATCAGCGTACGCATCAAGGATCAACTGCAACTGATAGAAAACCTGCTCAGCCTCTCCCGGCTTGAATCCGGAGCCGTGGTGCTCACCCTCGAGACCGAAAATGGCAATACCATCCTGGCCGATGTCATCGAAGCCGTCCGCCCCCGGACCGAGAACAAAGATCTCAAACTCCAATACCAGCCGGCGCCCCAAGACTGGTGGGCCCAGGTCGATCACGATCAAATCAGAGTCGTCTTTACCAACATCGTCGACAACGCCATCAAATACTCGCCGGCCGGCGGAACCGTAACCGTATCAGTTTCGGTCGGCTCCAGCCTGGCCAAGGTGGCCATCGCCGACACCGGCATCGGCATCGAAGCCGAAAATCTGCCCAATATTTTCGAAAAATTTTTCCGGGTAAAAGGCAAAGCCACCCGCGGCATTACTGGTTCCGGTCTCGGCCTGTCCCTGGTCAAAAAGATCCTCGAAGCCCACAAAGGCTACATCGATGTCTCCTCCCAACCCAACCAAGGTACCACTTTCACCATCAGCTTGCCGCTGATTCCCTCAGGTGTCGCTTAACTCCGACTTGTTTTCGGAGGCAGTCTGTCCCACCAGCGGTTGAGCCCTTTTTCGTTCCAATAACCAGAAAACGGCCAGGCAGGTCGTGATGAATCCGAGAAATAGCGAGCGGCGCAAGGGGACCGACGGCCAGTAGAATTTTGTCACCGCGGATTTGTGAACAAATCCGGTTGCGCAGGTGGCCTGGTCAAGATTTGGGTTTTCCACCCAGAGGGTCCACCCCAAGGGCCAGGGGTCTTCACTGGTGACTGTCAGGATGGTGTTGGGGGGCACGGTTGTGCAGGTGTAGAGACCCTTGGAGCTGCCCGGCATGCCCCAGATGGGGCAACTCTCTTGATGGCTCACCTTGACCTTGGCCACCGGGAACCAGCCTCCCTCGATTGCCACCACATAGGTCACCAGGGTCAAAGCAAATAATAAGGTAAATATAGTTAGCAGGTGCTGAATCAATCTTGGTCTGGGCGAGTCTTTTCTGACTTTCAATAGGCGATTAGGGCAAACTGTCGAGTTTCCCATTTGCATGATCCCCAGCCGGACATTTTGAATGACTAGTTTATCAGGCCCGAAAACTATCAAGAACACCAATATAGTAATGTGATCTAGATCACACTGCCCGGGCCAGTCTGACTAAGAGGGTGGCACTGCGTCTGGGGCTTGACTCTGGTTGAGGGGCTGGGTATCTTAGCGGCTCGCTTGATTTCTAGCCGAAAGGGAGAAGACTATGCCGTTCTGTCCGCAGTGTCGGTACGAATATAAGGTGGGGGTCAAGACCTGTCCCGAGTGCAAGGTGGATTTAGAAGAGAACTTGCCGGAGTTGGATGACCCGACCCACCAGAATGAGTATGTCGAGCTCTACATGGTGTCGAATCGCATGGAGGCCGAGGTGGTGCTTTCATTGCTCCGGGAACACGGGATCGAACCGCTGGTGCGCGATTTGCGTTCCTTTCCGGTCTTGCCTGATTTCGGGCGGCGGGCGCGGTTGCGCATTGCGGTGCTGGTTGACAAAGAGGCCGAGGCCAGAAAGCTGTTGACGGAGGCGCAGGAAGACGGTGCGCTTACGGAACAAGGGACTTTTCTGTAGGGCGGCCCTGCTGGTTTATCTGCCGGTGAGCGCCCGGGCCGGATCGATGGCGGCGGCGCGATAGGCGGGGAAGAAAGCCCCGACGGTGCAGAAGAAAATGGCAAAGCCGACGGCGCCGACAAACAGCCAGGCCGAGTAGACAAAAAAAGACTCGGGTTTGAAGGGGAAGTCGGGCAAGAAGCCGGCCACCACCAAATCCGCGATCAGGCAGCCGGCCCAGCCCAGGCCTGTGCCGGCGATGCTGCCTACCAAACCCACAAAAGATGCCTCGCCCAGAATCACGCGCCGGATGTCAGCGCGGCTGGCGCCCACCGAGCGCAGCAGGCCGATCTCGCGTTTTCGTTCGAAGATGATCATGAAAAAAGTATGGGCAATGCTCACGGCGGCGATGCCGACGATGATCAGGCTGATGAGACTAAAGCCCAGGGTGACCAGCAATACGATCAAGCCCACGCCTTCAGCCATTCGTCTTTCACTGATGTCGATATCCAGGCCCATGGCCTTGACCGTCTCTTGTACCGGGCCCAGATAATCGGAGGAGCTCACCTCGACGATAGCGGCATCGTAGGTGTGCGCCGCTTGTTTGCCGCTGAATCGTTGGTTAAGCCGGCGAGCGGTCTCAAGCGGGATAGTGATGCCGCCCATCAGCGCGTGCCGACTCAAGCCCACCACCTTGGCCTTGGTCTGCTCGCGCTTGCCGCCCACGCCGCGTTTGATGAAGGAGTTGTTCAGGGTCAATGGTATCGCGGGCAGGAAAGGCAACACGATTTCGCTGATGCGGGGCAGCGAGCGGGCACTGGCGAAACTGCCATTGTAAATCTCGACCATGCGCCGCGACAGTAGCACCGGGATGGGTTTACCGGGGCCGGGATCTTGAAAAGAGCCGGCCACGACGTCTTTTTCTACCAGGCGGGGATCGATACCGTCGCCCATGATTTCAAGCCACATGCGCACCCCGCGCACCGCGCGCACCATGGCCGGGGTGATGCCGGGAATGCGCGACAACATTTGGATGGCCGCGGGCGAAATATCGCGGCCTTCGAGGGCCGAGGTGGCCAGGAAGTTGAGCTTCATGCGCGGGTAAACCGCGAACACGCCATCGAGCTTTTCCAGGTTTTCGATGATCTCGTCGTCGATAATGCGCCCGGCGGCCAAGCCGCCGAACTGGGCGGTGCGGGTGACCACCTGGATGCGGTTGGCGTCGATGGGGAAGATTTCGGTGGAGACCACTTTTTGGATGCCGTTGCCCAGGGCGATGAAGAAGACGAAGCTGGAGATACCCATCACGATACCAATGGAGGAAAAGACCAGGTTCTTGCGATTGCGGCGCAAGTTCTGGCTGATGAGTTGTATGAGTTTTTTGGTCTTCATGCCGGTGGCTCGTCTACCATGCGGCCGTCCTCCAGGTGAATCTTGAGAGTGGCATTTTTGAACAAGAACTCTTCATGGGTAACGGCGATTACGGTCAAGCCGTCTTCCTGGTTAAGCGATTCAAACAGGGCAATGATTTGGGCCCCGGTGGTGGTGTCGAGATTGCCGGTGGGCTCATCGGCCAGAATCAAACGAGGCTGGCCAAACAAGGCCCGGGCAATGGCTACCCGTTGTTTTTGCCCGCCCGAGAGTTCGGTGGGCAAAGAATGAAGTTTGTGGGCCAATCCCACCCGAACCAAGACGTCTTCGGCGCGCGCGGTCGCTTGCGCTTCGTCTTGCCCAGAGAAGAAGGCGGGCAAAGACACATTTTGGAGCGCGTCGAGGTGCTCCAATAGATTAAAGTGTTGGAAGACGAAGCCTACCGTCTGGGAACGAAACTTGCTTAAGGTCCGATCATCTTGCTGACTCAAGTCTTGATCGGCGACCCGGGCAGTACCGGTGTAATTGGAGTCGAGGCCGCCGATGATGTTGAGCAAGGTGGTTTTGCCCGAGCCGGAGGTGCCTACGATGGTAACGAAGGCGCCGCTGGGTATTTGTAGGCTTAGATCGGCCAGGGCGAGGGTCTTGCCCTCGCCGCTGCCGTAGCTCCGGGTGATGTGGTCGAGCTGAATCACCGGATTGTCAGCAGGGCCTGAAAAGCCACGCCCCCGGTCTCTGGGCGCAAAAGGAAAATCAGTTCTTCCAGGTTTTTCAGAGCGACCATGGCCATGTCCAATCCCATCTTGATGGCCATGCCGCCCGAACCCAGGGCGGAGGCGTCGAGCCCGGTGACCAGATCCACCGTGCGACCCACGTCTTGGTAGTTGGCCAACAGGGCCGGGGCGAAGAATGCTTTCTTGCCCGCGCTTATCGTGCCCTGGGTCAATGACTCACCGGCGCCGGTGGCAAGTTTGGCGGCCTCGTCAGTGCAGCCGGCGCCCAGGCACATGCCGACCAGATTTTTGTGGAAGAGCACATGCACTTTGGGGCCTTCCGGCGTAGGGATGGTCAATACCCGGACCGGTCCTGCTTTGGACTGTTTGACCGGGATCTCGTTGCCGGCACTGGCCAGTGCTTTGTCGACCAATCTTTGCAAGGCGGGACCGTCTTTCAGATCAAGCCAGAGCAGAAAGCGGAAGGCAGAGCTTATCGCGCCCATGTCATTGCCGCCACTGGCGATGAGCTGGTTCAGCTTCTCGGCGCTGCTGACCGACAGGCCCAGCAGCAAGTTTCCGCCCAAGTTTTGCAGGGTGGCTTTTTCCACGTCCTCTCCGGTCATCTTCTTGAGGCCGGCCAGTCCTTTTTCCATCTGGGCCTTGGCATCCGGCTGCATACCGAGCGCTAGCTCTATGGCTTTGGCGACATTGATCTGCATCTTCATGGCCGCGATGGTGTCGGCCGGCAGCAGCTTGCCCATGTCGGCCGGCGCCACTCCGCTAGCTAGATCATTTGCCATTTTCGCGTTTTGTTCATCGAGGGCCAGGAAACATTTGACCGCTAGCGCGGAGGAAGAAAGTGAAAAGGAAAACGCGGCCCCCTGCTTGGCCAACTCGACCAATTTGGCATCCTGGCCGGCCAGCATGGACTCGGCGAAAGAGCCGTTGGCCAGCAGCTGCAGATCGGCATCATTGGGAAGTTTGGTGGCCAGTTTTTGGTACCAGCCTGCTGAGGTCAGGCTTTGTTCTTTCTTCTGCTTGATAAGACTGGATAGCAGTTTGGGGCTGCCCGAGGAACTGGTCAGGAGCGCCAAATTGCCGACAAATGCGTAGTGGAGCTGGGGGACGGTTCTTTCGCCCACCTTGGCGCTCAGGGTGGTGATGGCAACGGAGTCGACCTCGGTCTCGGTTACCAAATCGGCCGCGGCT
>JAUVBB010000093.1 GCA_030591445.1 Deltaproteobacteria bacterium | reverse complement strand
GATCGTTGTAATGATGATTGTCCACGTAGTCGCTGGCGATGATATTCGGGTCCACCACTGCTGAATAAGGAAGCAAGGAAGGGATAGAGAGGATCTGGGCCCGCACCGTGGCCCAGTATTCGCCCTTGGTGCTGCCTTCGAACTCACCCTGGCCGATAAAAAAGGGCAAATCGGGCATGCCCAAATCGCTGCGCATATCGGTCACCATCTGCACCACATCGGCCGCAAACTTGCCCGCCTGGGTGGCATCGCGCGCTTCCATATAGCCCAGCATGGCCACCACCCCGCCCAGGGTCACCTCCGACTTGAGCGCCATGGCCCGATTAATAATCTCGCCATAGCGTATGGAGCCCGGCTGTTTGCAATAACGATTGGCCACCGGATCGATCCCTCCGGAGGCATTGGGATTAATCCAGCACACCGTCGCTTGCTGTCGTGGGTTTTGTAGCATGCCAATGTGATAGCCAGGATAAGCAGCCGTCATTTTTTTCAGGAAAGGCTCCCCGGGCCCGCTGAACCACAGGGTATAACAAACGTCAGTCGGATCGAGAGCCTGATGCAGCGGATTCTGGGCCGGCTCCCAGCCCTCGGGCTTGCCCGTACAATCCGGCACTCGGTAGTTCCAGGCCCGGTCGATAGGTTCGGTCGCTACATCGCTTAGTACATTGGAATGACCAATGAACAAATAGGTAACGATACGATCTTTGGCTACCTCGCTGCCCCCAAGCTGCACCGCCTGGGCCGTCCCCAAACCCCCAGCCCAAAGCACCACGCAGATCATCGCCCAAACCCTGTTTTTCATAGCATCTCCCATGACCATCACACCCAGCTGATACTGCAACCGACGTGCCATTCCATGCACAGAATAAGTTTCCATAACTTTCGGTCTCTTGGGGGCCCACCCCGAACTCAAGTGACAAGCAAACTTGACGATCCCGCCCCACCGCCGACAAGCGAACTTGTCAGGGAAGATGGCGGTGATTCGGCAGCGGTGATTCGCGTAGCTGAAGTTGAAAAAAGATGTGCCCCTCGGGGTGCTGCCCCTCGGGGTGCCACCCACTTAGGGGAAGTTTACGGGATGAAGCGTAGGGAGGGGGTGGACCGGGATCTGGTACTGGAAGTTGCGAGAAGGGAGGTAGATGATGCTGGGGCCGGGGGACATTTTGAATGATCCGCCCATGGGCTGGGCCGGAGTTCTTAGTTGCCAATCTGTTTGGGTGTCGGTGTCGGTAGCCAAGTCCATACGCTCCATGGACGTTCCGGATGGCGCGTTGATGGACCAGCCGTCCGTGCCCGCCCAGGCACAGTGATCGATTTGAGTGCCGCTGTTGTCATGCAGAGCAAGCCGGTCGCCGGAGTTGCTAAGTGACAGAGTAAGGCCAGAGACATCGGCGGATAAGCCGTAAAAGCTCCTAAATCCAGCGGCGTTGCGAGCAACGGAGAGAAAGGAGCCGGCTGATAAGATCGTGCCGGCAGGAAAGGTCCAGGAACCCAGGTTGTCGCGCAGAGTCCAGCCAGTGAGATCGACATCCACGGCAGTGGGATTGAACAGGTCTGCGAACTCACGAAGTGAGTCGGTGCCAGGCGTGTCGTAATGCACTTGGGTAATCAACAGGTGATCGCTGCAGGAGGCCGGCTCACAAATGCCGGCGAGGCAGATATCGTCGCCACAGCCGTCGCCGTTGTCACAAAATGAGCCGTCCGGGAGCGGAGACAAGTCGCAGCCTTGGGCAGCTTCGTTGCAGACCCCGGTGGAACAGAGTTCGTCGAGACCCGAACAATCGACCGGAGTACCGGACAGGCACGTGCCATTCGAGCAGGTCTCGGTGCCATTGCAAAAAACACCGTCGGCACAGTCGGCATCGGTAAAGCAATCGACACAGCGGTCGCCGGGCTCGTGGCACAACTTGCCGGGACAAGGATCCGCGCCCGCCTGACAGCCAAGGTCCGGGGTGCAGATCTCGGTGCCGTTGCACCAGGCGTCGTCGTCGCAGGCGAGATCGTTGGGCAAGTTTTCGCAACGGTCGGTGGTGGGATTGCAGCTGTCTAAGGTACAGGTGATATTGTCTGCGCAATCGACCGGGGTGCCGGACATACAAGTGCCATTCGAGCAGAACTCGGTGCCGTTGCAAAAAACATCGTCCGCACATTCGGCGTCGGTAAAGCAGTCGACACAGCGGTCGCCTGGCTCGTGGCAGGACTTGCCGGGACAAGGATCAGTGCCGGACTGACAGCCGACATCCGGGGTACAGATCTCGGCGCCGTTGCACCAGGCGTCGTCGTCGCAAGCAAGATCGTTGGGCAGGTTTTCGCACCTATCAGTGGTGGGATTGCAGTGGTCTGCGGTACACGAAATGCTGTCTTCGCAGTCGACTGCTGTGCCGGCAAGACAAGCGCCGGCCTCGCACAACTCTGTGCCGTTGCAAAAAAGTCCGTCGTCGCAGTCGCTGTGATTGAAGCAAGAAGGTGCGTAGCCACCGCCGCGGGGGGCCGCCGGCGAAGTGATGCTCCAGTCTTCCACGGTGTTGGTATCAACACTGACTTCAAGCCGCTCGATGGAATCGCCGGTGGCAGCGAAGATGGACCAGCCAGAGACGTAGTTTTCCCAGGCGACGGAATCTACATCCAAGTTGTCTGGGTCACGTAAAGTCACGCGGTCGCCGATGTTGGTTAGTGCGGTGCTAAGACCGGAAATGTCGGGGTCAAAACCGTAGAGCAGGGAAAATCCGGTGGCTTGACGAGCTACGCTCATATAGGTGCCAGGCTGAATAGCAAGATTGCTGGGGAAGGTCCAGCTGCCGCCATCGTCGGATAATGTCCAACCATCGAGCACAACTACTTCCTCGGTGGGATTGAAAATGTCTACGAATTCCTCTTCCGAATCGGTGCCAGGTGTGTCGTAGTGCACCTGGGAAATAAGCAGGTGATTCGGAGGGAACAAATCGACGCAGGGGCCCCAGGCGCCGTCCGAGCAGGTCTGGGTGCCGGTCTGGTTATCTGGCTGGCAGTCGTCGCCATCATTTGGACAGCAAGAGCGGGTCTGGCCGTTAGTACAAATAAGCGGGGCGTTGACCGAAAAATTAGTTCCGTCAGACAGCACGACTAGATCGCCGTCATGGTCGGTGCGATAAACCACCAAACCGTGTGCGTCTAGCCGGCTGAGCGCTTCTGGGTGCGGGTGACCGTAGGGGTTAGGGTCGCCTACTGAAATCAGTGCCGAATGGGCGTTCATGCGATCGAGCAAGAGATTGCTGCTGCCGTTGTAGGAGCCGTGGTGGTGCACCTTATAGACGTCGATCTGGCCGGGATAGAGGTCGTCTTCGCATTCCGTCTCGCAGTCGCCACCAAGAAGAAAAGTGGTGGCTCCGTGGGTGATGCGCACCACCACGGAGTTAATGTTTTCGCTGCTGGAGTTGACGTTTGCGTGTAAGACGTCAACGCTAACCCCAGCACCCAAGTCAATAGTATCGCCCACGCCGACGGTAACCCGCCGGGCGCCGGCCGCAGCGTTGTACTCACTGTATTCGCCGGTGGTCGCGCTGCGGCCGGAATCGAAGCTCGCAACCACGCTCGAGAAGTTCGCGATAAGGCGATCCATGGCGCCAAGGTGGTCAGCATGCATATGAGAGACCAAGGTGTAGTCGACGTCACTTATGCCGAGACTGCTGAGGTAGGAGATTACGTTGGCATCGTTTGATTCGGTGCCGGAATCTACCAGCATCACAAAACCGGCGGGAGACCAGATAAGCAGGCAATCGCCTTGGCCGACATCTATGGCGTGAACCTCAAGATTGGCCCGGATTTCGGTGGCCGGACAGGCACACTGGGAAGAACACCTGCCCGGGCATGCGCTGTCATCAACACCGTCACATTCCTCGGTGCCACTGACCAAATTGTTGCCACAGCCTACGGTAGCCACCTGGCTGGTCATGAGGCTTAGCGTATTGAACCCGGATATCGATCCTTCTCCACATCCAGCGAGACCAAGACAGGCCAGTACGAGCGGGAAGACACTTAGATGACGGTGCATAACAGCGTTCCTTTTATTGATTCAAAGAAGGGTTCCCAAAAAAGGTTCTCCCAAAAAAGGTTCCACCCAATTAGTTGGGGCACACTCCATCAGGACCCCCAAAAAAGGTTCCACCCAATTAGTTGGGGCACACTCCATCAGGACCCCCCAAATAGTCAAGCATCATCAATTTCCTCGATTATTGTTATCTTCCTGGACTCAGCCTTGCGCAGAATTGCTAAAATTATAGCCGAGTAGGCTTTGGCCTAAGATTTTCCGATTTCTAAACACACCGGTACCTGGCAACGGCTTCGGTTGCGTGTTAATGACGGCAAATTGATTGCGTGATGCGTGAAATTTACACGGGAGGTGGTGCTCCGGAGACGGGCAGACTAAATGCTAGTGGTGGCGGGAAACAGTTTTCGGGAAATTGCACGTTTCGGTCACCCTGGCGTAACTTCATTGCCGCCCAGCGGTAGGCGGCAACGAACATTTGATAGGAACGTCGATAGGATTTTCGCCGGGCCGCGGTCGAGGCATGACACGGCGGTGCCGGACTTTTCTTTATTTTACGGGGACAGCTGTGGGGATCTTGGGCCAAAACCGCTGCCACACCGAGTACTTGCTGGTTCTTGTTGGCAAGTCTTTCGTATGTCTCTGCCGTAATCTCTTTTATCAGGTGACGGTAATACGTCTGCTGTTGCGTTTCTGTCTTGGCTGCCAAAAACGGTAGTGGAGTCAAAGGAACCGGATAGCACTTGGTAAAATCTTGCGGATGGACCTTTTCGCCTTTTCTCTCAGCTTCATAAAAAGCGCTGCGATCGAACCAAACGCCTTGCATACTTTCCCCGGTGGTCAAAGCCCTTTCACAACCCACACCCGGCCACTTTTCAGGCGAAGACACAAGGTTCTCCTTGCAGCCGTGGGAGATAATGTATCGGGTAAGTTTTAGCAAAGACCTGTGATCCATGATGCGAATTTGACTGAACCGGCGTGACCAAAATTTCTCTCGCCACTGATGCAAGCGGCCGGCTTCTTTGGCGATGTTGCCATTGATGTGGCACATGAAGGCTGACAAATCCATTGAGTTTTCGGCGCTGACTATGGCGTGATAATGGTTCGATACAACTTTGAACAAGTAGAGGCGAATACCTGGATGAAGGGCCAAAGCCCTACCGATAATGCCAAGGACCAAGTCGTTTATTTTCTTGGAAGGTTTGAGCAGAAACCGAGCATGCAGAGTACGAGTTGAAATTTCGTACAAGGCATGAGGATAGGGCATATGGCGAAGCTTTCTGGCCATGGGCGAAAGAGATTGCAACTACTGTGCCAGGCCCTTTGATAATTCCACTTAAACACAAAACGCAATGATCACAATAAGATCTAAATAGAGAAAAGTTTACGCTCTAATTCATTGGAATACTCAACTGTCCGAATATCGGTCAGTAGGTGTCGGTTTTCGGTCAGTTGGCTATGTGGGTGGCACTTTTTTAGGCACTTTTTTAGCACTGCTATGTGGGTGGCACTTTTTTAGCGGCACTTTTTTAGCGCAGCTATGTGGGTGGCACTTTTTTAGGGCACTTTTTTAGGCACTTTTTTTTGGCGGCTCCTTTGCCGCGCCTTCTACGTCGCCAAAGGGTCTAAGGGTCAAACAACACTTATTGGACTTTGCCCCTCTATCCGTTAAAATCAGGGGCGGATAAGCACAGGGAGTGATGATGACGCAGACAGCTAGCTTTGAACGGGTGGTGGTGTTGGTGATCGACAGTGTGGGGATTGGGGCGCTGCCGGATGCGGATCGTTATGGGGATGCGGGGGCGGCGACTTTGCCGCATTTGGCCGAGGCGGTGGGGGGTATTTCGCTGCCTTGTATGGAGGGGCTGGGATTGGGCAAGATTGCGCCTATTTCCGGGGTGGCGGCGGTGGCGGAGGCGGGGGGTTCGTTTGGCAGGATGGCGGAGGTTTCGGCGGGCAAGGATACTACTACCGGGCATTGGGAGATGATGGGTCTGCCGGTGACGGAGGCCTTTCCGGTTTATGCGGATGGTTTTCCAGAGGAAATTGTACAGGCTTTTGTGACGGGTACTGGGCGGCAGGTGTTGGGCAATCGGGCGGCGTCGGGAACTCAGATTATTGAGGAATTGGGGCCGGAGCATCTGCGGACGGGTAAATGGATCTTGTACACTTCGGCGGATAGTGTTTTTCAATTGGCGGCTCATGAGGAGAAGATCGAGCTTACGGAACTTTACTGCGCTTGTCGGACGGCGCGGGATTTGCTGGATGGCTACCGGGTGGGGCGGGTGATTGCGCGGCCTTTTGTGGGGGAGCCGGGGTCTTTTACGCGTACTTATAATCGGCATGACTTTTCCATCCGGCCGGATGGGCCTACGGTTTTGACCGAGTTGCAGGCGGCGGGGGTGCCGGTCATTGGGGTGGGGAAGATCAGCGACATTTATGCGGGGGTGGGCATTGACCGGGCGGTGACTACGGCGGGCAATCGCGATGGCATGGAAAAGACCATGCAGCTGCTGGCCAGCCAGGAGCGGGGATTGCTCTTTGTCAATCTGGTGGATTTTGACATGCTCTATGGTCACCGGCGGAATTCGGCTGGTTATGCGCGGGCGCTGGAGTTGTTTGATGGGGCCTTGGTTGGCCTGATGGCGCAGTTGTCGGCACGGGACTTGCTGCTGATCACGGCTGATCATGGTTGCGATCCTACTTTTCAAGCGCATACTGATCATACGCGCGAATACGTGCCGCTCTTGATGTGGTCGCCGGCTTTGGCTGGCGGCAGCGATTTGGGCACCCGGTCGACCTTTGCCGATCTGGGTGCGACCGTGGCCGAGGCCTTGGGGATTTCCTGGGCCGGGCCGGGACGGAGTTTCTTGCCATGAGAATGTACGACATCATTCGCCACAAGCGGGACGGATTGGCCTTGACCGCCGAGGAGATTGCTTTCTTTGTCCACGGCTATGCTGACGGAACGGTTCCCGATTACCAGGCGTCGGCCTTGGCGATGGCTATCTATTGGCAAGGAATGGATGATGCCGAGGTCTTGGTGATGACTTCGGAAATGAGAGACTCAGGCAAGGTGTTGGATTGGTCGGATCTGCCGGGCCTCAAGGTAGACAAACATTCCACCGGCGGGGTGGGGGATAAAACTTCGCTGATTTTGGCGCCTATCGTAGCGGCGGCCGGGGTTTATGTTCCCATGATTTCGGGGCGTGGCTTGGGTCATACGGGCGGTACCCTGGATAAGTTAGAGTCTATACCCGGTTTCCAAGTTCATCTGAGTGAGGAACGTTTTCGACAGGTGCTGGCCTCGACCCACATGGCTTTGGCCGGTCAAACGGAACAGATCGCCCCGACCGATCGAAAACTCTATGCTTTGCGCGACGTGACCGCCACGGTCGAGAGCATTCCCCTGATTGTATCGAGTATCTTGTCGAAAAAACTGGCCGAGGGCATTGATGCTTTGGTGTTGGACGTCAAATGTGGCGCGGGTGCCTTCATGAAGGACGCGCAGCAGGCAGAGCAATTGGCGCGGGCGCTGGTCAAGGTCGGCAAACGGGCGGGCAAAAAGATGGTGGCTCTCTTGACCGACATGGACCAACCCTTGGGCCGGCAAGTGGGCAATGCCTTGGAAGTGGTCGAATCGGTCGAGGTGCTGTGCGGAAAATCAAACGGAGTCTTGGCCGAGCTTTCTTTCGAGTTGGCGGCCCGGATGCTGGTGGCAGCAGACGCCTTTGTTGACTTGGCCGGGGCCCGGCAGAAAGTCCGCGACTTGATTGGCAGCGGTGCGGCCATGGCCAAGTTCGAAGAGGTAGTAGCGGCCCAGGGCGGCGATCCCGACTCGCTGCACAATGGCACGGGTTTGCCGCGGGCTGCCCACGCGCGCGAGCTGCGCGCCGAAGCAACCGGTATCGTTCAGCGTATCGACGCCGAGGCGGTGGGCATGGCGGCTATGGTCTTGGGCGCGGGCCGTTCCACGGTGGCCGACAAAATCGACCCGGCCGTGGGTGTGAGTTTGCACCGGAAAGTGGGCGATCCCATCCAAAAAGGGGAGCGCTTGGCCACGCTTCGTTACAACGATGCTGCCCGGATAGATGCGGGCCAGGCGCGCCTGCAAAAAGCCTATGTCATTGGTCCAGAGGCGGTGGCCAAAAAACCGATCATTCGCCAGGTTATCGATTAAGATCGATTTGGAGGGACGGGCATGAAAACGCAAGACGAATCGCTGGCTGCTTGCCTGCAGATCATCGGCCAACGCACTAGCCATCAGCCCAAGATGGGGCTGGTGTTGGGATCGGGCTTGGGTTTTTTGGCCGATCAAGTCGAAGACGCCATCGCCATCGAATACAGCCAACTGCCCGGCTTTCCGGTCTCTACTGTGCCGGGCCATGCCGGCAGACTGGTGTTGGGCAAGCTGCAAGGCCAGCCGGTGGCGGTGATGCAAGGACGCTTTCATTATTACGAAGGCTATGCCATGAGCGATGTCACGCGGGGTATACGCCTCTTTCATTTGTTGGGCATAGAGACCCTGCTGATTACCAATGCCGCCGGTGGCATCTCCGCCTCGTTTTCCCCCGGTGATTTGATGCTGATCACCGACCATCTCAATCTGATGGGCACCAACCCTTTGATTGGATTGTCGGCAGAGTCCGCGGGGCCCCTTTTTCCCGATATGAGCACGGCCTACGATTTGGATTTGCGCGCGCAGGCCTTAGCGGCAGCCAAGCAAGAAAAACTGCAGCTTCGCCAAGGAGTGTATGCGGGCTTGACCGGACCTTCCTATGAAACCCCGGCTGAGATTCGCATGCTGGCGACTATGGGGGCCGATGCGGTGGGCATGTCCACGGTGCCGGAGGTGATCGTGGCCCGTTGGTTGGGTTTGCGAGTGCTGGGCATCAGTTGTATCTCCAATCTGGCGGCCGGTTTGTCGGATCAGCCGCTGTCTCACGATGAAGTAAAAAGCACGGCCCAGGCGGCCCAAGACCGGTTCTGCCGGCTTTTGTTGGCCATCATGGACCGCATAGAGCGGGAGGTTTGATGCCCAAGAAAGCCAAGAAAGCGATTCGGCTCAGCGCGGCGGAGCAGCACTTGCTGGACCGGGCCATGGCGGCCCAGCAGCAGGCCTATGCGCCCTATTCTCGTTTCCAGGTGGGGGCGGCTTTGCAAAGCGAGAACGGAGAGATTTTCATTGGGGTTAATCTCGAAAATGCCTCCTATGGCGCCACCGTTTGTGCCGAAAGGAACGCGGTGGCCCAAGCGGTAAGCCAGGGCCAGCGAAAATTTGTCCAATTGGCGGTAGTGACTTCGGCCAGTCCCCCGGCTCCGCCCTGCGGCATGTGCCTGCAGGTGCTGGTCGAATTTTGCCCCGACCTTCGTATCTTATTGGCCAATCCCGAGGGTGAAGTGGAACGAACGCGCCTTTCCCGTTTGCTGCCGCGCAGCTTCGTTCACCCAAAGTAGAATGTAAAAACTTAGCTTGGTTTGCGGTCCAGAGACATGACCTCTTTGACGCAAGAGGTGCAAATGGCCGCGGCGGTTCCTCGGATCAAAGGCCCGACCTCTTCGGCGCCGCGGCCGCAGATTTGGCAATGCTCGATTTCACCGTCGTCGATCTCTTTTAGATCTTGTTGCGCTTTTTCAATCCAAGAATCACCTGGGGTCAACTCGGCCAAAGTAGTCAAGATGCGGCGACAGGCCGCTTGGTTTCGTGAATGCAGGGCCAGCCAACTGGCGGTTTTGAAATGCTGAACCGCATCGGACTTGCGATCCATGGCCAAGGCGGCCTGGCCGAGGTTCTCATAGACCTCAGTGGCCTGGCCGGGCAGACCCAGGGCGCGGAAGAGAACCGTGGCTGCAGCCAGTGGCTGCCCGTCGGTCAAGAGGGTGCGGGCCGCCTGTAGAAATTTATCCCGCGCCTGGGCAATCTGCTTTTCTTTGGCTAGTTGCTTGGCTTCGCTGGTGACTTGCTCGATGAGTTGCCGGGCTGCCTGGTTCAACTCGGGCAGCTGGCAGGCGACTTGCCGCAAGCATTGCGCGTCGGCGGTACCCAGAAAGCGGCCGGCCAGAAGGCAGCCTAAGCACACCTGGCCGACGCCGGGCAGGGACGAGGAATCAGGCGAGACCTGCCCGCAAACGGAACAAACGCTGCTTTCTGTCGCGGAGCCGCTCACGAAATATGCAAGAGGCCTTTGATGGTTTCGATCAGCTCGGACATGCGTCCGCCCTTGTTGACACAGGCGTCGGCCTTGTTGTTGCGGCCCAATTGATCGAGCTCGGCGGCCTCGATTCCGGAGAAAAATACGATCTTCAAGTCGGGTTTCAAGGCCCGAAAGGCATCACAAGCATGATCACCGGAGAAAGAGCCGGGCAGATTGATGTCCAAAACCACCAGGTCCGGATCGAAGTCCTTGAGCAAGTAACCGGCGCCGATGGTATTGGAGGCCGTCTGCACCCGAAAACCGGCCTTCTTAAGCAGTTGGCTGGACATTTTGAGGATCAATTCGTCATCATCGACCAGCAGGATGTTGGCTTTGTATTCCATGTCTTCCCCTCTTAGGCTACCAGCTCCAAGCCTCTTTGCCTGCGATGTCGTGGCCGGTGGCGACAAATAGACAGCTGGGATTGCCCTGAACCTGACACATTTCTTCCAGGCAACTGCTTGGCATTTGGAAAAGCTCTTCGGCCAAACCGCCAATGGCGCCGGCAATCAAATGGCAGACTGGTTCGTCCCCTTGGCCGTAAGCGCCGGCAAAGGCGGAGTGACTAACTTGCACGGTGATTTTTTTGTTTTCCGGATCGAAAGCACGGAGTTTGAATCGCCCCCAGCCCAGTTCGGTGGCATGCTGGCAAAAAGCCCGCGCCGACTCTACTGGGCTGTCGGCGGTGGCCGCTTGGATTCTCCGCAGTGCACCCACTGCCCAGGAGGCCCCGGCCGCATACAAGTACTCGGCAGACTTGGGGCCCAATCGGTCTTCGACTCCCTTCTGAACATCGGAGAGAGTCTCTGGGCGTAATAGCAAATAGCGCAAGGGACCCAGCGTCAGTGACCCATGGTCTGGGTCGAAGGCCAAAGTTCGGTTTTTCTCGGTCATAACCAGTCTACGGTACCATCGGGGCTTGGCCGCGGTCAACCAAGGCGATAGTAGATTCCAAAGCCCGCATTGGGGTAGCGCCAGCTCACGGCTCCGTTCGGGCAGATGACCAGGCAGGTGCCACATTCCAGACAGTCGCTGTGGTCGAGGCTGATCTCTCCGCTTTCGCTTTGGGTGTAAAGCTGGGCCGGGCAAGCGCGTAGGCAGAGCCGGGTTTTACAGAGTTTGCAGATGCTTTGATCGAGAACGATGTGGCTTTCGCTGTCGTTCTTGATGGCGCAGAGGGCTACTTTTTCTTCTACTTTCATCGTTTTCGTCCGTTTACATTCGGCTGAGTCGCCACAAATCCCGCAGGCCGCGCCATCCCAAGACCTCCCGCCGCAATCGCTTGCTTGCTTTGCGTAGGGAGGTGCCTTGCCCATTGGCCTGAACCCGGAAAAGATCCTGGGTCCATTGGGCTACCCGCTGCGGATAACGCCCATAGATGCGCTCGTTGGCCAGCAGGCGCGGTGCCTTGCGAAAGGCTTTCATTTGTTGCCAGACAAAGCTGTCTTTAATCGCTTGTTGATAGCGGGATAGAATTTCTTCGGCACTCAGGTCTGCCGGCAGGGCGGCGGCGGCGACTTGGCCGGCCAAAGCTCCCGAGGCCAATGCCAGATCCATGCCCCGCAAGGTGATGCCGCTGTTGATTACCAGCCCGGCGGCATCGCCGGCAAGCAGTAGGCCCGGGACACCCAGGCTGGGCAGGGCCGCAAAGCCACCTTCGGGAACCAGATGAGCGCCGTATTCGATGGTCTTGCCCCCGGCGATAAGCGGCGCCACTTCCGGCCGTTGTTTGAAGCGTTCGACCAGATCGCTGATTTGGGTCTCGGTGTTGCTGGCCGCCAAGGCCTCTAATGGCATGACCAGGCCCAGCGACAGGCTGTCACGGTTGGTGTAGATAAAGCCCCCGCCCGGCAGACCCTCGGTCAGATCGCCGATGAACAAGCGGCTGGCGCCCTGGCCGGCGGCCAAGTTGAAACGCTGCTCGATGCTCTGGGCGTCGAGCTGTATGATCTCCTTGACGCCCAGCCCGTAGTTTACTACCGGCCGGTTCGCGCGCAGACCCGCTTCTTCGGCCAGAAAGGACAGCACCCCGTCGGCCACCACCACCAGGCGCGCGCGCAGTTCTTCCGACCCTACTTTCACCCCAACGATACGATCTCCCTCGCGAAGGAGAGCTTCGACTCGTTGTTGGGGCAGGACCATGGCGCCAAGTTCTCCAACCCGATCGGCCAAGTGTTGGTCCAATTTGGCCCGCAGGACGGTGACCGAATGCGGCCGGTCTTCTTGTCGGGTGGTATCCGAACGAATGCTCAAGCCGTCGTCTGCGCCCAGGAGCACGATCGATTCGGACACCACCGGGCGCTCGAAGGGCGCGTCTAAGAGCAATTCGCCACACAAACTTTGTACTGGCTCCAAATAGAGCCGTCCCCCGGAGAGATTTTTGCCGCCGGCGACATCGCCGCGTTCTAGCACCGCGGTGCTCAAACCAGCCTTGGCCGCGTGCCAAGCGCAGGCCAGCCCAGCCAGACCGGCACCGACTACAATGACATCCAAAGTTTCTTCGTCACTCATCTTTTCACCATACCGCTGTGGACCCACGCTTACGCGGATCCTTGGCTACCATGGCCAAGAGAGTGTCTCAAGGATATTTTTTAGTTTTGGCGGGTTTGGAGGCTTTCGTTCAGGGCCGGCACCACTTCCAGGACATCTCCCACCAGGCCGAAGTCGGCGTGTTGGAAGATGGTTGCGTCTGGGTCGGTGTTAATGGCCACCACTACCTTGGCAGTGTTCATGCCCAGGGTATGGTGTATCGCGCCCGAAATTCCGCAGGCGAAGTAGAGCTCGGGGGCCACCGTCTTGCCACTTTTGCCCACCTGGTCGTCGTGAGGACGCCATCCGGAGTCGACCACTGCCCGCGAGGCGGCCACGGCCCCGTTCAGGAGCGAGGCCAGCTTTTCCAAAATGGCGAAATTCTCCGCCTGGCCCAGTCCGCGTCCGCCGGCCACCACGCAATTGGCCTCGGTCAGTTCTTGCTTGCCCAAGCTGGCGTTTTGTTCTTGGGTGACCTTGGGTGCCGTCGCTGGCGGCTCTACGGCCAAACTCTCCACCGTGCCGGCTTGCGGGAGCTTATCCGGGATACCAAAAGCGCCGGGTCGCATCGTGATCACGGCCGGGGCGGAGACAAAGGCGAGCTCTTGATAGACGCGGCCGCCGAATACCGGCCGGCGCACTGCCAATTGGTCTTGTTCCCAACGAAGCCCGACCGCGGAGCCGGCAAAACCGGTTTGCCATCGCGCGGCCAATCGCGGCAGCAGTTCGGCGCCAGCTGCGCTGGCCCCGGCCAAGATGGCAAAGGGTTTGCCCCGTGCGCTAGAGATTTGATCCAGCGCGTGTAAGTGATGGAGAGCCTCGTAAGGGCTTAATTCCGGATGGTTTGCCCAGACGACGGTGGGCAGGTAGGCGGCCAACTCGTTGGCCAGGTCTGGTTCTGGCCCCAGAAACAAGGCCAGCGGAGTGAGATCATGGTCGGCGGCCAGTTCGCGGGCGGCGCCCAACAGCTCTTTGCTTACGCGCGTCAATTTTCCCTGGCGGGATTCGGCCAGAACCCAAATTTCTTTTTCGCTCATGGTTGCCATCTCCTCAATCCAACACGCCGGCATTTTGCAGTTTTTCGATCAGTTCGGCCACGTTCTGCGGGAAGGCTTGTTCCATCATGGTGACCGGCGGCCGCGAAGGCGGGGCCAGATAGCCCAGGTGGCGGATGCGATCCTCGCCGCCGGGCATGGCGCCGGCCAAGTCATCGACCGATATCTGCTCGATCTTGGCTCTCATCGCCTTCATCACCCGCGTGACCACCGGAATGTGGGGTGTGGCCAAGCCTTTTCCGCCGACAGCAAAAGCGGCAACTGGGCCGCCAGCGTGCAACTGCCCCCTTCGGTCATGCGTTCGACCGTGGCTTGTTCCGCGGCCGGATCAAGCTCTAGACCTACCACGGCGCTGACATGGGCGATGCCCAACAGTTCGGCCACCATGGGACCGATGGCAGCCATATCGTCGTCGCCGGCTTGTTTGCCGCATAGAATGAGCTGGGGATCTTCCTGTTTGAGTTTGCTGGCCAAGACCGTGGCCAGGCCGAAACTGTCGCAGGCATCCAATTGCTCGTCGCCTAGCTGAATCACCCGGTCGATGCCCATGGCGACCGAGCGCCGCAGGGCTTCGGTGGCTCGCTTGCCGCCGGCAGACAGGGCCAACAACTCGGCCTCTGGATGGTTCTTCTTGATGGTCAGCGCCATCTCCAGGGCGATTTCATCGAAAAAAGAACACAGGTAGCGATTCTCGATGTCTAGTTCGGTGGCTGACTTTACTTGCACCACTGCCTCGAGATCGGGAACTTGCTTGACCAATACCGCGATTTTCAAAGTCACGTCGAACCTCCGTAGTAAGAACTCAGCTGCTGCCCTTGCGCAGGTAGGCGGCGCCCAGGGCGTTTTTTAGCACCTCGTGGCAACCACCGCCGAAAAGCAGAAAACGGGCATCCCTGAAGAAGCGCTGCTGGGCGTATTCCATGGCGAAGGAGTTGCCTCCGTAGATACGGGTGGCTTCGTCCACCGACTTCTGGCACATTTCGGTGGCAAACATCTTGGCCAACATGCATTGATGCTGGCAGTCTTGCCCCTCCTGTATCATCCAAGCGGCCTGGTAGGCGTACAGACGGGCGGCCTCGTACCAGGCCCAGTGCTCGGCGAATTTGGCCCGGATGAGCTGATAGCGGGCAATGGGTTTGCCAAAGGCTTCTCGCTCCAGGGCATAGCCGCGCGCATCGCTCATGGCTTCGTTGGCAATGGCACAGGCATTCAGGGCGGTCATCACCCGCACCTCGTTGAGAATGTCGGTGGCGTATTGCACGCCGCCACCCGGGCCTTCGCCCAGCAGGTTTTCTTTGGGCACCCAGACATTGTCGAACAGTAGTTCGCCGGTGACCGAACCACGAGAGCCCAGCTTGTCGAGTTTCTGGCCGGTGGAAAAACCCTTGCTGCCTTTTTCAACCAGGAAGAAGCTCAAGCCCTTCATGCCCAGCTTTGGATCCACGGTTGCCAGCACGGTGCAAAAGTCGCAAACCGGCCCATTGGTGATCCACATCTTGCGTCCGTTGAGCACCCAGCCGTCGTCTTTTTCCACGGCGCTGGTGCGGGTTCCACCCAGATCCGAGCCTGACTGATCCTCGGTGAAGCAAATAGTACCGATTTTCTCTCCCCGGATGGCCGGGATCAGGACCCTTTCCTTAATAGCATCGGAGCCAAAGCGGCCCACGAAGTAGGTCCCCATCAGGATTTGCATGGTTACCGACATGGCAAAACCACAGGAGCCGCGCGCCAACTCCTCGTAGAAAATCATCGAGGTGACGGTATCGGCTTCCATCCCACCGTACTTCTCCGGATGGCGCAGGCCCAAGTAGCCCAAGGCCGCGAACTCTTTCCATAATTCAGTGGGGAACTCGTTGGTCTCATCGATTTCCTTGATCCGCGGGCGGATCAAGCGATCTACGGCATCGCGCACCGTGGATCGGAAAAACTCATGCTCTTCACTAATAGCAAAATCCATTGCGTCCTCCTGGCCAGTTAATTCAAAAGCGCCGGCCGCACCGTATCATCGCCCTCTGGCCAGGGTCAAGGCACAGAGAGCAGAGGCACTTCTTTTCAGCTCCGCCCTACGCTGTTATAATTATCGTTCTGAAAGGGGACTGGACTCGGATGATCGATGAAGATCCGACGATGGCTGAGAGCGATGACGATGACGAGCTACTGCGTCTTTTGCCGCGGGGGGCTTGCATAGGGCGCTACATCGTCTCGGATGTACTGGGGCAGGGCGGGATGGGAGTGGTCTACCGGGCTTTTGACCCGGATTTGGGCCGGCCGGTTGCCCTCAAGATGCTGACTAGCGACAAGCTGCCGATGCTGGCCACCGAAGGCAGGGCCTTAGAAAGCACCCGGCTTCTGCGGGAGGCCCAAGCGCTGGCGAAGTTGTCGCATCCGAATGTGGTGACCGTTCACGATGTGGGCATATACGAGGACATGGTCTTTTTGGCCATGGAGTTGGTCGAAGGCTTGACCCTGAGCAAGTGGTTGCGGGCGAAGAAACGCTCGACCGAGGAGATCTTGGCGGTACTGATCGACGCCGGTCAGGGCTTGGCGGCCGCGCACGAGGCGGGCATCATCCACCGGGATTTCAAGCCGGGTAATGTCATTGTCGGCCATGACCAAAGAGTGCGGGTACTCGACTTCGGGTTGGCTCGCGCCAGTGAGCTGGCACCGGAATCTACCGCCCAAGAACTGTCCGAGGAAGAAAGTAGGGATGAGGAAGACACGGTTCCCGCCCAAGGGTCGTTCTCGCTTGAATCCTACGAAAGCTCTGGTTCGGTCAACTATCTGTCTTCTTCCTTGACCCAAGTCGGTTCGATTATGGGCACGCGCAATTACATGGCCCCCGAGCAGTTCAAGGGCAAGAACGTCGATGCCCGTACCGACCAGTTCGCCTTCTGCGTGACCCTGTATAAGGCCTTGCATGGCTTCCGTCCCTTTCGCGGCCGAAGCAGCGAGCGTCTGGTTATCAATATCCTGGAAGGCAACGTGGTGCCGCCCAAAAAACAGGTGGTGCCGGTCTGGATGATGCGGGTGATTTTGCGGGGTTTGGAAGGCAAACCAGATGATCGCTTTGCGTCCATGACCGCGCTGCTGGCTGCCTTGGGCGATGACCCGGTCAAGGCCATGGCCCAGGCCCGAAGCAAAAGGCGCCGGCGATTTCTTTGGGCATCGGCGGTCATTCTATTTGTGGGCAGCATCGTTTTTGGGCTCTGGTACGGCAAGAGCCAAGCCAGTCGGCTCTGCCGGGGAGCGCAGGAAAGACTGCGCGGGATCTGGGATGAGGCGGCGAAAGAAAAGGTATCCGCGGCATTCTTGGCCACTGGGCGTTCCTATGCCCAGGATACATTTGATCGAGTGGCCACGCTATTTGACCAGCGAGCCCAAAACTGGGTCACCATGCATACCGAGGTGTGTCGAGCCACCCAGGTGACCGGTGAACAGTCGGCGCGAATGATGGAGCTGAAAATGGGCTGTCTGAACCAGCGCCGGTCGGAATGGGGGGCGCTGGTCTCTCTTTTTGCGGGCGCACCGGACCCGGAAGTGCTGAACGAATCGCTGCCGGCGGTGTTCAAGTTGAGAAGTTTGGCCGGCTGCCAAAACGAAGCCGCCCTGACCGCGGCCATCCCACCGCCGGAAGATCCACAGGTGCGCGCCGAGGTCGCAGCCATCCGGGTTCGCTTGGCTGAAACCAAGGTGTTGGATGATGCCGGAAAATACCAAAAAGCCCTGGTACTTGCTCGCCAGGTGTTGTTGTCGGCCCGCGCGAGTACTTATCAACCCGTGGTCGGAGAGGTTTTGCTGCGTTTGGGCAAGATCTTAGACGAGGTCGGTGAGTATGCCCAGGCCGAGCAGACGCTAAAGGAAGCCAGCCAAGCGGCGCAGTTGGCCAAAGACAGTCTGACGGCCATCGCCGCCATGTGTGAAGAGCTATGGGTGGTGGGTCTGCGCCAGGCGCGCCCGGATGAGGCGCTGGCGCTTCAGCGCGTGATCGAAACTGTGTTTGCCTTTGGCAAGGAAAGCCCCGAGTTGCGTGCGCGCCTGCAAAATGTTTTGGGAAAAGTGCTGCAAGAAAAAGACGATTTCGAGGCGGCAAATAGCCATTTCCAGCAGGCATTGGCGGGCTGGAAAGAAAGCCGTGGCCCCGCGCATCCGAACGTGGCCAAGGTGATGGGCAATCTGGGCAGCTTGCTGGCCGCCCAGGGCAAGTTTGAGGAGTCGATTCAATACCATGAGCGCGCCCTGGCCATTTTAGAAAAGGCGCTGGGCTCGAAGCATCCGCAGCTGGTTTATTCTCTCAACCAAATGGGTGGTGGCTGCTACTCTCTGGGCAAATACGGGCAAGCTCGGAAGTTTTATGATCGAGCCCTGACCATTTTGGAAGAAACAGTGGGTCCGGAACATTCCGAAGTGGCCTTTGTTTTGGGCAACCTGGGCAATCTGTATCT
>JAUVBB010000062.1 GCA_030591445.1 Deltaproteobacteria bacterium | reverse complement strand
GTCGGCGACAAGCTCTCGGAAGAAGAGGGCGGCGAGATGGCGGTAGACTTGAAATTCAAGAATATACGCGATTTCGAGCCCGACCAGATTATCAATCAAGTTCCAGAGTTGGCCAAGCTGCTCGAATTGCGCGATGCGCTCAAGGCTCTCAAGGGCCCTCTGGGTAACGTGCCGGCTTTCCGCAAACAGCTCCAGAGTATGATCAGCGACGATAGCGTGCGCGAGCGTTTGTTGAAGGAACTGGGTATTGAGGAAGAGGGTTAAGGAGAGAGCCATGGCAGACGAACAAAAAGAACAAGCCCAGGCAGCGGCCGAAGAAACCACCGAAGACGGATCCTTGCTGGATCAAATCGTTTCGGCCACCAAACTCAAACCACAGGACGACGCCTATTCCATGACCCGGGCCGGCGTCCAGGCCTTTATCGATGAGATGCTCAAGCCCGAGCGCCAGGGGCAAAAAGCCACTGCCAGCGTGGTCGACGACATGATCGCGTCGCTCGACAAAAAGATGAGCACCCAGATGACCGAAATCTTGCATCACAAGGAATTCCAAAAGATGGAGTCAAGCTGGCGCTCGCTGAAGTTCCTGATCGATCGCACCGACTTCCGCGAGAACATCAAGATCTCGGTGGTCAACATCAGCAAGGATGATCTGCTCGACGACTTCGAAGATGCCCCCGAGGTACCCAAATCGGGTCTCTACCGCAACATCTACACCGCTGAGTACGGCCAGTTTGGTGGCCAGCCCTACGGGGCCATGATCGCCAACTACGACTTCGGCCCTGGTCCCCAGGACATGAAACTGCTCGGTTACGTGGGCTCGGTGGCCGCCATGGCCCACGCACCCTTTATCGCCGCCGCCGGCGCCGAATTCTTTGGCGTCGAAGACTTTGGCAAGCTGCCCGGCCTCAAGGACTTGAAATCCATCTTCGAAATGCCGCAGTACGCCAAGTGGCAGGGTTTCCGCGAATCGGAAGACTCCCGCTATGTGAGCCTGACCCTGCCTCGCTTCCTGCTACGCTTACCCTACGGCCCCGATACCGCCCCTTCGAAGTCCTTCACCTACAAAGAAGAGGTCGAAGAGGGCTTTGAGGACTTTAGCTGGGGCAACACCGCTTTTGCCTTTGCCTCCCGCCTGACCGACAGCTTCGCCAAGTACCGCTGGTGCGCGAACATGATCGGGCCCAAGGGCGGCGGCTCGGTTGAGGATCTGCCCCTGTACCAATACGAGGCCATGGGCGCCATCCAGAACAAGATCCCGACCCAGGTGCTTATTTCCGAACGTCGCGAGTACGAGCTGGCCGAAGAGGGATTCATCTCCCTGACCATGCGCAAGGGCAGCGACAACGCGGCCTTCTTCTCGGCCAACTCTTGCCAGAAGGCCAAGTTCTTCGGCATCTCCAAAGAGGGCAAGGAAGCCGAGCTCAACTACAAACTGGGCACCCAGCTACCTTACATGATGATCATCAACCGCTTGGCCCACTACATCAAAGTGCTGCAACGCGAAAACATCGGCACCTGGAAAGAGCGCACCGATCTGGAACGCGAACTAAACCAATGGATTTCCCAATACGTCGCCAACCAGGACAATCCGTCGCCTGACGTACGCAGCCGACGGCCCCTGCGGGCCGCGTCGATCGAAGTCAACAATGTCGAGGGCGAACCCGGTTGGTATAGCGTCTCGATGAAAGTCCGTCCCCACTTCAAGTACATGGGGGCTTCGTTCACCTTGTCCTTGGTGGGCAAGCTGGACAAATCGTAGGCAGTTTTTTAGGGGAGTTTTTTTCAATCTTTTGTAAACGGTTCCCGTCATAAAGATGAAAACGGGGCGATAACCAAATGAACGAAAAGGAGAACAAACCATGGCACTAACAAGTTACCTATCACTGGAAGGCAAATCTCAGGGAGCCATCGAGGGCGATTGCGTGCAAAAAGGCCGCGAGAAAACCATCCTGGTCCAAGAAATTTCCCACGCGGTCGAGATCCCGCGCGACTTACAATCGGGTCTACCCACCGGTCAACGCATCCACCACCCCTTCGTCATCACCAAGTCGATTGACGAAGCCTCGCCGCTGTTGTACCAGGCCTGCACCGCTGGCGAGCAGATGGCCAATTGGGAGCTGCAATACTTCCGCATCAACGAGACCGGCAACGAAGAAAACTACTATACGGTCAAGCTGGAAAACGCCATCATCGTCAACATCAAACATTACAAGCCCATGGCCTTCATGGAGGAGAACAAGCCCTTCAAGGACATGGAAGAAGTCTCTTTCACCTATGAGAAGATCACCTGGACCCACAATATCGGTTCCAAGGAAGCTTCCGACGACTGGAAAGAGCCTAACGCGTAATTAAATTTTGTTGCTTGATGGGCGGTCGGCCGGTTATCCCCGGTCCGACCGCCCGGTTATTTGTGGATGGGTGTGATAGATGGCCGAACTCCGGCTGCTCGAACGAATTCGCCTGATCGAGAAGGAACCCCACCAGCGGGGCAAAACCGGCTCGAGCCGGGTGGTCGACTCCATCATGCTTCACCTGCGCAGGATCCTCAATACCCGGCAGGGAAGTGTCTCCACCTGCCTGGACTACGGCATTCCCGACTTTACCAACCTGGCTTCGAGCTACTCCAGCGCCTCGGTTGCCGAGCTGGCCGAGTCAATACGGAAAGTGGTGCGTAAATACGAACCGCGCTTACGCTCGGTAACCGTTAAATTCAATCCCAAAAGCGACGAAGATTTGGAACTATCATTCAGAATCGATGCTCGGCTGGCCACCGATGACGGCAGCAACGTTCCGGTCACATTCTCCACCGTGGTGGATCCGGCCGGCCGGGTCGACATCAACGAATGACGGCAGAGGCAAGGACATGATCAACCGCTACTACCAGAAAGAGCTTGCCAATCTGCGCGAGTTGGCCGCGGAGTTTTCCGAAGCCTACCCGGCCTTGGCGCCCATGTTGGCCGGCCCCAGCAAGGACCCCGATGTCGAGCGCTTGCTTGAGGGCTGTGCTTTTCTGACCGGGCAGCTCAGACAAAAACTGGATGATGAGTTCCCCGAGGTGATCCACGGCCTCATGCGCCTGGTTTTTCCGCATTACCTGCGGCCGGTACCGTCGAGCACCCTGATTCAGTTCACACCCAAACCGAACCTCAAGGACAGCCTGCTGGTGCCCAAGGGTACTGCCCTGGCCTCCATTCCGGTCGAAGGCACGCGTTGCATTTTCCACACCTGCGCCGATGTCGAAGTACAGCCGCTGCAAATCACCAGCGCAGTGATGCAAGAGCAACCCGGGCTGCCCACCACTCTGAACCTGAACTTCGAGCTCAACGGTCTGGATCTGGCCAGTTGGACCCCGGGAACCCTGCGGGTACATTTGGCCGGCGATTACCCCGAGGCCGCCTCTATCTACTCCTTGATCCTGCATCACACCCGCGCTATTACCGTGTCCTCTTCACGCGGCGGCACCCCGCTGATGCTACCCAAGACCGCCATTGCCAAGGTGGGTTTCGATGCGGACCAGGCACTGTTCCCCTACCCAGCGCAGGCTTTTGCCGGCTATCGAATTCTGCAAGAATACTTTCTGTTGCCGCAGAAGTTTCTCTTCTTCGACCTCAACGGCCTGGAACAGTGGCAAAATCGAGGCCAAGCCGCCCGCTTTACCGTCTCTTTCGAGTTGGGCGATTTGCCGCCAGAACTGCCGCCGGTAAAAAAAGACAACTTTCTGCTGCACGTCTGCCCGGCAAGCAACTTGTTCCCGCACGAGGCCGAACCGATTTCCGTGGACCACCGACAACCAGAGTACCAGGTCAAGGCATCTGGCGGCTCCAGCGGGCATTTTCAGGTGCACTCGGTGCAAAAGGTAACCGGGATTGCACCGGGCACGGTGCGCAAACGAGAGTTTGCCCCCTTCGAGCTTTTCTCGGCCAAGGACCAAACGGTGCCGGTCTACTCGATAAGCACCCGCCAGTCACCGCTGACTGCCGAGGTCCGAACCCATTTTTCAGTTAGTTATCCGCCAGCGGCCGGTCCACCCATCCCAGAGACGCTCTCGATCGAAATCCTGTGCACCAACGGCTCGCTGCCCGATCATTTGCGCCTGGGCGACATCTCTCAGCCCACCGCCAACTCGCCGGGCTTGTGCTCTTTTGCCAACATCTTGGCGCCCACCGGCCAGTTACAACCACCGCTAGACAAAGAAATGCTCTGGCGACTGGTGTCGCATTTGTCGGTGAACCTGCAGTCGCTGGCCGACGTTGACAACCTGCGCACCATGCTGCGACTTTACGTATTTGCCGACGAACAGGATCGCACCACGGTCGCGGCCAACGAAAAGCGCATCGCCGGCATCGAGAGTGTAACCGTAGTTGCCGAAGACCGTTTGCTGTCCGGCGCCATCGTGCGCGGCCAGCGTATCACCCTGGCCGTCGCGGCCAGCCACTTTGCCAGCCGGGGAGATCTCTTCCTTTTCGGCAACATCCTAGATACCTTTCTGGGCAGCTATGCTAGTATCAACAGCTACACGCGCTTCCAGATCAAAGATACGGAATCGGGAGAGATTCTCGAATGGCCTCTTCGAATCGGCGACCGGCCGCTGATATAATTCAAAGCCTGCTGGCCAAACCCAAGGCCTACTCGTTTTTCCAGGCGGTAAGACTCCTGCGTCAGCAATGCCCGGAGCCCAGCGACAAGGAATTCTTCAAGAACAACTTGCGCATCCGGCCCCTGCTATCGCTCAACTTCCCGGCCACCGACGTCTTCGACATCGAGCCGCTGGCAGAACCGGTCGAGCCGGAAGAAGAAAATGAACCGCAGGAGACGAAACCAGAAGAACCAGAAGAACCAGAAGCACATGATGGGCCAGACACGCCGCTTACGCAGACTGAAACGCCGGCGCCTCCCCAGCACTTGATGACCACCAATTTCTTCGGTCTCTATGGCACTTATTCGCCCTTGCCGACCCATTACACCGAAGAGCTGATGGCCGAGGCCGCCGATGATCAGAACGTCAGCCGCGCCTTTGTCGACATTCTGCATCAGGCCTTCTATCGCCTGCTCTATTTGTCCTGGAGCAAATACCGCTGGGCACTCAACGTCACCGAGGCCGAGAAAAGCACCTACTTCGAGCGCTTGAGTTGCCTGCTGGGCCTGGGCTCCGATGCTGCCCGCCGTACCGTGCCCGAGTCTCGATCGCTGCTGCGCTATATAGGCTTGTTCACCCAGTTCCCGCGTTCTGCCGCCGGCTTACAAACAATGTTGGCCGACGCCCTGGGGGAGAGCAGCTTACGCATAACCCCCTGCATTGCCCGCCTGGTCGATATTCCGTCCGAGCAGCGTTGTCGCCTGGGACATGCCGGCGCCAGCCTGGGCGAAGATTGTTTCCTGGGCCAGAAGTTGCAAGATCGTTCGGGCAAGATCCGGATCTCGATAGGCCCTATCAACGACCAAACATTTCACGAACTGCTGCCCGGCAATGCGCTGAATCAAAAAATCAACGACTTGGTGGGCGCTTATTTTATCCAACCCATCGAATATGAGCTTAGGGTCGCCCTGCGGCCGGGCGTGGTGCGTACCGTGTCTTTAGGCACTCCCGAGTGGGGCTGCCTGGGCATGGACAGCTGGGTCTTTTCCGGCCCCCGCCTGCATCGCGGCACCGAAGTCACACTGCAAAATCAACCCCAATAAGGAACGAGGTCGGACATGATTCAGGTGGACATGAAATCCTTGCTCTCGAAGTTGAATGAAACCTGCGTCAACAGCTTGCAGAACGCGGCCGGTCTGTGCGTCTCTCGCACGCACTACGAAGTCACGGTGGAACACTTCTTGATCAAGGTGCTGGAAGAACAAAGCAGCGATTTGCCGCTGATCTTGCGCCGATTCGAGATCGACCCCGGCCGGCTGGCCTCGGCCCTAAACGATTCGCTGGAGGATTTCAAGACCGGCAACGCCGCCAAGCCGGTGTTTTCTCCTCTGCTCATTGATCTCTTCCAGGAAGCCTGGATGTTGGCCTCCATCGACCTGGACGAAAGCCGGGTGCGTTCCGGCTCGATACTGATGGCCATGCTGGCCAAACCCAGCTCCTTTGCCACCGGGCGCTATTCTTCGATGATCAAAGACATCGGCCGCGATACTCTGCTCAAGGAGTTCTGGACCATCGTCAAGAGCTCCAGTGAGCAGCGCGCACCGGGCGCGAGCACGGAACCCTCCCGAGCCGAAGGCGGGGCACCGGCCTCCCAGGGCGCCATCGGTCGCTATTGCTCAGACTTCACCGCCAAGGCCGCCGAGGGCGGCATCGATCCGGTCTTTGGCCGTGATCAAGAAATCCGCGACATCGTCGACATCTTGGCTCGACGACGCAAGAACAACCCCATCCTGGTCGGCGAACCGGGCGTGGGCAAAACCGCGGTCATCGAGGGCTTGGCCCTGCGGATCCATGAGGAGGATGTCCCCGACATGCTGCTGGGCACCACCCTGCTGGGTCTGGACATGGGCTCGCTGCAGGCCGGCGCCGGCATGAAGGGCGAGTTCGAAAACCGGCTCAAGGGCGTGCTCTCGGAAATCAAGGCCTCGGAGACGCCCATCATCCTGTTCATCGACGAGGCCCACACCCTGATCGGTGCCGGTGGTCAAGCCGGCGGCTCCGACGCCTCCAACTTGCTGAAACCGGCCCTGGCCCGGGGCGAGATTCGCACCTGCGCCGCCACCACCTGGACCGAGTACAAGAAGTACTTCGAAAAGGATCCGGCCCTGGCCCGGCGCTTCCAGCTGGTCAAACTGGACGAGCCCAGTGTGGCCACCTCGACCCTGATTCTGCGCGGATTGCGGGACAACTACGAGGCCGCTCACAAGGTTACGGTGCGCGATGACGCCATCGAAGCCTCCGCCGATCTGGCCGATCGCTACATCGCCGGCCGCTTTCTACCCGACAAGGCCATCGACCTGCTTGATACCAGCTGCGCCCGGATCAAGGTCAACCTCTCGGCCAAGCCCGCCCCGCTAGAAGACAAGGAACGCGCCATCCAGGCAATCGAGCGGGAAAAGCGAGCGCTCGCCCGCGATCGCATCAACGGCCTGGCCATCGACGAAGCCCGTTTCCAGGCAGTGGAAGAGAGCATTACCCAGGCCCAGGAAGAAGCCGAAGCCATCCGCGCGCGTTGGCAAACAGAGAAAGAAGCCGCCGACAAAGTGATCGGCCTGCGTGACCAAATCCAGGCGTTTGACGACGAACAAGAAGAAGAGCGCCAGGCGCTCAAACCAGAGCTTGATTCCGCCAGCGCCGCCCTGGTGGAACTGCAGGGAGCAGATGCCCTGATCCAGGTGGAGGTCAATCCGGACGTGGTAGCCAAGGTGGTCTCCGACTGGACGGGCATTCCGGTGGGCAAAATGCTGCGTGATCAGGCCGAGACCGTCCTGCATTTAGAGGAGCGGCTGCGCGGCCGTCTCAAGGGACAAGATCATGCCTTGGCCGCCATTGCCGAGGGCATCCGCGCCGGCAAGGCCGGGATCAAGAATCCCAACTCGCCCCAGGGTGTCTTTATGCTGGTGGGACCCAGCGGGGTGGGCAAGACCGAAACGGCGCTGGCACTGGCCGAACAACTTTACGGCGGCGAGCGCAATGTCGTCACCATCAACATGAGCCAGTTCCAGGAGGCGCACACGGTCAGCTCGCTCATCGGCTCGCCCCCGGGCTACGTGGGCTTTGGCGAAGGCGGCCGGCTCACCGAAGCGGTGCGACAAAATCCTTATTCGGTGGTTTTACTCGACGAGGTCGAAAAGGCCCACATGGACGTGATGAACCTCTTCTATCAAGTTTTCGACAAGGGTATGTTGGCCGATGGCGAAGGCAAGGAGATCAACTTCAAGAACACGGTGCTGGTTCTGACCAGCAACCTGGCCACCGACGTCATCCAGGAAATGAGCAGCGGCGAGGAGGCACCACCGGCCGAGGCCCTCACGGCCGCCATCCGTCCCATTTTGTCGGCTCATTTCAAGCCGGCACTGCTGGCACGCATGAACATCATCCCTTATTTCAGTCTGAATAACGAAGCAATGAAAACCATCGTCGAGCTCAAGCTCAACCGGCTGGCCGACATGCTGATGAGCAACAATAAGATGGGCATGCGCTGGACCCCAGCCACGGTCGATCAAATTGCCTCTCGCTGCACCGAGGTCGAGACCGGTGCCCGCAACATTGATTTCATTCTGGGCGGCAATATTCAGCCGCAGCTAGCCCAAACCATCCTGGGCCACATGGCCGAAGGTGATATGCCGGCCGAGGTCTCGCTGGATGTGGAAGAAGACGGATCCTTCAAAATCGAATTCAAAGCCGAGGTGGGCGCATGAAAAAGAATGCTTGGATCACAGTGCTGAAACAAGAAGACAACGAGGAAGAGGCCCGCAAGCTGCACCAAACCCTGTCCAAATACGGCCTGGGAACCGGCGGTCACTTTTGGCGCGATGACTTGCCTCAAATGGCCTGGTCGGGCGCATTGGAAGAACTGAGCAAAGCCGATACCGGTATCTGGATCATCGCCGGCCGCGCCGTTGATTTTGCCGAGCCGAACCTACGCTACGGATTGTCCATGCTCACGGCCGGCGTCCAGGCCCTGCGCGGCAACGGATTTCCCATCCTGATCGCCATGATTGAGGGTGAGCTCGAAGCCGACTCCTTGCCCACCTTGCTGCGTGGTGCCGAAGTCTATCCGGCCACCTCGCCCACCTTGGGGGCAAAGATGGCAGCCAAAGCCAACCTGCCCATCCCCAAACTGGCCTTGGAATACCATTTGAATGTGTACGGCATTCCCAACCTGGGCCAATGGTTCGAGATTGGCCCCGCGGATGGCGCCTGGAAGGGAGCCTTGTTTGGCGTCAATGGTGGCGAAATTGTGGTCCAGGGCGTCGGACCCGCCGGCAAACTGCCCGAAAAGGCCACCCTGGAGTATCCCATTCAAGGCATGGAGTTGGAACTTGCCGGCGACAAGTACACCGCCTGGGGGGTACAGAACCAGCTAGGACCCGACATGTCTCATTATGTCAAGGTCAACGATCACGCCACGTCACTGGTATTCGGACCCATGCCCGACGGCGATGCCGCTGACCTATTCGTTTTGCGCTTGAAATAAATTAGGCTACGCGCTGGGCGGCCTTGCACTTGCGCAGGCGAGCCGATACTTCGGTGTTTTTCTTCAGCAAAGTGAATTCCTTGGGGGAGAGATAAGCCACCCGCTGGTAGCGGATGTTGTCCTGGCAGATCTTGATTACGATCTGGTCGGAAGAGCGGTCTTTGCTCAGAGAGAGACGACCGGTGGTGCTTTCAGTCAGAATTTCTTTTTCCAGAGCCTTCAGATGCCGGTGGATACGGATCGCACGTCGAAACGCCGGGTCAGCAGCATAGCTCCGAAATAACTTGTCCCGGGAGGACTTCTCTACGATAGTCTGCAGTTTTTCCACGATCCGGTAAATGGCCTCTGGACTTTTCTTTACACTCACTCCCATGTCACCTGTCTCCTCTCTTAACGTTTGCCCCTGCTTCTTTCACTAGCAAAACTCGCACCAATGTTGTCGGATCTTGTAAGTGTTTGTAAAACCTTTGGCTACTTACCCGTAGAGGTACTACCAGGTGTTACGGGGGGGATACATGTAGGCCCGAGAACTACCGAGTATTACATTGCACAAACAAGTAGTTACGTCTAGTTTCCCTAGTGTAATCTTTGTAGCCAGTAGGATACACAATTACCAGCTCAAAGTAAACTCTAAACGCTGCTGGGTGGGAAGCACGGCGCGGGGTGGAGTAAGGGAAATTCGCAATGGAATGGATTGGTCCGCTTCGGCGGCGCCAGCCTCTATCTCCATATCTTCCGGGGCCTTGTGTCCTGTCTTCTCCCAATAGTGCTCCAAGACGGCTTTGAGTTGGGCTCCCAGATCTCCCTTTTTCAGCTCCTCGCCCAGTTCCGCCTGGCAGCGGAACAAGAAATTCAATAAGCGCGCGGTAAACATCTGGAAGGCAAATGAACCGCCCGCCACGGTGGTATCTTTGGGCAAAAAAGCAAAATCTTTACGCATGGGACCCACCAGAGCGCACAGGCCCGCGTCGGCAAAACTTAAGATTCGGTCCTCGGAAAGCAGCATCTCGGTGCTAGCAGAGCGGCCCTCCGTCCCCAATAAAGGCAGGTCTCGAAGCCGTACCTGGGTATAGTCGGTCAGGCGGCTGGGCCAGCCAAATTGGCCTACGCTCTGGGCCGAAAGGGCCCCAATGGCCCAAACCGGGCTAAGCCACAGGGCCTGGTCTTCGTCAAAGGCAGGTACTTTGCGGGGCGGATTGTCCGGACCAAAAGCCGGCCGATAGGCAAAACGATTGGCTGCCACCAGCAACCACTGGCCGGCGGGTTGTTCGGCCAACCCTCGCCATTTGGCATAGGCCGGATCTTCCAGAAAATGCTTGAGGTAGGGGAGTTTTTCGATTTCTTCCCAGTTTCGCAAATGGAAAAATCCGGGTGTTATCCAGCAAGCACAGGGCAGCAACTGCGAGCCGGCAAAATCGGCCATTTTCTCCATGAGCTCCAAGCTACGCGGTGAGGCGTCGAAAGGAAGATCGACCAGCATCAAGGAGGGAAGCTCGTCTACGGCCAAAGGAAGATCCGCCAAGACCTGCTCCAGACTGTCCAGATCGGTGTTGGCCAGCAAGAGCTCAATGCCCTGTCCCTCTTTGACCCCTCCTTGCTTGAGCAGAGTCTCTACCCCTCGCCAGGCAGACAAGTGGGTGCGAAAGGCGGGGTCAGCAAACAAGTGCGCGAGCAGGGCCGACAATAGGCGATTGACTTGGGCCCGTAATCCTTTGCTCTCGGCCGGCCGCGAAACGGAACCGCTTTCACCCGGCATGGCCACGGCCGCCATAATGGCATCGACCGGATCGGCTGCCGACGAGGCCGGTTCTTTTGCCGAAGCCCCCTGGGGAGCCCGCAAGGGCAGAGCCGGCCACTTGGCCATAAGCTGCTCGAAGACATCCGCGGCCGACAAACCCGCCGCCGCCTGATCGATAAAACGGCCGGCCTCGGCCAGCTGGCTCAGATAGGCTTCTTTGGCCAACAACGCGGAGGGTTTGAAGTCGGCCAGGGCCGAGATCTCGATGGTCAGCCAGCCACTCGGGCACAAATCCCGCGGAACTTCGACGCTGAGTCTCGGGCCCAACTCCGCCAGAGCTTCATCCAGCGAGGACAAGTCTACCGTTAACAAGCGGCTTGGTCCCCCGGC
Source organism: Deltaproteobacteria bacterium (assembly GCA_030591445.1). Classification (GTDB taxonomy): domain Bacteria; phylum Myxococcota; class B64-G9; order B64-G9; family B64-G9; genus JAUVBB01. Next base: position 9,891 of record JAUVBB010000062.1, on the reverse strand, counting down.
TTGCGACCGGGGAGCCAGCGGGGCCAGTGCCAATATCCGAAAGGGATGTGCGGGAATCTTCATGGTTCCTCCCCTGTAAGTTTAGAATCTGCCGCCGAGGGTAAACACTGCCCCTTGCGGCAACAAGCCGACCGAAGCGGAAACTTGACCGGTCGAACCCTCACCCGGCTGTAATAAGAACACCATCCCGGCAATGGCCGATGCGCTGGCCACGGAATAGAGCACCACCGCGGCGGTATTTCGATCCTTGATGTTTTCGTTGATCTCGACTTCCTCTTGTCGGGTTTCGGGGTCGGCCCCACTGCGGAGGTCTTGGGCCGAGACGTTCAAAGCCGCCGCGGTCAACACCGAGGCCGCGGCCAAACCCAAAGAGCCCCAACCGGCATAGCTCTGCCAGTGGCTGCCGGCCTTAACCTTTTTATCGCTTGCCCGCGGCGCTTGCCGACCCACCTGGGACACACAACGGGTTTCCAAGGGAAACGAAGCCAAGGAGGAGCCTGGGCCCGTGCCCCCTGATGCCGAGCCCAGGGTGAGATCGATCAGGTAATCAGAAGCCTTTGGCGCCTGGGCAAAGATCCGCGTGTGAAAAGCCTTGTCCCCTACCCCGCTACGCGTCTGCTGCACATAACCCGCAATCTCGCGGTAGGTAATCACACCATCGCCATTGCCATCGGCCGCACCCGACAAACCGGTGTGCAACAGATGGCTAAAAACGCCGGCCTTGCGAGCCCGGCTTTCCTGTCGACCGGGTCCCATCTCCGCGTTCAACAACAGGCCCATATCCGCCGGCCCCGGACGGGCCTTGCCGGCCACAAAAGCCAACACCGCCGCCCCAGGCGCGTCGATCCACAAGTGTAGCTTGTCTTCTGCCCCCAAAATGCTCTGGGCCTGTTCAAGCAGCTTCCGGCCGTCTAGCCAGCCATCTTGCAAGCCCAGCTGGTAGCGACCTTCTTGTTCTCGAGCAAGACCCACATAGACCAGGTAGAAAGCCACCCGTAAATTACGTCGATGTGCCTGGGCCACCAATTCCCCCAACTCGGTCCAGGTTTGGGCCAGGGTCTCCTGATTCGGTCGCCGCGCTTCGGCCGCCGCCTGGGGATAGGCCAGGCCCATCCCTTCTCCTGGCGAGGTCAGCAAATAAGTCTGGGCACCCAAGATCCGCAGCAAAGCAAAAAAGCGCGCCGCATCCCGATCGGCATGGTGCAAACCCGACCTGTCCGCCTCACCGCTCTGTCTCTCCCCCACCACCAGACCCAGGCGCACCCAACGCTCTCCATCGGCCGCAGCCACACTGAGCGACAGGCACAAGCCCACGCACAAGATCCAGCCCACCACTCCATATTTTTTTCTGCGCATCGTTCCTCTCATAGACTAGTTGGATATGATCACCTTGGTCTGACTAGGGGCAATCTGAGCGCCGGCGGGCATGTTGGCACTAGAGCCGTTGTGCCCGGTCATGATAGTCAGGTGCCCAACGTCTTGACCCTCGGCCTTGACCTTGGAGCTGCCCTTCTTGGGCAACACCTTGTTCATGTTCATTCCTGACATCACGCCCTTATTGGTGCCGGCTTCGTCACCGGAGGAACGCGACATCTCTGATTTTTTGGTAAAAACCTCTTTGCCGGCAAACTTGACCTTTTTCGAGGTCTTCTTGGCCTGGTTGACCATGCCGGTGTTGGGATAAGGAATCGGCACCGGCGGTGCCGGCGGCGCCGGGGTCAAACAAGGGTCCGGCATGCCGAAGCAGGTTCCGCCGGCGGCAGTGGATGCGGGCATGGTAGCGGTCATGGCAAAATCTCCTTCTCGCTAGCCGAGGTGAATCTTCTCGGCCTTGATCTTGAAGTCTTCATCAGATTTCAGAATGGATTTTTTGGCCTTTATGTGCAAAGAACCGGCCACCAGGGTGCGCAAGCGACCGGATTTCAACTGGCTTAGCTCTTCGACCGTGCGATAGGTATTTTTGGCTTTTTCCACAATGGTCTGAGCCACCGTCTCCAGTTTCTCGGCCATCAATTTGCCCCGCTGCACAGTGGCCTGAACTCTTTGGCCCAGGTAACGCAAATCGGCAAGCGACAGCTCGGCTCTCTTGGCGGTCACGTTCAGCTCGGCACTACGCAAACCCAGACGCTGCGGGTCAAGCGACAAGGCGGATTGAACCAAGCCCACCGCATCCTGCACGGCCATGCGCAAGCCGCTTCGACCGACAAGCTCCACTCGTTGGCCTTCCATCAGGATATCCCGCGCCGAGTTCAAGCGAATATCGCCTTCGCGGGTAGCCAGTTCCAGATCACCCTTCTCGACCATCACCCGGGCCTTTTCGTTTTCCGGATCATACTCGAAGATGAGCTCATTGCGGCGCGAATACACGCGCAAGGCCTGCCCCTTACATTCGGCCCAGGCCCCGGACTCGGTTTCTAGCCGTGGCTTGTCGCTGGCTTGTTCTTGTCTGGGAATCAATTGGGTTACTTCGCTCATGACCTGACTCCTTCTCATCCGTTTTTCGGCCGCGGCGGCTGGAAATCTTCCGCCTGGGCCAGTTCTTTGTCAGTCCCATCAACATTCTTCCGGTTGGCGCCCCGCCAGTTGGCATCCCGGTCATCAATCCGATGCAAAACCGCTTGCAACAAATCAGCCCCCGACAAGTCGGCTTGTTGCAACTTGGCGTGGGAAAAATCGGCATAGGGAATCTGCGCCTTGATCAGCTTGGCCCCCGAGCAATCGGCCCGGGTAAACTCGGCGCGGTCCAGTCGACAACCGGACAAGTCTGCCAACTTGAGCTCAGCCTCGGCAAAGCAAGCACATTGCATCGAGGCAGCCCGCAGATCGGCCTTGGCCAGATTGCAGCCGGAAAAATTGGCGGTATGGGCCTCGGCTTTGCGCAAACTGCAGCCACTGAGATCGGCCCCGCGGAAATTGACTTGTTTCAGCTTCGCCCCCACCAAGCGCGCTCCCGCCAAGCGGGCCTCTTCCAGATCAGAATCGGTAAAATCGCAGCCGGCCAACTCCATGCCCTCAAAGCAGGTCTTTTTCATATTGCACAGCCGGAAAGTCGTGCCCGCTATTTTGGCCGAGGTAAAATCCACGCCCTCGAAATCGGTGGACTCAATCTCGACCCCACGCAGATCGACGCCGGCCAGCACCGCCCCGGTCATTTCACAAAAATCCATGGCCGCATCGGTAAAGATCGCCTCGGTCAAATCGGCGTCGGCAAATATCGTATTGATCAGGCGCGCCCGGGCAAAATCAACCCGGCCCAGCTCGGCGCCACCAAATTCGGCATCGGTCAGATCACAGCCGGTAAAGCGAGCCCCGACCAACTTGGCCCCGGAAAAATCAGACTCACTCAAATCGATTTGGCTCAGATCGACGCCCTGCAACTGGCACTGTTCAAAACGGGTTCCCACCAACTGAGCCCCGGCCAACGAACAATCGTCGAGCTGACAGCGAACAAATGCTGCTTCATTCAAATCGCGCTCGGACAAATCGACGCCGCGCAAATCACAATCCTCGAACACAGCGCCGGCCAGATTCTGCGGCCAAGCCACCACCGGTCGCAAATCGCTTTCTAAAAAATGACACCCCGCCAACTCCGCCTCGGCAAAATCAACCTCAGCCAGAGTAACCTTGCTGAACTCGGCCTGGGCCAACTGAGCACCGGCAAAGACAGCGCCATCAAACACACAGGCCGTAAAGTTGGCAGCCGACAACTGGCTCTTGGAAAAATCGGCCCCCGGCAGTGAACAGTGTTCGATGCGGCCACGAGATAAATCGGCCCCAGAGAAAAGAGCGGCATCAAGATCCACTTTTTCAAAGCGAACGCCGGCGGCGCTTGCCCCGGAAAAGTCAGCCTGCATAAAGCGCGAGCGCGTCTCGGTAAAACCCGCCACGCCTGATTCGGTCATTTGCTTGACGATGCTGGGGGGAATCTCCTGGTCAGCAAAACTGAGAGTAACCTGGGCTGCATCATCAACTGGTACCGGCTCGGAAAAGAACATGGCGCCGGTCAGAACCGCACCGCGAAAAACCGTACCTTCGGCATGGCAATTGGGCGCAATTATTTCGGCCAGATTGGCCCCAGTCAAATCGGCCCCGGATAAATCGCTGCGACTCAAAACGGCTCTGGGCAAAGACACCTTGCCCATGTTCACGCCGGTCAGCAAGCAGCGGTCGAAGGTGGCCGAAGCCAACTGAGCGCCGGCAAACATGTCCCCGGTCAAATCTTCTTCGGAGAAAACCGCGTTGTCGACGGACTGGCCCTTGCCAATCAGTTCGATGATTTCTGCGCTGGTAGGAATCTTTTCAGTCATTCGCTCTTGGGCTCCCTTATTCCAGCTTGGTCATGGCCAGGTTGGCGCCTTTGAACACGGTGCCGCCCACATTGGCATCCAAAAACTCGACGGCATACAAATTGGCCCCACTGAGATCGGCCTTGGCCAAATCAGCCCGCTCGAAGCTGCCCTCGAACAGGTTGACCAACACCAGCTTGGCTTCGCGCAACTGGGCCATGATGAACCGGCTTTGCTTCATATCGCAGGCATACATGTTGACTTGCGCCATGGAGGCCGAGGTAAAATCAGAGCCCGGCATCTCGGCGAAGGCAAAATTGGCGCCATCGAGTTTGGCCTTCTCCCAATTCGACTCCGTGGCGGTGACCTGTCGGAAGTTCGCCTGGCGAAAATCACAACCTTCGGTGGCTCTAAATCCGGTCAGATCAGCCGCGGACATATCCACCGCCACCGCACTGACCCCGGCCATGGCCGCGTCTTTGAGCTGGGCCCGCTGCAAGACCGCCTGATCTAGGCAACTCTTGGTAAAATCGGCACCCTCGAGCAAGCTGTCGCTCAGTTGCGCGCCTTTCAAATTGGCTTCGGCAAAGATTACGTCTTTGGCTTGCGCACCCTCAAGCAGGGCACCGGCCAGATCTGCTTTCTCGAAGTTGGTCTCGGTAAGAATAGCTTGGCTCAGATCGGCGCCGCTAAGTTTGGCTTCACTCAGATCGGCATCGCTAAGATCGGCCCCGACCAGTTTGACCCCGGTTAGATCCGCCCCGGCCAGATTGGCGCCACTCAACTGGGCGCCGCTCAGATCTGCCCCGGCCAAGGGCACCGCAGCCAAGATGGCCGCCTGCAGGTCAGCCTCGCCCATCTTTATGCCGGCCAGGTCTAGTCCGCTAAAGTCTTCGCCGGCCAAGCTCTCACCCCTACCCAGCCGTTCTTCCACCATCGCCCGGGTCAGGGGAATCACCACTTCCGGTTCCTTGATCCCCAGTTCCTCGAGTAGTTGTTTCTCCTCTTCACTGGGCTCGGCGGGCGTGTCGGGATCGATCCCGGCCGCAATCATTTGGGCCCGCATGGCCTCTTCGGCCTGGGCAATCTCCGCTTCCTCTTCGGGAGTCAGCACCGAGCCCTTCTGCGGCTCTTCGCCCGGCGGGCTTTCTTCCTCAAAACCCTCTTCGTGCTCTTCATCCCAAAGCCGCTTCTCAAAGGCCTGTTGAAAGTGCTGGATAGAGTTTGCTTTCTCGGCCACCATTTCAGCGTCGATAAAGAAGTGACCAATTTCCTCTTCAAAAAAAGGTGACTGTACCTCCGTCCAACCCCGCCAGACCAACACCAACTTCTCGGCCTCCATGTCCACCCAAAGCGTATCGAGCTTCATGGCCACTTCTTCCAGTTGGCCAGGCCCCTCATCGGAGTCTGCAGCCCGCGTGACAAAGCAACGCGCCCGCAAGCCGGGCAAGCAGGAGCGGTATTCAGAATGACTCGAATGCAAATTTTCAAAGAAGAGCTCTTCGTCTCCCTGTAGGTAGCCTTCCACCTGCATCTCGGGCTGAGCCGCATTGTAGTGCGACCAATCGAAGTCACGCGGAAACCAGGGCCAGCGCTCTTCAAACCACTTGCCCTTATAGTTGCCCAACTTGTCGTCCCGCAGCCGCCAGAAGCGCCCCACCGGCCCAAACCCGGCCGGCTCCGGCCGCTGACCCGCCGAATCAATCAGATGACGCGGATCTTCGATATTTGGCAGCGGCCGGCCCACCGGACCTTCGTCGCCACTGACTTTATCAATGCCCTTGCCCACCGGGTTCCTATCGTACATCTCCCCACCAAAAGCGTTCTCAAAACGCATCTCCATCTCGGTAAATGGTTCCGGATCGGTAGCCTTGAGCCCCATCAAACCCGTCTTCCAATACCGATTGCCCAGCACCATCAGCGTGCGCTTACGCTCCCCCACCTGAAAAGTAGTCCGGCAAGCCAGCGCCGGCTGTCCCCCCGGGGCATGGCACTTACCCACCAGCAACAAGTCCGCCCCCGGCTTCGAGTAAGCAAAGTCCATCTCGTAACGCGCCCCACCCTCTTGCTCCTCATCCTCCGGATAAAACTCGTCCCCAGTCGGATACAACTGCTCCTCCGCCAACGAAGCCGCCACCCCAGCCTTCAAATCAAAGGTCCCCTTGACCATCAGCGTCAACGAATGCCCCGGAAAAGGAAGCCGCCCGGCAATATAAGCAACTTGAAACTCAGTCTGATTTAGTATTTCCAATGCCTTTGTCCTCGACCTATTTCATGGAAAAGAGCGGCTGTCCGCCCACCACCATTTCCGATATAAAGAACTCACTCCGACCCTTTTGATCCTTGGGCCCGTGGGTCGAGTAATGAACCACAACCCAGGTCTCCCCGTCCCGACCCAGCAAATTGCCCTCAAGCACCGCCGCCCCACCGCGCTTACGATACTTGAACATCTTGAACCGAGACCCTTTGCCTAAAAAAGAGCTTTGAGTAACCACTTGCTCAAACTGCTCAAATCCCACCTTCTCACGAAGCGTCGGAATCAGTTTCTCATAGGCATTTGCCCACTGGTTTGAATTTGTTTCCGCCAAAAACGAACTGAAGTCATGCACAAAAATGTCTGCCTCATCTTTCACTTCGCTACCCTGCAATAAGTCATATGCGAAGTAAGCACCTAAGCATAACGGTATGATCCCAACCAACAAACTTCCGATGTTTAACTTCTTTTTCTTATTTAAATCGATTGCCATGACGAGCTTCCTTCGACAATGGATCGAAATAAAAGTTGCCGTCCAAAGCCAAGCTGCGACACAAATCGCCTCATAACTCGATGAACAGGGAGAAAGACATGAAATTCAAAGGGGTGTGGTTGTCGATCATAGTGTTGGTCTCGATGACCGTTGCCGGCCTTCCTGCCGTTGGTTTTGGTATCCATTTTCATTATGCCCAGGATCAGACTCATGAGCAGCCTGCTCCAAAAGAGACCGTTTCAGACTGAATTTTCCATAGACTGCAGAGCCGTCACTATTTCATCTCTAGCGCTATGGAGAAAGACTCGTGATCTTCTCTCTGAGATCTTGCTTAACGCTGCGGCTAGCATACTTGCGCCAGCCAATGCCCAGAAAGCAGGAAGTATGTACAAATTCTGACTAACAACCACTACAATCCCCGCTAGCACCAAGGATATCGCCACTGGCTCCAACCAGAAATATTTACCCACGTACTTGTCCAGATCGCCGATATCTTTACAAAAGAGCTTTTTAAACTCAACTGGATCTCTTTCGCCATTTTTGTAGCCTTCTATCATGGCTTCAATCCCTCGACCCAGTTGCGTTTGCTTTACCACTCTGCACAGTTTGATCGCCCTATCATACTCACCCGACCGAAGGTGGTCCATGCACATCTCAACCAGTTTTTTCAAGTGGCCCCCAACGAATTCTCTCAGCCAATACACCTTTACAATACTTGCAACCGCACCCACGCCCAACAGAACAAGTGTCACTGTGTACATTGAGTATCTCCAAAATCAACCAAAAACAAGAGTGGCTCAGTTCTTATCGGAATCAGTTTCTCATAGGCATTTGCCCAGATGTTTGACTTCTTTTTCTTATTCAAATCGATTGCCATGACGAGCTTCCTTCGACAATGGATCGAAATAAAAGTTGCCGTCCAAAGCCAAGCTGCGATACAAATCGCCTCATAACTCGATGAACAAGGAGAAAGACATGAAAACCAAAGGGGTGTGGCTTTCGATGGTAATGTTGGCCCTGCTGGCGCTTTTCGGCTGCGACAAAGCCATCAAGGGCAGCATACGAGTAGACAAGTTTGTCGAAGCACTGAAGGATGAAAGATACAAGGATGCCTACCAGGGCATGTGCCCGGAATATCGTGCGGCCTATAGCGAAAAACAGTTCGTGGAATCGGTTCGGGCCTTTCCGTACCTGCAAGGCATGCGTGGGGTAGATTGTACTGGTTGGACGACCTATGGCGTAATTTTGGAACGTGGCTGCATTTTCGAAACCAAGTACGGAGAGATGCACGGCGGACTCTTTGCCCGCAGCGATGGCTCGAAAAGTTGCATTATTTCGATGGACATCGTTGGTCTGCCCGCTATTGGTTTTGGTATTCATATGCATCGTGCCCAGGATCAGGCTCATGAGCAACCTGCTCCAAAAGAGACCGTTTCAGACTGAATTTTTCCCAGCCTGAAGAGCTTCCGCCAATTCGTCACGCATTCTAATGAATGCACCGTACGCCATGACCTCCATTATCTTGCCCGCAACCGCCGCCACCGCAGCTCCGCCCGCCAGAGGCCAAAAGGCGGGAAGGACGTACAGATTTTGGCTGAAAACCAAACCCATGCCGCCGGCCGCCAAAACTATGGCCAGCGCTTCCGACCAAACCGGTTGGCCCACATACTTTTTGAGATCACCAACATCTTTGCTGAAGAGGTTTCTTAGCTCAACAGGATCCTTCACTCCGCTCTGAAAACCTTCAATCATAGCGATGGTCCCACGAGGCATGATTTGACGCTGTCCAATTGTGCAAAATTTGGCCGCAGTGTCGTAATTGCCCGCCTGTAGCATTTTCTTGACATTCTCCATAAATACTTTGTTTTGAATGCCAACGAAAAACATCAAGCGAATCACCTTTAACAAACCTGCTAAGACACCCAATCCCAGAATCACAAATGTTACGGTATACATGTTTGCCCCTCCTGTTCGAGTCAAAAGCAATAAAAAATCAACCGAGGAGAATTTTCTGGCCGTTACCTTTGATCTCGCTACCCTTCAATTCTACTTTGGGTCCACCATCAATCGTTATTTCTTTCCCGGTGACGTTTACCTTGCCACTAGCTTTAACGTTCACATCACCTTTTGTCGTTTCAATGGAAATATTCCCCCCCGTCTCGATCTCGATCTTGACACCTTTATCAGCAGTGTGGAACACGCCCTTGTTGCCCTCTAACAAGAGCATTGCGCCCACGCCTTGGATATCGATTTTATCATAAGAGATAATTTCGATAGGTTTCAGGCTTTCTTTGCGCATCTGCCCCTTGGTTTTGGTGATATCTTTGGCCTTACAGTATTCCAATTTCATACCCATGCGAGTGCCCATCTCTAGGCCCTTGAAAACACTGGTCTTGACTCCACCAAACATTTCATTCTTATTGCCAATATACACTTCGGCAGAGGCCCCACCGACGAATAATTTTTTTTCGCTTTTGGTTTCCGCTTTAATGCTCTTGCCCAGTTCGATAAAAGAGTCATGCGACGGAGAGGCGATGCGGATGAAGCCGGCGGCGGCGTCGAGGACGACTTCGTTGCCGTATTTGTCGCGCATGGTGATGCCGCTGGCTTCGTGCATTTCGATGATGTTGCCGCAGGCTTGTTTGATTTCGATGTCGGGGCCGCCGGCTTTCATGAAGATTTCGTTACCGCAATCCTGGATGATCTCGATGTCGGGGGCGGCGCCGTGGAGGTGGATTTGATTGCCGCATTCTTGTTTGATTTCGATTTTGGGTTCGGCGGCGTCTAGGATCACTTCGTTGCCACAGGTTTGTTTGATGTGGACTTGTTGGCTGCCGTCGGTGTCTTCGAGGATGATG
>JAUVBB010000511.1 GCA_030591445.1 Deltaproteobacteria bacterium | reverse complement strand
GACCACTTTCAGATTGGCCCCGCCAGGAGAAATGAACACTTTGCCCGCTTCTACGGCTTCGTTTCCCTTGGCTTCGCTCACCTCGAGCCCGGTGTAGCGGTTGAGCCGGTCGGCGAAAGCCTTGGTAAAAGTCTCGGGCATATGCTGCGCCACCATACAGGCTGCCGGCAGATCGCGTGGCAGCATCCGCAATAGGTTTTGCAGAGCCGGCGGACCGCCGGTTGATGCGCCCACCACGATCAGCGCCAGTCGCGGAGAACCATCCAATTTATGATTTTCAACCGGTGAATGACTCTTTTCCAATTCCCGCTCTTCTGAGCGCCATTGCATGCTACCGGATTTCAACTGCCGAACCATCATGATCTTCTCGAGCAGTTCGTCGCGGATGGTATGAAGTTCCGGCGACAAATATCGAGTAGGCTTGGCGATAAAGTCCAAGGCTCCAAGTTCTAACGCTTTGAAAACATTTTGCTTTCTGCTGTATGACGATATTACGATGACCGGAGTCGGCTGACGACTCATCAGAATCCGGAGGAAGGTAAAGCCGTCCATCTTGGGCATTTCGAGATCCAAGGTCACGATGTCCGGCCGCAAGGTCAGGGCCTCTTTGAGACCCTCCTCGCCATTGCTTGCCAATCCCACCACCTCGACGTCGGTGCTCGAATCCAACATGTCCATGATGGCCTGCCGGTTGTAGGCCGAGTCATCGACGACTAGAACCCGGATCTTTGGTTCTCGCCTTTGGGCGGGCATCGCTATTGCTCCCCTTTCCACACCTGCGCCGGTTTCCGATATACCAGATCGTTTTTCAGGTGGACCAATTCAAAATCAGTGCTGACATTCATCAGAGACTCAGAATGACCAAGTAAGAGATATCCCATCTCCTTGAGTTTCCCATAAAAGGTCTTAACCACCCGTAATCTTGCGTTTTTGTCAAAATAGATAAGTACGTTGCGGCAAAAAACCACATCCACCATGCCAATCAATTGCAGCATTTCATCGTCTAGCAGGTTCAACTGGCCAAAGCTGACCATGGAACGGATACCCTCCTGGATCACGTATTTATCTCCTTGAGGCTTGAAATACTTACTCAGGAAATAGTGATCGGTGGTGCGAAAAGAGGTTTTTCCGTACAGTCCACGTCTAGCCGTTTGAATCACTTTGCGTGAAATATCGTTGGCAAAAATCTCAATATCCCAGCCCCTCAATTTGGGCATTTCTTTGATGATCATTGCGATGGTATAGGCTTCTTCGCCAGAGGAACAACCGGCCGACCAGATGCGCATGCGTTTGCGGGCGCCATTTCTCTCAATGATTTCCGGAATGATCTCTTCGGCAAAGGCTTTGAGCTGGTAATCCTCGCGGAAAAAATAGGTCTCGTTAGTCGTCAATAATTCAACGATTTCCTCCAACTCCTGGCTTCGATTGGAACTGTAGCGCAAATACCGATAGTACTCGGTAAAAGTATCCAATTGATTTTCTCGGAGCCGAACCGACAGACGTCGTTCGAGCAAATACTGGACATCATTCTTGAAGAAGATGCCGCAGTATTCGTAAACAAGGTCTCTCAGGAGCCGAAACTCCTCCAGTGACATGGGTACCGGTGTTGCCACAAAACCTTTCCGCGAAAGGCCGGCCGCGGGCATTGCCTAGCCGACCTTAGTCGTCCAGAACATTGCCTTTGCCAACCTCCAAAATGCTTTCCATGGATTCTTTCACCAATTCGTCTTCTTCCGTTTGTAACTTCTCAAACACCGCCTGCTTGGCGCCAGGATCGTTCATCTCTCCTATCTTCTTCACCGCTGCCATCCTGACATCCCAGTGTCGATCGCCCAGCGCTTCCACCAACACCTTGCGGGCATCATCAATCGCCCAACGCTCACTGCCGGCCAACACCTCTTTGACAACTTCGGGGTCGGGGTGCCGACCAGCTCGGATCAACCAGCTCACGTCACCATGCCATCCAATTCGGTTGACAGCCCTTACTGCTTCCAAGGCTACCAAACCGTTCGGATTCCAGGCATAGGCCAGCAGGGTCTCCACAATATCTTCATCCCCGCTCTGGCCCAGTGCGTGTAGCGCTTCGCGCACAACCCAAGGTTCGGAATCGCGCAAAGCCACCTTCAGAATCTTTCTCACCTCTGGATCTTCTCTCACTCCCAGAGCCTTGGTTGCCGTCGCCCGGACTTGGGGCGACTCATCAGTCAGCGCCACTCTGAGTTTTTCTACCGCTTCTTCGCCACCAACCCGGCCCATGGCTCTCACCGCAGCCTCGCGCACTTTAGCGTCTTCGTCGCCAATAAGTCGAATGATGATATTTAAATTTGTCTTGTGGGCCACCTGGCACAGGATATCAGCAGCCACCTGGCGCAGCCCAGATTCGGTTCCGTCCAGCATGGGAAGAATCTGCTCGATGACTTCATGGTGGTGCTTGTTGCCCAGTACCACCAGGGCTGAACTCACCCCTCTAGCACCATCTTTGAAATTGCGCTTAATATAAGAGATCAAGGTCGGAATAGCGGACACCCCGCCAATTTTTGCCAGTGATCGCTGGGCGGCATCAGCCACTTCCAGGTCGCCGGAGAGACTGAGATCGATGATCCACGGCAAACTGCTGGCTTGGCCGAAATGGCCCAAAAGATCAACGGCAAGGACCTGCTCGGATCTCCCCATTGCATCTTGTAAGTCGTGTAATACCTCGGCGGATTTGGGGCCGATAAGCAATATCGACTCGTGAATTACTTCCCGTAAGAGATCATCTCGCGCCGCATGAATCAAATCAGGAACCACATCCAACCGGCCGGTCCAGCCCAGAATCCGGGCCGCGGCTTCTTGATCGTCAATGGCGGGGCTTTCCAACATGGCCCGCAAGCTGTCGGCAATTCGGTCGCTTGACGCCCGGGCAACCGCCACCTGCATTTCCACCTGCTTTTGACGCTCTCCCTTCATGTACTGCCGCACCAAGGCCCGGGCCGCGGCTGCACGTTCTACGCGACCGCGGGCAGATAAGCCTTCCATCAAAATGGGGATCACGCTCGGATCGGTCATCCGGGCCATGATCCGGTACAGATGCGAGCGCAAGGGTCGGGTGCCCAAAAGTTGTTCGGCAATAGCAAGCGGGACGATTGCTTCCAAGCGGTCCAGGGCATCGAGACAGGAAAGCTGAACCACCAGTCCGTCCTGCCGAAGCAGTTCGGCCAGGTGCGGAGCCACACTCGAATCTCCCAGCATTCCCAGGGCCTCTCCGGCCGCGGCCCGCACGTTCTCATCCGGGTCCTGCAAACATTTAACCAAGGCCGGTACCGCCGCCCGATCTCCAATGTCCCCCAAAATATCGGCGGCAATCTTGCGTTCGTCCTTGTCGCCTTCACGCACCAACTTTTCCAGATTCGGAAGCGTCGGCGAACCAATCTTGAGCAAGACCTCGCTGGCAGAGTTTCTCAGTCCCGCATTGTCCTCGTCACCCAGGGAATGAATCAGAGCATCCATCAAGTCGGCGGTCGGCTTGGCCAACACCAAGTTCTCCACCACACATTTTCTCACCCGCCAACTCTCATCACCTAAGCCCTGCAGCAGGTATTCAACGGGAGGTTCATCGTAAATAGCCATCAGGCGCTGCACCGCCCGGTAACGAATTTCCTCTACTGCGCTCGACAAAGCAGCCAAAACGCGCTGTCTTTCTTCTTCCATCATTTCTTCCATTCCCCGGCGGCTTGCTTCTGACCTAAGAATTCATTGACCTGAAAGCCCATTTTATCCGCCAGCCCCTCCAAGTCAGTCATTTTGTCTCGATCTTCTTCCATGGTATCTCTTACTTCCTCGGCCACTTTGGCTACGTGGTTGACCCCATTGGTCTGTTCCACCATCGCCTTGCCTACAATCAACACCATTTCTGAAATTCGTTCCATGGTCCGAGACACGCCAGCCGCCGCCTGGACTTGCTCGTTTGCGCTCCGAAAAACAAATCGGGCATCGTCACGCATTTTCTCGGAGGCACGGCTAACCCGTTTGCCACCCTTGGACTGTTCGGCCACCGTTCGTTTGATTTCGCGAACCATCGACGACATGCTGGTCATGGAATGGGTAATCGACCGGGAGATGTTTGTGTGTTCAGCCGTGCTAGTGGCAATATCGTTTGCCATCTGATTGACCTGCTGTACCGACTGAAGAATTTGCTGCAAAGCCTCACCGGCCGTGTTGGCCAACTCTACCCCTCGGCGCACGCTGCCGGAGCCACGCTGCATGGCATCGATGGCCAGGCGCGACTCAGACTGCACACTACGAATCAAGCCGGCAATTTCCTTGGTCGAAGTCGAAGTTCGATCGGCAAGATCCTTGATTTCATCCGCAACCACGGCAAAGCCTTTGCCGTGTTCCCCGGCCGCCGCCGCAATAATGGCCGCATTCAAGGCCAACAGGTTGGTTTGTTCAGCCACATCCCCAATCACGGTGAGAATCTTGCCAACTGCTTCCATTTGCGTACCCAGGCGGTTGATGACCTCCTGGGCCTCATCGGTGATTTTCT
>JAUVBB010000099.1 GCA_030591445.1 Deltaproteobacteria bacterium | reverse complement strand
ATATCGGCATCGACGAAATCGCCACCTACGCCGCCTTCGCCCGTGATGCCACCCTTGACTTTGGCATCCCCAAGGAGATCTGGTTCCCCGAGGGAACTGGCGCGCCCCACAGCGCAACAGCCGCCAATGAACAAACCGCTATGCGCATCGGCGGTCGCCTGCATTACGAAAATCTAAACCGCCAGTGGTGGCTGTCGTACAACTGGTTCAACTGGAGCAGTCAAATCGACGAGGCCCAACGAGGCAACTGGGGTTCTTCGTCCTTGGTGTCCGCTCCGACCTCCATCATCGACAACGTTTGGCCTTCGCCCGACGAAAACAATGTCTCCGAAGCCCCCGAGATATTCAGGCGAGACGCGCGGGCCTTCTATTTCTACTCCTACAACTTCTGGGACCAAGCCTATGGCATGCGTTACCTGCACAGCGATCACATCGCCGATCTGCGCTTCGACAGCTTGCCCAAGAACGAGTTCTACCGTGCCGTCGATGACCCGGCCGTACCGGGCTACCAGGTCGACGCGGCTGGGCATCCCGCCTTCTTGACCGTCAACGGCGAGACCTATATTTTCTACCATGTGCTGGTCCATGCCGCCGGAATATGCGACAACACCGCCCTGACCGACCCCGGCATCGTGCACCCGATCTGCACCCGTGACAGTTATGTAAGCAAAGTCAAATTCAGACCTGATAGCCTGCCTTATCGCTTCAACGGCGTCGATCTCTCTTGGCCCTATGCTGGCGAGGGTTACACCTATAGCCTCGATATCGAGGTTGTGGAACCAGATGGCGCTAGCCGTTGGATCGGCCCCTGTGTTCACGCCGGCATTTTGGGCAGTCAGCTCAGCTACCGCTACCCCGGTGCCTGCGCCAGCCACGCCACCTCCGGCCCCGCCGAAAATCTGGTCTTCGACAAGGGGCAAATCAAGACCTTTCGCATCTTCGCCGCCCACAACGATGACTGGCCGAACGCCATCTTCCGAGATGCAAGCTACGACGGCTACTCAGACAGCGTCCAGATCATGCCCTGAGCAACGCCAACGCCACGTTTTATTTTTAGAATTCTGATAGGCCCCAGTTGGTACCGCCAAGAGCTGGGGCGCGAGGACCCGAGAAAATTTCGAGGGCTCGGTCTCCTGATACCAGCGGTTCGGCATCCAGGATCCATAGCTCGGCCGGGGTGCCGCTGGGGGTGTTGGTATCAGGGATGGTCCGTAGACTTTCGCCCGGCTTCTGGATTTGTAGTCGGTAATAATAGGGGCCGCCGGTAAATCCCGGGGGCTGGGTGTGCCACAAAACAGTATAGGCGGTGGGCGAGATGCGATCAGAGAGGGCGTAGATGACCTGGCCGTCTTTGACGAAACTCAGGGTGAATTGGGTATCTACCGGGCCAGTGAAAACCAGGGGCACGGTTTGCCCGGCCGCCATCTGGTAAGGACCTTCGAAAGTGAAGGGGAACTGGGCCGGGAAGATTTCGGTGTAGTCACCGCTTTGCCGATCGACGGTCCAGTAGTGGATGCCGGGCTCGATCAGTTGCGGTCCCGGATCGCTGGGTTGGGTGCCGGGCGCCACCAGGAGGTCTACGGCCTTGCGTAAGGTCGGTCCGAGGCCGCTGTCTCCGGTGCGACTGTTGTGCCCGGCGCGTAACTGCACATGGGCTTGTAAGGGAATGCCCGCTTCGATCAGGCGCAGTCCGTACTCGACCTGAAGGTGGTAAGGGCAAATGTGATCGTGACTGCCGGCTTCCAAATATACCTGGGTGCCGGCGGCCTTCAATCCGGCGATGAAGTCGGCCGAGATCAGGCTACGGTTTTGATTAACCTCTTGCAGATCGCTGCTGCCGGTCAATACATAGAGGTAGGACAGCCAGCCGGGAAGCCCGCTCAAGTAGGGCCGGTTCAGGCTCGCGGGATAAGTCCATCCTGTCATCCAGGCGTCGGCCAGCCCGGTATCGGTGGTGATGGCCGAGAGCAAGGCCGGGTAGGTCGGCCCGGTAAGCTCGGCGTGGTTGCCCACCTTGGTCGGGGGAACAACTGCTATCGCCAAGGCAACGCGATAGTCGTAGCCGTAGGGGTTGCTGGCGAGCGCCAGTGAGGTCCAGCCTCCGCGCGAACCGCCGAAGGTCACGATCTTGTGACGATTACCGTGGAAGGTGTCGGCCACCCAGGCAATGGCTTGTGCGCTTTGGGCATAGAAACGCTCATCCATGCTGCGACTGGCCAAAGCGCCCGAACCATTGGTCAGCACACCGATGACCCCTTGTCGGCCATCGTGCCCACTGCGCGCCACCAGGTCGATAAGCAAGTCGTCGTGAACTTCCATCAGGCTGGCGTTGATGTCGTAGAAGCTGTTGAACGCGATCGGATAGCTTCCCGCTGGGGCCCTTTCGGTCCAGTTGGGGGGCAAGAGCACCGTCACCAAGGAACCGTCTATCAGCGAGGCGTGCACGATCTGCACTTGGCAGATACCTGAGTTTGGTTTTTCGATGACCGCGTCTGAGTCATGCCAGGGCATGGGCGGCAGCAAGCGCACTTGGGTACCGCTGGCACGACAATTGTCTTCAAATACGGCCAGCGATTTCTCCGGGCTGTATTGGCTCAGGGCATAGCGATCACCGACAGAACTCTGGTAGTCGGGCGTCTTTACCGAATAGACAGAATAGATCTCCCCCGGCCGGTAATCGGCGGGCTCAGGAAAGGGTTCGGGCGCGTAGATGCTTGGTTTATCGGTCCCCAGATACTGAAAAGCCCCGTCTTGCCAATGGGTCACCAGAGGCAGAAAATGATCGTCGCGCACACAGGAGGCCTGGGCATCGAAATGGCACTGGTGATTGCCGATACTTACCTGCGCTGAGCACTCGGTGGGTCCACCAGGACCCGCCAATACTTTCAAGGTCACCGAATGCTCGCCTAGCCCGGCACCCGAACCCAGAAAGTCGAAGCCCTGCGAGCAACTGGTAGCACCCATGTTTCTGCCGTTCCAGACCCAGCTACAGCTGCTGCCATTGCTGGCACTTTGCCACCGAAAGGTGGTATCGGCGGATCCGGCGGCGGGCGCAAAGGACAAACTACAGCTAGTGAGCAACTCTTTTACAATCGATACCTGGGCTGAGCATTGGGCAGATCCCCCGGGGCCATCGAGCGCATGTAAAATCACCGAATGCTGACCAATGCCGGCCACCGAGCCCAGAAAATCGAAACTCTGGGAACAGGCGGTCACGCCCATGTCGGTGCCGTTCCAAGTCCAGGTGCAGGTGTTCGCATTGCTGCTGCTGTTCCAGTGGAAGTCGGTCTGCAGGTCGCCTTCGGCCGGACTGAGCGAAAAGGTGCAGGTGGTGGTTGCCAACTCCTGCGCCGATGCCAGGCAAGTCTGCCCGGCTTGGCAGGCCCCAGCGTCGATATTTCCGTTACAGGCCATGCCCATCATGCCAAATACAATGAGAACCCATGCTATCTTCATGACATTATCTCCCAAATGATGAAAATGCGTCACCTACCCCGCCCCGCCCGGTTTCTTTAATTCTCCACCATCCTGAAAAAACTTTAATCAGCGGAGAATTATTTTAGCCATGGATTGAACCAGATAGACTCTAAGGCGTGACTTTTGCTTCGCCTGCTGCTGCTTTGACCTTGGCCTTATATTTATTTTGGGCCTCCCGGGCATCCAGGGCTCGCATGCAGACACCCAACTCAGCCTCGGCCGGCTCCTTGTAGCAAACCCAAACCTCGGCTACGCTCTTGGCCATATCTTCACAGTGGCGGTCTCGCTTGCATTTGCCCTCTTCAAGCTGCTCACAGGCAGCACCGAAGATCCCAAAAATCGCCACCAGCCCCGCAAGTAATAAAGTCATCATGAATCGTTTCAGTCGAGCGTCAGACATGATCCCCCCTTAAGTGGGTTGAGAAAAAATAGTATTCGAGGCCAACGTGTGAGCCAGCATCAAAGCCACCCCTTACTGGGGGACAACCTAGCGAACTCTGTAATTAATCTGTGACAATGTAAAGGATAGACAGCAAACTGAAAGCGATGAGCACTAGGGGGACGTTGGCAGCGGAGGTGCGCCGGTAGGTTTTTGGCGAGAGGGGGGCAGTTCGGCTTGGCCCAAGATTTTTTGGCGGAGGGTTTCTTTTTCGCTTTGGCGGCGTTCGGCGCCCCAGCCTAGCAAGCGGCCGGCCAGGCGAACAATGCGGTCGAGGGCGGCGGGTTGGGGAGAGCCGAGGGTGGCAAAGCCGGTGCGGCGGACGAGAATGTCACAAAGGGTGCAGGCCATTTCGGATTCGATGGCAAAAACGATTTGGGCCATAATCTCGGGGCGGCCGCTTTGCAGGCGATGGCCGAGATTGGGATCTCGTTTGACCAAATCGATAAGCTCAATATGGCGACTGCCATAGGTCCAGACCAGGTTCTTGAGAATGTCGCGATCAAGCAATTTGGCCTCTTCCTGGCAGGCTTGTTCTACATAGCCACGGAAAGAACCGCTGACCGCTCCGGGCAATCGTTTGCCGGCGGTCAGGCATGCAACTTTGGGAGAGTCCAGCCGAGCCATGATGCGATCGGTCAGTTTCCGGGCCAGATTGCGGCTGGTGGTATATTTTCCGCCCACGGCACTGATGTAGCCTTTGATGCCCTGGCGATGGTGGTCGATGATTTCGTATTTGCGCGAGGCTTGGTAGACTTTTGACTCTTGGTCCACCAAGGGGCGCATACCGGCATAACGGTACAAAATGTCGGCTTCGGTCAAGCGTGCTTTGGGCAAGGCTTGGTTGATCTCGGCTAGGAAATTGCTCACGTCCTGATCTTGCACCGACAAGGAATCAGGGTCACCCCGAAACTCGGTATCGGTGGTGCCAATCAGGCTATGGCCACGCCAAGGAATGATGAAGAAATGACCCCCGGTGGAGGTGCTCATTACCAGAGTATGTTCTTTGCCCAAGGAACGGGTAATGATGTGAATGCCCTTGGAGCGATGCAAGCTGACTTGATCGTCGACGCCGCAACGCAGGTCGATGCGGTCGGCCCAGGGACCGGCGGTATTGGCAACCATGCGCGCTTGGATATTGAATTGACGGCCGGACAGCAGATCTTCCACCGCTACCGACTCGACCCGGCCCAGAGAACAAACTACATCATTGACCTTCATATAGTTGGCCAGGGTCGCGCCCTGTCTAAACGCGCCCAACATGAATTCGAGGGTGAGTCGATCCGGATTGCACAAACAGTCGTAATACCAGGCTCCACCGGTCAGACCGGCACCGGCCGCCAGCGGTTCGATGCGCTCTACTTTGGCCGCCGATAACATGCGGTGGGCGCCAATACGTTGTTCGGGATCTTCGAGCCGGCCGCGGTGATAGCTAAGCATATCGTACAGCAGCATGCCCGCCCGAATCATCCAGCGGCGGTTGCCACCCGTGCGATAGGTGGGCAGCAGAAAAGGCATGGGCCGAACCAGATGACCAGCGATACTTTGCAAAATGCGACGTTCCTGCAAGGACTCGCGTACCAGCAACAACTCGCCGTTCTTCAGGTAGCGCAAACCGCCATGAATCAGCTTGGAGGTAGCCGAAGAAGTGGCGCAGCCGAAATCACCCTTGTCGACCACGGCCACCTTGAGCCCGCGCATGGAGGCATCCCAGGCCAGGGTAGCGCCGGTGATACCGCCGCCGATGATCAGCAAATCAAACTTCTGGGACTCGAAACGCTCTGGATCGCGCTTCATGAGCTCTCCTGCTCGGCAGCTTTCAAGGCGGCAAGTATTTTCTCAGGCGTAAACGGCGCTTGGCGCAATCGCACGCCCACGGCATCGAAAATAGCGTTGGCAATGGCGGGCAGTGGACCGTTGATCCCAATTTCGGACACGCTTTTGGCGCCATAGGGGCCGCTCGCTTCGTAGGTCGGCACCAGAATTACCCGGATCTTGGGCAAATCCAGCGTAGAGGGGATTTTGTATTCGCGAAAACTCCCGTTGCGCAAGCGGCCTCTTTCGTCCAATTTAATTTCTTCGATCAGAGCGTAACCCAGGCCGTTGGCCACCGCGCCTTCCACTTGCCCCTCGGCCAGGGCCGGATTAATGGCGGTACCGCAATCAACAGCGGCGACGTAATCGAGAACCCGAACCAAGCCGGTCTCGGTATCCACCTCTACTTCGGCAAAATGGGCCGAGAAAGGCGGCGGACTTTTTTGGGTGGTATGAGAGGCAAAAGCGCCAATTTGATTCTGGTCTTTTTCGTACAAACTAGACGCGCCGATCCGGGCCAGGGTCAGGCTTTGGCCATCGGCGGCCACCACCTGCCCCTCCGCCAGGCTAAGTTTGCGAACCGGCAGCCCCAGAATGTTCGCAGCCACTTTTCGTATTTGACCCGCCACGGTCTTAGCCGCCTTGCGCACCGCCTCACCGCTTAGATAGGTGGTGGACGAAGCGTAGGCCCCGACATCGAAAGGTGTCAGATCGGTGTCCGAGCTGGTCACCAGAATTTGTGCCATCTCCACGCCCAGAACCTCGGCCGCAATCTGGGCCAGGATGGTGTCGGAACCCGTGCCCAGGTCGGTGGCACCGACCAGCAAGTTGAACGAGCCATCCTCATTCATTTTGATGCTGGCCGCGCCCATATCCACCTCGGGAATGGATGAGCCTTGCATCAGGCAAGCCATGCCTTGGCCCCGCCGCAAGATAGCTTTGCTTTGCCGACGTGGTCGACGGCGCCAGCCAAATTCCTTGGCCGCCTGGCGCAGGCATTTTGCCAAACCGTTGCTGCCAATGTTTTGGGCAACGCCTTCCCCGCCCTCACCCAGCGCCTGAAAGACCGGCGAGGTCTCGCCGCTGCGAATGTGGTTCTGCAAGCGGAACTGGACCGGATCGATGCCCAAGGCCCGGGCCATCTCGTCCATCTGTACTTCCATGGCGAAGGCGGCCTGAGTGGCGCCATAGCCTCGGTAGGCGCCGGCCACCGGTCCGTTGGTATAGACCACATCCGCCCAAAAACGGATGTCATCCCAGCGGTACAAGGGCAAAACCTTGCTGCCGCAATTGCAGACCACGGTCAAACCATGGCATCCGTAGGCACCGGTATTGGACAGAACATTCATATCCACGGATTTGAGCTCACCTTTGGCGCTCACCGAAGTGCGCAAGCGAATGTGCATCGGGTGGCGGGTGCGGCTGTTGAACTCCTCGGCGCGGCTGAGTCGCAAAAACACCGGGCGGCCACTGCGCACCGCCAAAAAGGCCACCAGGTCTTCGATGAGCACTTCTTGTTTGGCGCCAAAACCACCGCCGATTCTGGGTTTGATCACTCGAATGCGCGAGACCGGCCACTGCAGGGCCTGGGCCACAATCCGGCGCACATGAAACGGCACCTGGGTAGAAGTCGTAATCCGCAGGCGGCCGTTGGCCAAGGGTTCGGCCAGAGCGCAATGAGGCTCGATGGGGGCATGCTGGGCGTAATGGCAACTGTACTCCCGATCGAAGGAGGCATCGGCTGCCGCCAGGCCTTTTTCTACATCGCCCACCTGAAAATCCACATGCGCGACCAAGTTGCGTTGGGGCTCGTAAGTAACCGGTATCACCACCCGGGCATCGGGCTCGTCGTGAATCACAACTGCGCCCGGTGCTTGGGCCTTGTGGGCATCAATGATCGCGGGCAATTGCTCGACCTCGAGCTGTATCAGTCCCAGGGCTTGGCGAGCCAATTCCGGCGTTTCGGCAGCCACGGCGGCCACCCGATCGCCCACATAACGTAGCTTGCTATCGAAGGTGGTAAAATCATAGGGCGAGGGTTCGGGCGCACCCTGCCCGGCCGTGGTGCGCATCACCCGCGGCACATTGCCATGATGAAGCACCGCCGCCACTCCCTCGAGTTGTTCGGCGGGGGCGACATCGAGGGACACAATGCGGGCATGGGCATAGCTAGAACGCAAGACGCGCGCATGTAGGCAACCCGGCGGCAGCTGATCTTCGCAAAACAACGGCGCCCCGCAGGCCAACTCCATGCCATCTGACTTGGCCACCGACCGGCCCACGATACGGGTTTTGCGTTCGGCGCTCAATCGCGCATCCTCCCGGCCGCAAGCTGCACCGCCTCGATGATTTTTTGGTAACCAGTGCAACGGCACAAATTGCCGTCGAGCGCCCGGCAAACTTCCTCCGTCGAAGGGGATGGGTTGCTAGCCAGCAAAGCCTTGGCCGACAACAACATGC
This sequence comes from Deltaproteobacteria bacterium, assembly GCA_030591445.1. Taxonomy (GTDB): domain Bacteria; phylum Myxococcota; class B64-G9; order B64-G9; family B64-G9; genus JAUVBB01. The sequence continues at coordinate 9,811 of JAUVBB010000099.1, read as the reverse complement.
CCGGCGTGCAATAACCACACTGGACGGCACCCTTCTCCACGAAAGCGGTTTGCAGCGGATGCGGAGGGCCAGCCGGCTCTTTTATTCCCTCTACGGTGGTCACTTCTCGGCCCTGCAACTGGGCCGCCACTAGTAGACAACTGCGCACGGAACGACCATCAAGCAAAATGGTGCAGGCGCCGCAGTCGCCCTCCCCGCAGCCCCACTTGACACTACTCAGACTATGGCGACGCAACAGGTCTAGGGCATTTTCGCCAGGTTCCGCTTGCCAGACCACGCGCTTCCCGTTCAGGGTCAACTGAAGGTCCATGCACCCTTCTCCTCGATAACTATGATTGCTGACGTGCCCGTTCCCGGGCCATTTTCAGCGCCCGGCGCACCATGACTTCGACCATCTCCGCGCGATACTCACCGTCCGTGCGCACATCGTCCCGACAACGGGCTGCCTCCCGCGCCGCGCGAGCAGCAGCGGCTATGGCCCTACCGCCCAGCCGTTTCCCGGTCAACAAGTCTTCGGCCGCCTGGGCCCGCCAGGGAAGAGTCTGGGTGGCGCCCACGACAATGCGCAGGTCGGTGCACCGGCGACCCGAGCAGATGAGCCGGACGGCAACATCGACCACGGCCAGGTCCACCTCGGTTTTGGCCAATTTGACAAAAGCCCCGCCGCTGTCTTCTTCGGATTCCTGGATGCGAATCCTGGTCAATATCTCGGCCGGATTCAACACGCGCTGGGGATGTTGCGCGAAAAACGCATCGGCGCCGAGCGTGCGTTCGCCGCCCGGCCCTTGCAAATCGAAGCAGGCATCCATGGCCAGCAGGGCCACCGGCGGATCAGACCAGCGGAAAACCTGTACCGCGCTGCCACCCAAAGTAACCGCGTTGCGAATCGGAGTACTGCCGACCGCCTGGACCGCCTCGACCAGCATGCCTCCATACAAGGCGGCCAGCCCAGGATGCTGAGCCAGCTGGTCAAGACGAACATTGCAGCCGATGGTCCATTGACCCTTCTCCCACTCGATGGTGTCGAGCCCCATGCGGGTCAAATCTACCAGAATGGTCACCTGCGGATCTTCGTTTGCCGAAGCCGTGGTTCCGCCGGCCAAAATGAGAGCGCGCTTGCCGTTCTCACTCAGGATTCGCACCGCTTCAGAGGCATCGCGGGGATACAAACATATTTTTGCGTTCTGCATGGTGAAATCTCCCGTGCCATCAGGCGGAGGTGGCCTGCAGCAAACGCCGCGAAGCCCGATCTACCTGGTCGGCTAACTCCCATTCATCAAGATTACATAGACGCTGATCGCGAACCACGATTTCTCCATTGGCCATAACCAATTCAGCGCGTTGATCCAGACCACAAAACAATAGTGCTGCCACCGGATCGTGGCGCGCCCCGGCATAAGCCAAGCCTCGCAGATCAAACATGGCCAGATCGGCCGCGTAACCCGGCGCCAACACGCCCGTGTCATCGCGACCCAGCACCTGTGCCCCGCCTACCGTGGCCATGCGCAGAACCTGTCGGGCAGTCATGGCCGCGGGCCCGGTGCCAATTCGGTGCACCAGGAGCGCCAGCTGCAATTCTCTCAGCATATTGGAACTGTCATTGGAAGCACTGCCGTCGACCGCCAGACCCACTGGAACCCCTGCCGCCAACATGGCCGGCACCGGCGCGATACCGGAACCAAGCCGCAAGTTCGATACCGGGCAGTGAGCCACCCCGGTTTTGGTCTGGGCCAATAAGGCGATTTCGCCGGCGTCAAGATGTACACAATGGGCCAACCACACATCCGGCCCCAACCAGCCAAGATCCTGGACATAGGCCAGGGGCCGCTTGCCGAAGCGATCGAGGCAAAAATTCTCTTCGTCTTTGGTCTCGGCCAGGTGGGTATGCAAGCGCACTCCGAGACGCCGGGCCAAGTTCGCCGTCTCTTGCATGAGCTCGGGGGTGACCGAAAAGGGAGAACAGGGAGCCAAGACCACCCGGCACATGGAATAGCGGGAAGGATCGTGAAAGCGTTCGACCACCCGCTGGGAGTCGTTCAGGATAAAGTCTTCGTCTTGCACCACTTCGTCGGGGGGCAATCCGCCCCGGCTGCGACCCAGGCTCATGCTACCGCGGCTCAGATGCAGGCGGATACCAAGTTCTGCTGCCGCCTCTGCTTCGCAAGCAAACAGGTCCTCGCCTTGGTCACCAGGACAAACATAGTGTTGATCGGCACAGCAGGTACAGCCACTGAGCAATAACTCGCCCAAGCCCGCCTTGGCCGCCACTTGCAAATCGGCCCCGCTAAGATGACGCCAGATGCCGTAATGGGCCACCAGCCAATCGAAGAGTTCGGCATCTTGCCCCGGCGTCACCGCCCGGGTGAGCACCTGGATTAGATGATGGTGGGTATTGATGAAGCCGGGGACAATCAAGCGTCCGCGGGCATCGATGGTCTCATCGGCGGCGACTTTAAGGTCTTTGCCCACCGCTGAAATAGTGCGGCCTTCCACCAGGACATCGGCATTGGCCAACTCCCCCAGGCTTTCGTCCTGGGAGGCAACCAACATTGCGTTCCGGAAAAGAAACGAGACCATGGCTATCGTTGGTTAAAAATTGAGCAACTCGGAGGAGACCGGCACTTCCGCTTGGCCATCCGGCCCAGTGCCGCCCACTATCAACAGGCTGCCGTCGGGCAACAAAGAAGCCGTGTGGTCGGTCCGCGGCAAAATCATGGCCGGGCCACTGGTAACCGCCCACTGGGCAACACCCTGGCCATAGCGTTCGATATAGAAAGTGGAGCCCGCTACATAGTCCACACCAGCCGAAGTGCCGCCCACTACCAGAATCAGTCCCTCTCTCACCAAGGTAGCGCTAAAGCCCTGGCGAGGGAAATAACGGGCATCTGCCGGGACATCATAGAGAGCCTTCGCGAGGGGATCGACGATGAGGATTTGCGGATCGTTGACGACCTGGCCGGCCTGGCCACCGATAAACATCACCGTACCATTGGTTAAGGCAACCCCCACCGACAAATCGCGGCGTCCGGTGCTCAGGCCAAAGGGTTCGAAGCTAATTCGCCGGCTGCCGGCTTGGACCACCAACATCCCATTGTGGTCGACTTCCCCACCCATGACAATGGCGCGGTTCTCGTCCAAGGCCACCACGGTGGCCACCCGGTCTCCGGACGGGGGAAAGGGATCCGAGGCGGTGTTCAGCTGGATGACCCCTGACAGCTCTTCTTGGCTAAGGAACATCTCGGCCTCGTTCGAGCCATCGTTGATCAGCACCTGATCGCCATGGAACAAAGAGGCAAAATGAGGGGACCGATTAAACACCAGCACCCCGGGCAATAGGGAGAACTGCAGCCCGGCTGGGTTGAAATCTGGATCGTACTCACCCAACAATCCATCGGTACCCGATAGAATGGCCAGATCCTGCGGAGCAGAAGAGCTAATGCCTTTGCCCCCCAGGACAACCAGGCGACCATCAGCAAGCCGGGTGGCGGAATGGCGAGCACGGTGGAGAAAATCGGGCGTTGACAAAGGCGTGGCGCTTAGTTTGGCGGTATCGAACAGAAAAGCAGCGTGGCTGCTGTCGACATCTGCCACCGAGCTTCCCACTACCACCACCTGGCCCGCGGGATACACTGTGGCGGTGTGATGAACTGCCGGAAATGGCAAGGGGCTGCACTCAGCGCGGTTACTAGCCACCAGGGCAAATTGCCCAAGGGGGAAAATCGGGATGGAAATACGGGCATCTTGGCCGGACACCAATACCACCGGATCGGATTGCCCACGCATAACGGGACGCAAATCCGTGGCCACACCCTCTAAAACAATCCGCACCGGAACATCGCTTTCGTCGACTTCAAACTCGAGTATATCCAAGTTGGACCAGGTAGTGCTCTTGAGCGAGGTTCCGTTCAGATCCTCGACAGAAATGAGGTACCTGTCGATTCCTGCCTGCATTTCAGCAAGGGTCGGGGCACAGGGCATTTTCAACTCAATTACCAGGTGCCCGTCTATCTTTTCCCCGCTACAGGCGAGTACCGAAAGACAAACAAACACCGCCACCATCGTCGGCAGGAAAAAACGCTTCATGCGCTTTGACCTCCTTTTTCTTTAGGACAAATAAGTTATCAGCGCCAAGCTAACCGATTCCGCTATGGGTGTCAAACCCTGAGGAAACCAAAGATATTTGACGACAGCTTTGAGCGTCTGTTAAGATGTCACCCGGAAGGTGGGTGTACGAATATGTCCAACAACACGGAAATACTGCCGCGAGAATTCGGCAAATATCACTTAATCGAACGCGTGGCCGCCGGAGGAATGGCAGAGCTTTATCGCGCCAAACTTTACGGCGCCGGCGGCTTTGAAAAAGACTTGGCCATCAAAAAGGTCTTACCCCATCTTTCCTCAGACGAGGGCTTCATCCAGATGTTCATGGATGAGGCTATGATCACCGTCACTCTCAACCACGGCAACATCGTCTCGGTCATCGATTTCGGGGAGCTAGACGGCGACTTCTTTCTGGTCATGGAATTCGTAGACGGCGTAGACTTGCAAAGCCTGGTTAAGAAGTCCACCGACCTCGGCGAAGCCATGCCCCCGCATCTGGCCTGCTTCATAGCCCAACAAATGGCCAAAGGGCTCGAATACGCTCATCACAAAAAGGGCAACGACGGCAATTCATTGGAGATCGTTCACCGGGACATCAGCCCCCAAAACGTGCTGGTCTCCTTCGAGGGTCAGGTAAAAATCGTCGACTTCGGCATTGCCCGCGCCGCCAGTCGAATTACGTCCACCCAAGCCGGAGTGGTCAAGGGCAAGTTGGCTTATATCAGCCCGGAGCAAATCGGCGGAGAAATCGTCGACCAACGCGCCGACATCTACTCGGTGGGGGTCACGCTTTACGAAATGCTGGCCAACCGACGCCCCTACGAGGGCAACTCTCCCCACCATACCCTGGCCATGATCGCGCAAGGAAATTTCGAGAAACTCCACAAGGTCAACAAACGGGTAGACAAGAAACTGTCGGCAATTGTCAACAAGGCCTTAGACAAGAACATCAAGAAACGCTACCAAACCGCCGGTGAGATGGCGGTTGACCTCTCTGGCTATCTCTACCGTTCGGGCAACGTGCCCACGGCGGTTGACCTGGCCAAATTCGTGCAAGAGCGCCTGCCCGACCAGAAACCGCGCACCATTCATCCGACGCCCATCCGTCCCGTCCACACCGAAAGAACCCAACCCTCGGCGACGCCCCTGCCGGTGCATACACCGGTAGACCAAGGAACAGACAAAGCCCAATCGGGCACTTTGTTCATGTATACCCCCGCGGGCCAAGAACTGGTATCGCCACCGCCCGCGTCCACGCCGGCTCCTGTCGAGGCCGGCAGCCCCATCGAGGCAGTCTCGGCCACCATGCTGGGCCTACCCAAGTTCGAGCAAGCATCAACAACAACTGCCCCGGCCCCGGCACCGGCTGTCGAAGAATCCCAGCCAGAGCCCGCCGATCCCGGCGGAGCCATTAAGGCCGCGGAATCGCTGCTATTATCGGAACCACAAACCGAAGCCCCGGCCCAAGCGCATTCGGATCCGGCTTCGGCGTCCCAACACATGTACCCGGCAGCCTCGGCACCATCCGCGATTTTGGAGACCGGCTTCGATCCACAACGGGAACCTACTCCCGAGTCACAAAGCGCGGTCATACGCATTGGCTTGGCAGATAAAAAGGAAGAACAGCAAACTCCGGTCGAAGCAGAGCCTAAAGATCAACCAAGCGAGCCGACCGAAGCCAAAGAACCGCTTGCCGACACCACCGCACCCAGCACTCCCGCCGTGGTCGATCAAACCACCGGCAGTTTGACCGCCGCCGCATTCCCCAAACAGAAAAGCAATTTGAAACTCTTCGCTATCGGTGGGGTATTTATTTTGGGCCTGGGTTTGCTCTGGGCCTTGCTGCTTGGCCCCAGCCTGGAAGAACCGAACGAACCGACTCCGACCCCGGCCGTGGGCACCAAACCGATTCGCCCGCTGACCCCTATCGGTCAAAATCCGATCGAGACCGGCAGCAAAGAAAAGAAAGATGATATCGCGGCAGGAGCACCCATCCCGGATCATTCCCAAAAGAAGAAACCGGTGGTCGAGAAACCGCCTACCCCGGCCAAGAAAAAGAATCTAGCTACCAAGAAGAAAGTAGCCAAAAAAGTAGGCAAAACCAAGCCCAAGAAGGTCGCCGGCATCAAGAAGCGGGGCAAAAGAACCGGAACCGTGCGTATCAACTCCGAACCCTTCTCAGTCGTCTATCTGGGCCGAAGACGCATCGGCCCCACCCCCCAGATGAACCTCAAGCTACCGGTCGGCAGTCACACCCTGACCCTGAAAAACGAAGCCCTGGGTCTAACCAAGCGCGTCCGGGTCAAAGTCGAGGCCAAAAAAGTACATACAGTTTTCGTAGACTTGAACGAGAAATAGCGTTCCGCTTAGAAGCGCCAGCCTAGACCCACATAACCACCGCCGGGCAAAGGCGTAAACTGAACAGCGGTGCGTGGCGCCGAGTTCGTTTCTGGTTCAGTAACAAATAGATAAATCGAGGTGCCGGCGGCGACGGCGGCCAGGCCGGTGGTAATCCAACCGCCGGTGAGCAGATTGGCTGCTTTCTGGTCCAGGTCTTCGCTTTCGGCTTTGAACTCATCCCGTCGGACTGAATCACTAGCCTTCTGGGCACTGGCCCAGGCCGCATCTGCGTCTGATTGGGCAGATCCACCCATGGCAAACAGAATCACGCCGGTCAAGGCCGTTGCCCCGGCGGCACTGGCCGTCACCCAGGCCCACACGCGCTGGTTGGACATGGGCGGGCCGGTGGGAATCTTGGTCGGAGGTGTTTTGGTCTCCGGCTTCTTCTCTACCTTGACCAAGGTCTTTTCTTCTTTTTTCTGAGGCTTCGGCTCCGCGGTCTTCTTGGCGGGGGCGGCCTCGGCTTTGGCTTGGGTCTTTTTCTCCGGGGTGTTTACGGCTGCGACCGGCGTTTTCTTTGCCGGTTTCGGTTCGGGCTGCTTGGCCACTGGGGCAGCTTTGGCTGAGCGAAATACCGATTTGGCCGGTTCATTGAGATTGATTTCGGCTACCGAGGTCTGCCCTTCGACCACCTCGATGCGCCCGCTCAAGGGCTCTTTGCCTTTGATTTTGGCTATGATCACATGCTGACCGATGGGTACTTTCTTCAAAGACAGCGGCGCCTTGCCGCGAACTTTTCCGTCCAGTTCAATGGTGGCCGCAAAAGGCACCGTATCTACCATGAGACTACCGGTACGCACTGGTAGTTTGACCTTAAGTTTTGCTTTTTTACCGAGTTGAATGTCGACCGTTTTCCGCACCGTCTCACGAGAGCTACCGGAAACCTTAAAAGCGAGTTTGTGTGGTCCGACCGCCAAGCGCAGGGTCAAGGGAGTTTTGCCGCGATCCTTGCCGTCGACCCGGACCAAGGCACCGGCCGGAGTCGACTTGATGGCCAGGGTACCAAAGTTGGGCTTGAGTTTGGCGACCACTTGCAGTGTTTTACCGCTGCGCAGGATGACCTTCTCCTCGAAAGGGATGTGTAAGTCTTTGATCACGCGAATGGTGTGGGACCCAGTCGGGAAGCGGTTCAGGGTCAGAGGAGTAGAACCCAGAGCATCACCATTTACAAAGATTTCTACCTTTTTGACCTTGGCAGTCTTGATAACCAGCTTGCCAAAAGCGGGCCGCAAGTCCAAGCCCAGTGCCACTTTCTTGCCCTGTTTGATTTTGAACTTCTTCACTTCGCTTAGATAATCCGGGAATACCGCTTTTAGCTTGTGGTCTCCCACCTTGACCTTGGCCACCCGCATGGGCGCCTTGCCTATCTCTTTACCATCCAAGAATATTTTCGCCCCGGCCGGCTTGGTCGTCACATTGAGCGAACCGAAATTGGCTTTTAAAACCAGGCGAAGTTTGCTCACCTCTCCGTGCTTGACCTGAATCTTTTTTTGCGCCCCGACATAATACGGCAGAGAAACCTTGACCGTATGCGGCCCACAAGGAACCCCTTTGAGCGTGGCCGGGGTACGCTGGCCTCGATCCTTGCCATCAACCCACACGCTGGCACCAGATTCCGGCTTGGATTCAACCGCAATCCAGCCCTCGCATTTCTGGCCAGCCGTCTGTGCCCAAGCGTCGGCACCGGTTATCATTAGGATCGGAATGGAAATCAGAGTCAGCAGTCTACACAGATGCATATGAAATTACCTCCCGATAATTTAGACGGAAGTATTTTATGAACTCAGGAAACCTGAGTCAACAAGTGTTCTTTGGTTCCGCCTGAGTGTGAAACTTATATACACCTGTGATGTAAATCTTGGCTTTCTCTGCGAGTATCAGCGCTCGGGTTTTGCCGATCTCAAAAATTAGCTTTCCTTTTCAACGCAATACGTCAAATACCGCATTTTGTACAGTTTGGCACACAGGTTGCTATATTCAAAGCCAGCAGGAGGGGAACTCAATCATGCCACCAAAAAAAGAACGGGCGCGGCCCGTGGATGGATTGGTGCGCTCTGCAGAAGGAGGCAAAAATGAAGGGCGAAAAGACAATCATGCAATCGGGGCTGGTGGCGGGAATGCTGCTGTTCGCTTTCAGTGTCCAGGCGCAAGTGGTCAACAAGAAAATCTGCATCGAGGTCGAGCTGCAAGAGACCAAAGAAACGGCGCCAGTGGCGGCCGAGACTCCGGCCGTGACCGATACCGAGAAGAATCCTGCCGATCAGAAGGAAGACACTTTCTCGTGGCAGGCCCACACCAGGAAGAAACCTGAGCACACGAGGAAGACACTTGAGCATCTGGATGCATCCGGGCCCTACTTGCCCATTGGCCAGACTCCGGTCATCTATCTGGAGCGGCTCATGGAGCATTTTGTCACCCATCAGAAAGGCTATGAGACGGTGGAAAAAGACTGCACCGATTCCATTCGGGTAGAGCTCTATCCGCTGGCCGAGGGCTGGACGGTTTTTGCTCGTTACTCGGGCAATGGGCGCGAGGAACGCGTGGACCAACTCTTTCCCTGGGAACTAAGTCAATTTGCCGAACGATCGGTGATAGCCTTGCTCCAGGACGTACCCATTAGCGCCACCATCAATCGGGACAATGTCTTGCGGGCCGATTCAAAGAAGTCCAGCCAGCGGATCAAGGGCAGCAATCACTTTGAAGTGGGTCTGGGCACGCAAGTTCGCGGTGGTGATTTCAACAGCGCCGACAATAATGCCGTTGGTGGTACCACCCATGGAGTACGCATCTTTAGCCCCATGACGCTTTCGGCCGGTTATCGCGGAAAATTTGAAAATTGGGCCATCGAGGCCCTGGGGCAGCTCGCCATCGGCACCTCCAAAACCGCGGCCAGCAGAAACCCCGATGGCGGACACATCGACTTTGGCGGCAATGTGGGTATCGCCTTGCACTTTCTTCGTTATTTGAACCCGCGCGGCATTTCTTCTTTCTATATGGGTGCCGGCGCCAATTTCGAGCTGCTGTGGTTTTCGGCTATCAAAGACCGGTCCCTGGGTGCTTCAGACCCTCGCTCCACGCTGCTCGGTGGCGGTCTCGACGTCGATGTACTTTGTGGTTGGGAGTTCATGCGCGCCAGCACGGTGCAATTCTACTTGCAGATGGAAGCCAACCTGCCCGCCTATGTCATCCAGAACGAAGACACCTACGGCTCCATTCACACCTGGTTCCCCGGCATGTCTTTCAAATTGGGCGTGATCTTTTAATACATCGCTGAAAGGACATAGCCGTGAACATCCCCCGCTCTCTTTTT
>JAUVBB010000067.1 GCA_030591445.1 Deltaproteobacteria bacterium | reverse complement strand
GCTCTCAACGGCATGACGATTACCCCGCCGTCCAATTATATCGGACCTAGCACTCTCATCATTATCACTGACGATTTAGGCCACAACGGAGCAGGTGGGGCCCGCCAGGATTCCGACACCATCAACATCAATTGGGTTGCTGCCAATGATGCTCCGGTCAATGTTGTTCCCGGCCCCCAGGCAACGGTGGAAGAGACCATGTTTACTTTCTCGACCGCCAATGGCAATGCCCTGGGGATCAGTGATGTCGATGCCACCGACGATGCCTTGTTGCAAGTCTCTCTGAGCGCGGACGGTGGTTTGCTTTCGCTGGCAAACCCGGGCTTGGTGAGCTTTGTCGCCGGTGACGGCACTGACGATGAGAGCATGACTTTCCAAGCCATCTTGACCGATCTTCAGGCCGCGCTGGCTGACATTGATTTTACTCCGAGTCCTGATTTTACCGGCACCGCTACCTTGACAATGTTTAGCAGCGATTTGGGCAATAGTGGTTCGGGTGGCGCCAAGACCGATATTGACGTCGTCGAAATCACAGTGACCGCGGAAAACGATGCCCCCGTGATTTCGGTGCCTGGGCTGCAAACCACCAACGAGGATCTGACCCACGGTTTCTCGGCGGCCACCGCCAATGCCATCACGGTAGGGGATGTCGACGCGGTGGAGTTGGAAGTAGAGCTCAGCGCTTTGAACGGAATGCTAAGTTTGACCAAAATCACCAACCTTAGTTTTACCACTGGGGACGGTACCGACGATCAGACCATGATTTTCAAAGGGCTTATCGTCAACCTCAACAATGCCCTGGATACTCTGCGCTTTGCGCCCACACCTGATTTCAACGGCGCCGGCGGCATCGATATCACGGTCAATGATTTGGGCGCCAGTGGTGCCGGGGGACCGGAAACTGCCAGCGACACGGTGACCATTAACATCCAACCGGTCAACGACCCACCCAGCGCAGTTGATGACACGGCCACGGTTTTGGAAGACTCGGGGGCCACCGCGATCGACGTGTTGGCCAATGACTCCTTCGTGCCTGATACCGGCGAGACTTTGTCGGTTGCCAGTGTGAACCCGGCGGCCAACGGCACCGCGACCACCAACGGCGCGGTGGTTGAATATACTCCGAATGCCGAATTTCAGGGGACGGACTCTTTTACCTATACCTTAGCCGATGGCAACGGCGGCACCGATACCGGTACCATCACCGTCACCGTGACCAACGTGGCTGATTTGCCCAGCGCCGGCGATGACGATTTTGAGGTCATGGAAAATTCGGCCAACAACGACTTGCCCGTGTTGAGCAACGACACCACCGCTCCCGATCCGAACGAAACCATGCTGATCACGGCGGTGTCCACCCCGGCTCATGGCTCCGCGGTTATTACTGGCGGCGGAACCGGGATCAGCTATACTCCCGAAGCCGATTACACTGGCCCGGACGCATTTACCTACACCATAACCGATAGCGGCGGCGACACCGACACTGCCAATGTGACCATCGAGATTACCGCCATCAACGCCAAGCCCATCAATTACCTGCCCTCGGCCCAGACCATGATTGAGGACACCCAGCTGGTCTTTTCCGCCGCTGGCAACAATGACATTACCGTCCATGATCCGAACGATATTTCCCTGGTGGTGCAAATCGCGGTCACCAACGGGACCTTCACCATGGGCTCTACCTCGAATTTGTCGGTCAACGGCAACGGGAGCGGCAATGTGGTAGTCCAGGGTCTGATCGACGATCTGAATATTGGGCTCAATAGCGCGATTTACCGGCCCAGTTCCAATTTCAGCGGCTCGGTTACCTTAAGCGTCAATAGCACGGATGCCAGTGGCGCCAGTTCTCTCGATCAACTCGCTATCACCATCAACGCCTTCAATGATCCGCCTATCAACAATGTGCCCACCTCGACCCAAGCGGCTTCTGAAAACTCGCCCAAGACCTTTGTGAATATCTCGGTCAGCGATGTTGATGTAGGCAATGCCGAGATGTTGGTAAGCCTGACCGCTGATAACGGAACTTTTATCACCCTAGCCAGAGAAAATGGCATTTTCATCAGCGGGGGCGGCAATCCGGGCGACTTTATGGAATTCAGTGGCACCTTGCCCAACATCAACGCGGCTCTTAATGGCATCACCATTACCCCGCCGCAAAACTATATTGGCGGCAGTACCTTGCTGATCACCAGCGACGATCAAGGCAATACCGGCACCGGGGTGGCGGGGGAAGATACCGACACCGTTACCATCAACTGGGTGGCGGTCAATGATGCGCCGGTCAATCAAGTTCCGCCCGCCCAGACCACGGCCGAGGACACCGCGCTGGTTTTTGCTTCGGCCACCGGGATAAATTTCAGTGTCAGCGATGTCGATGTGGCGGCTGGCTTGATGAGAATCACCTTCAGCTCAACCCATGGTACCCTCAGCTTGGGCGATCCCTCCGCGGTAAGTTTCATCACCGGCGATGGCCTGGCCGATAGCACCATGACCTTCGAAGCATCCATGGACGAGGTCAATGCCGCCCTGGACGATTCTATTTTTACTCCCGAAAGCGATTATAACGGCGAGGCCGTCATTACCATGGTTTCTGACGACAAGGGCAATACCGGCGGCAGTGCCAAAAAAGATACCGACACCACGCTGGTAACAGTAAGCGCGGTCAACGACGCCCCGGTCAATCAGGTACCCATTGCCCAAGGCCTGCTCGAGGATACCACCATCCGGTTTACGGCCACCACCGCCAACGCCATCATCGTATCCGATATTGATGCTACCTGGTTGCAGGTATCGTTGAGCGTGGACGATGGGACCCTCACTCTCACGCCGAACAATCTGAGTTTCTTAGTGGGCACGGGCTTCAACAATACCACCATGACCTTTGGCGGCTTGATTACCGACATTAATACCGCCCTCGATACCCTGGTGTATACCCCGTCAGACAATTTCTTTGGTGCCGTGACCTTCCGCATTGCCGCCTTTGATTTAGGAGCCACCGGCAGTGGTGGCCAACTCGACGATGATGACAGTTTCATTATCAACGTGACCCCGGTCAATGACCCCCCCAGCGCCGTCGATGATACGGCGACGGTCCTGGAGGACTCGGGTACCACCACCATCGACGTGCTGGCCAATGACACTTTTGTACCCGATGATCCTGAAACCTTGGTTGTCGAAAGTGTGAACCCAGCGGCCAATGGCACGGCCACCACCGACGGCACGGTGGTTTTCTATGAACCCCACGCCGATTTCCAAGGGACAGATTCTTTTACCTACACCGTGGCCGATGGCAATGGCGGCACCGACACCGGTACCGTCACGGTCACCGTGACCAACGTAGCTGATTTGCCCACCGTCGCCGACGACAGTTTTGAGGTGATGGAGAACTCGGCCAACAACGATCTGCCAGTGCTGAACAACGACACCACCGCTCCCGATCCGAACGAAACCATGTTGATCACGGCAGTGTCCACCCCGGCCCACGGTGCTGCGGTTATCACCGGCGGCGGAGCCGGGATTAGCTATACCCCGGATACCGATTACATTGGCCCGGACGAATTTACCTATACCGTAACCGACAGCGGTGGCGATAGCGCGACTGCTACCGTGAGCATCGAAGTGACCGCCATCAATGCCAAACCCATCAACTATCTGCCCGCGGCCCAGATCATGATCGAAGACACCCAGCTGGTTTTTTCCGCCGCGGGCAACAACGCTATTACCGTCCATGATCCGAACGATCTCTCCCTGGTGGTGCAAATCGCGGTCACCAACGGGACCTTCACCATGGGCGGTACCGGTAGTTTGTCGGTTACCGGCAACAATACCGCCAATGTGACCATACAAGGCCAGATCGACGATCTGAATACGGGGCTCAATGGCTCTTTGTTCAAGCCCAGTTCTAATTTCAGCGGTGGGGCCAGCTTAAGCGTCAATAGCACGGATGCGGCCGGTGCCAGTGCTCTCGATCAACTCGATATCACCGTCAACCCCTTCAATGATCCACCGATCAACAATGTGCCCACCTCGACCCAAGCGGCTTCTGAGAATGCACCGAAGACCTTCGTTAATATATCGGTCAGCGATGTCGATGTGGGCAGTGCCGAGATGCTGATAACCCTAAACGCCGACAACGGCACCCTTATCACCCTGGCTGGGGAAAATGGACTTTTCGTTAGTGATGGCAGCAATCCGGGCGACTATATGGTATTCAGTGGCACCTTGCCCAGTATCAACGCGGCCCTCAATGGCATCACCATTACCCCGGCGCAAAACTATATTGGTGGCAGTACCCTGATTGTTAGCAGCAATGATCAAGGCAATACCGGTGCGGGAGTGGATGGTGAAGACACCGACACCATTGCCATCAACTGGGTGGCGGTCAATGATGCTCCGGTCAATAAAGTTCCGCCCGCGCAGACCACGGACGAAGATACCGCCTTCGTTTTCACTTCGGCCACCGGGATAAATTTTTCCGTCAGTGATGTCGACGTGGCGGCCGGCTTGATGAAAATCACCTTCACCACCACGCATGGCACTCTTAGCTTGGCCGATCCGTCCTTGGTGAATTTCACTGTCGGCGATGGCCTGGCCGATAGCACCATGACCTTCGAAGCAACCCTCGATGAGATCAATGCCGCCTTAGACAATGCCATCTTTACTCCCGAGAGCGACTTCAACGGTGAGGCCATCATCACCCTGATCTCTGATGACAAGGGCAATACCGGCGGCAGTGCCAAGAAAGATACCGACACCACGCTCGTGACCGTAAGCGCCGTCAATGACGCCCCGGTCAATCAGGTGCCGATTGCCCAAGGCATTCTGGAGGATACTTCGGTCAGATTTACCGCCACCACTGCCAATGCCGTCATCGTATCCGACATTGATGCTATCTGGTTGCAGGTCTCGTTAAGTGTGAGCCTCGGTACGCTCACGCTCACGCCCAACAATCTAAGCTTCCAAGAGGGCAATGGTTTCAACAATACCACCATGACCTTCAGCGGCTTGATTACCGACATTAATACCGCGCTCGATACCTTGGTGTATGCGCCCGCGGACAATTTCAATGGTGCCGTGACTTTTCTCATTGTCGCTAACGATTTGGGCGCCTCCGGCAGCGGTGGGCCCCTCGAAGATGATGATAGTTTCACCATCAACGTGACTCCGGTCAACGATCCGCCCAACGCCGGCGATGATCTGGTCACGATTATGGAGGACTCGGGCACAACCGTCATCGACGTGCTGGCCAATGACTCCTTCGTGCCTGATGACGCGGAGATTTTGTCAGTCGATAGTGTGAGCCCCGCGGCCAACGGCACCGCGACCACCGACGGAGCGGTGGTTGAATATACTCCGAATGCCGATTTTCAGGGCGTGGATTCTTTTACCTACACCTTGGCTGATGGCAACGGCGGTACCGACACCGGCACCATCACCGTTACCGTGACCAACGTGGCTGATTTGCCCACCGTCGGCGACGACAGTTTTGAGGTGATGGAGAATTCAGCCAACAACGACCTGCCGGTGCTCAACAACGACAGCACCGCTCCCGATCCGAATGAAACCATGCTGATCACGGCGGTGACTACCCCGGCCCACGGCTCGGTGGTCATCACCGGCGGTGGCACCGGGATTAGCTATACCCCGGATACCGATTACATCGGCCCGGACGAATTTACCTACACCATCACCGACAGCGGCGGTGACAGTGCCACCGCCACCGTGAGTATCGAAGTGACGGCTATCAATGCCAAGCCCACCAACTTTTTACCCGCGGCCCAGATCATGATTGAAGATACTCAGCTCATCTTTTCCGCCGCCGGCAACAATGATATTACCGTCCACGATCCGAACGATCTCTCCCTGGTTATGCAAATCGCGGTTACCAACGGGACTTTCACCTTGGGTGGTACCAGTGGTTTGTCGGTGACCGGCAACGGAACCGGCAATGTGATGATACAAGGCCAGATCGACAATCTAAATACGGGGCTCAACGGCTCTATTTATAGGCCCAGTCCCAATTTCAGCGGGGCGGCGAGTTTGAGTGTCAATAGTACGGACGCCAGCGGAGCCAGTGCCGTCGATGAACTCAATATCACTATCAACCCCTTCAATGATCCACCGATCAACAATGTGCCCACCTCGGCCCAAGCCGCCAGTGAAGATGTACCCAAGACCTTTGGCAACATATCGGTCAGCGATGTCGATGTGGGCGGTGCCGAGATGTTGATAACCCTGACCGTAGACAACGGAACCCTTATCTCGCTGGCCAGAATCGATGGACTCTCCATTAGCGATGGCGCCAATCCGGGCGACTACATGGTATTTAGTGGTCCTTTGCCCAATATCAACGCCGCCCTCAATGGTATCACCATCACGCCCGCGCAAAACTATATTGGCGTCAGTACTCTGATTGTTACCAGTAACGATCAGGGCTATACCGGTGCCGGGGTGGTGGGGGTAGACACCGACACCATTACCATCAATTGGGCTGCGGTCAATGACGCTCCGGTCAACCGGGTGCCCGCGCCGCAGACCACGGCCGAGGACGAAATGATCGTTTTTTCAGCGGCCGAAGGCAATGGGTTCAGCGTAAGTGATGGCGACGTGGCGGCCGGCTTGATGAAGATCGTCCTCAGCTCTACCCATGGCACGGTGAGTTTGGGCAATCCCGCCCTGGTGGCTTTCCTGATTGGCGATGGCCTGGCCGATACCACCATGACCTTCGAAGCACCCCTCGCCGAGATCAATGCCGCTCTGGACAATACCAGTTTTTCTCCCGAGAGCGATTACAACGGCGAAGCTATCATTACCCTGATTTCTGACGACAAGGGCAATACCGGTGGCAGTGCCAAGAAAGATACCGACACCACCGTAGTCACGGTAAGCGCCGTCAACGATGCCCCCATCAATGCCTTGCCGGTTGCGCAGGATATCTGGGAGGATACCACCATCAGATTTACCGCCACCACCGCCAACGCCATCACCGTATCCGACATTGATGGTACCTGGTTAGAGGTCTCGTTGAGTATAGACGACGGCAGCCTCACGCTCACGCCGAACAATCTTAACTTTATCGAGGGCACGGGCAGCTACGATGCCATCATGGTTTTTACCGGCTTGATCACCGACATCAACAAAGCCCTCGACACCATGGTCTATACCCCCTCAGCCAATTTCAATGGGGTAGCGGTGCTTCGCATTATTGTAAACGATCTGGGTGCAAGCGGCAGCGGCGGGCCCCTCGAAGATGATGATAGTCTGGTCATCAACGTAGCCCCGGTCAACGATCCGCCCGAGGCCGTGGACGATGCCAGCAGCTTGTCCGAAGATGACAGCGGCGTCGATATTCCGGTGTTGGCAAACGACTTGTCCCCAGACACGGGTGAGACCCTCACGGTTACCGAGGTGAGCACGCCGGCCAACGGGGTGGCCCTGACCGATGGCATCCTGGTGAGTTATGCCCCCGCGGCCAACTTCAATGGCAGCGACACTTTCACCTATACCGTCTCCGACGGCAATGGTGGCACCGACACCGGTACCGTCCTGGTTACGGTAGCGGCCATCAACGACAGCCCCGTCAACAGCGTACCCGGCCGCCAGAATACCGAAGAGGATGTTGCCTTGCTGTTTGTCTTTGCCAACACCATCTCGGTATATGACGTCGATGCCGCCAATTTACAGATTAGCCTGACGGCGGCCAATGGCACTCTCACCATGACCGAAAGACGCAGCTTGACCTTCTCCCAAGGCGATGGCGAGGATGATGAAATCACCGTCTTTTACGGCACCATTGCCGCCATCAACAGTGCTTTGGCCACGCTGGCATTCACCCCGCAGCAAGATTTCAATGGCCAGGCCAGCCTGACCATTTTCACCGAAGATCTGGGCGCCACCGGCAGCGGCGGAGAGCTCAGCGATCAGAACATCATTCTTATTGACGTGGTCGCCGTCGGGGATCCCCCCGATGCCGTCGACGATAGCTTGACAGTTACCGAAGACGCGCCGGCCACCGAGATCGACGTTTTGGCCAACGACACGACTGCCGATCAAGGCGAGACCCTGACCATCACGGCCGTGAGTTTGCCGGGCCATGGCACGGCAACAACCAATGGCGCGACCGTGAGTTACCTGCCGGCCGCGAATTACAATGGTCCCGACAGTTTCACCTACACCATTACCGATGACACCAATGCCACCGACACCGCGACCGTAAGCATCACCGTTCTGCCGGATGACGATGTACCGGTGGTCAGCGATGACGCCGTTAGCACGCCGGAAGACACGACGGTCAACATTGAAGTGCTGGCCAACGATGTTCCTTTGGGCGAGGCGCCGCTGACAGTAGTTTTGGCATTGGATCCAAGCCATGGCAGCGCGCAGGTCGAGTCCGACCTGTCCATCACCTATGTACCCGAAGCCGACTATGTCGGTGACGATAGCTTTGAGTATACGGTCACCGATGTCGACGGAGATTCCGACAGCGGGGAAGTTGTGGTCACGATGACTCCGGTCAACGATGATCCGGTGGCGGTAGACGACCAGGTGGTTGCCTTGCCGGGGGCGGCCGTCGATATTGACGTCTTGGCCAATGATACCGACGTCGATGGCGATACCCTGGTGCTTATTTCGGCCGCGGCCGGCACTGGCGGAGCCACTATCATCAATGTCGACGGTACCGTGCGTTACCTGCCCGACAGTGATTTTGTAGGGATCGATGTGTTTGAATACCAGATCGGAGACGGGCAAGGGGGCACCGCCTTTGGCAACGTGACCGTAAGTGTGGGCCTCGATGCCGACAATGATGGCCTGCCCGACCTGGTGGAGCAGGACTATGGCACGGACCCGAACAATCCCGACACCGACGGCGACCACCTTCTGGATGGTGAGGAAGTATCGACCACCGGCACCGATCCCCTGGACGATGATAGCGATGACGACGGAATCCTTGACGGGAACGAAGACAAGAACGGAAACGGCAGAGTTGATTCCGGAGAAACCGACCCCTTCGACCCCGACACTGACGGAGACGGAATCCAGGATGGTACCGAAATCGGTCTCGACTCCCCGCAAGGCGACGACACCGATCCCGACATCTTTATTCGGGATCGAGATACTCTTTCCGCAACCGATCCGACCCTTGCCGACACCGATGGCGATGGCTTGTCCGACGGAGAAGAAGACAGCAACCATAACGGTCGAGTCGACGACGGTGAGACCAATCCCAAATATGCCGGCGACGGCGAGGAAGAACCCCCCGCGGAGGATGGTGGCTGCGGCTGTGCCTCTTCATCAACCGCCGCCGGGAGTTGGCTGGGCCTGCTGATAGCCGGACTATGGTTTTTCCGGCGCCGCCGGGAATCGTAAGAATGAAGAATAGCCCCCGCCGCCCGTGGTTTTGCTGTTGACCCAAGCGGGAGACCTGTCTATAAATCTGGCATGGCCGCAAGAGAAAACGAACTAAGCGCTCTGGACCAGATCGCCTTATGGCTAAGCATATTTTTAAGCCTTGGTTTGCTGTCGACCCCCTTCCTGCTTACTCCCGCCTTCATGGGCATGTTCAAAGACTTTGCTAGCCTAGAGACCTTACCCGGGCTAACCAAGCTGGTCAGCCAGACCTGGTTCCCCATGGTCTGTGCCCTGCCGGGCCTGGTTCTGGCCCTAACCGGGCTGCTAGGATCAGCAAGCATGTTCAGACGACGCCTGCTGATCACCGCCTCCTTTTTCGTGGCACTCGCCGCAAACGGCTTTTACCTGTGCGGCATGTACGCGCCAATTTTCAATCTGGCTTCCGCAATAGAGTAAGCGTTCGCTACTATTCCCAGAAGTTCGCCTTTAGGGATTTTCGAATTCTTTTTGGCATCTATAAGACTTTATTGAGCCAACCATTGTGGCTGCTGCGTAAACAAGGGCAGGAATTAGAAAAATAGTTCCGATCTCTTTTTCTGGAAACATATCATAGCAAAAACCACCACCATCTCCAGTGCAGTCATCGGTATGAGTATACGAGTATACGGAAAGACTGCCAAATATCACTGTGCCAAAGCTATCAAGCACAGTAGGCAAAACATTGCAGGTATTGGCACGAGAGTCCTTATCTCGTGGTGTCTGAGAAATAAAAAATGAACAGCTTGATGCCTGAAGAGCAAACCCGAGTAGTAAAACCGCGGACAAAAGCAATGGCAGAGTTCTCTTAGTCAATTTAATACGATCTCCAATAATCCATGTTAAGGGTCGTCTTTGAGGGATTTTCAAATTTTTTGTTGCACCGATAAGCCCCTACAGTACCGACAATTGTGGCGGCAGCATAAACGAGTGCAGGAATAAGTAAAACAGTTCCAACCTGTTTTTCTGGAAATAAATCAACACAAATACCACCATCTAAACCGCAGTTATTGCTTTGATTAAATGCACCTAAAGAAAGACCAAGAAATGCCGATGTACCTACGCCATCAATTACCGCGGGTTCATAGGTACATGGGTTGGTCCGCGCGTACTTAGCTCGCGGTTTCTGGGGTGTTTGGTTATGAATGAATGAGCAGCCTGATGTCTGGAGAACAGACCCGAGGAGGAAAACAGCGGACAGAAGCGGGGGCAGGGTTTTTTGAATGAATTTCAAAACTGCCTCCATTGGTTCACGTTTGAGACTCGTATCTCCCGGCTACCCATATCTGACTGCAGACAGAGCAAAAATTAGGCCAATAGTCGTGGGGTATGTTTTTGCACCACTTTTTGTTTTAGATCCCAATGATCTTCATCTAAGCAAGTGACTTGAGGAGACAGCTGTGCTTGGTTTTCACAGCCAATTTTCGCTCATGGCAAGCTATTCCTTTAGTGACAAGGCAGGGCGGGGGCGGCGGTTAGGCCGTGGTAGACGAAGAAGGCGCCCATGACCAGGACCAGGGCGTAGCTCAGTGCGCGCAGGGAGCCGCGTTCGGTGAGGAACTTGCCTACCAGTGAAAGCAGCAGCATGGCCGGGATGGTGCCCAGGCCGAACAGGGCCAGGGCCAGGGCGCCTTGGAGGGGGTGGGCCAGGGCGGCGGCGGCTAGTAAGACGGCGTAGAGGGGGCCGCAGGGGAGCAGGCCCAGGATCAAACCGAAGATGAAGGGCGAGT
The DNA here is from genome assembly GCA_030591445.1 of Deltaproteobacteria bacterium. Classification (GTDB taxonomy): domain Bacteria; phylum Myxococcota; class B64-G9; order B64-G9; family B64-G9; genus JAUVBB01. The sequence goes on along the minus strand of JAUVBB010000067.1, from coordinate 9,518 downwards.
GGGCTTTGCCTTGCATCAGGCCGCGGGTCAGTTTCTGGATGGGCGCCCATTGGCCGAACTGCAAAGGGGTGTAGATGCCGACCAGGCCCAGGCTGCCGTAGATCAAAAGTACGCCGCCGGCTAACATGGCGGCGGCTTTTTGGATGCCGAGCAGCGAGCCGCCCATGCCGATCAATCCTCCCAGGGCGCCGGCCAGGGCGCCTAGCAGGGTGTAGGTGACGGTGCGGCCCAGATTGTACATGAGCTGCGGCAAGAGCTGAGACGTCCGTTTATCGGTTGCGGCTGGATGCTGGCCGGAAAGAAACAGGACGAAAGGCCAGCACATGCCCACACAGTGACTGACGCCGATGAGCAAACCTACCAAGAGAAAGGCCCAGACACCCCAGGGCGAAAGAGTGCTTACGGTGTTGCTGAAGAAGGACAAATGGCGGGCGCCGTAGCCAATCAGGCCGACCACGGCCACCAAGAACAAGCCGAATCCTAGGCGTTGCCAGCCGCGGCCTGCTTTCTCTGTGCTTGCTTCGGGCATTGGTGCGTCCTTTCTTTAGACCCCGCGGTCGGCGCCAAGCCATTGCCGATCGATCCAGGTGCGAATGCGCAAGGAGTGAAGCAGTACCGTGGTGGAGCTCAAGAACATCAATCCGGCGGCAAATATAGGATGCAGGAGCCCAACGGCCGCCAAGGGTAAAAAAAGCAAATTGTAGCCAAAGGCCCAAGCGTAGTTGCGTCGAATAGCGCGGCGGACTTTGCCGGCCACGATAAACAAGCGGGGCAAACTGGCCAGATCGCCTTTGAGGGGCACGATGGTGGCTGCGGCCAAGGAAAGATCGGTGCCGTGGCGCAGTGCTATAGAGACCTGCGCTTCGGCCATGGCCGGGCCATCGTTGGCGCCGTCGCCGGCGAAGGTCACCAACTGACCGGTCTCGACCCACGCGCGCACCGTCTGCTGTTTTTGTTCTGGGCTGAGACCGCCCCGGGCCTCGACAATGTCCAGATCAGTGGCCACGGCTTGCACCACCGCTTGGCGATCTCCGGAGAGAATGGCACAGGGGATGGCCCGCTGTTGAAAAAAGTGAACCATTTCCTTGCTGCCGCTGCGCAGTTGATCGGTCAGCAGGAAGCATCCCTGGGCTTGGCCCTGCCAGCCGAAGTAGATGACGGTGGTGTGATCGTCGACAGCGACGGGATCGCTATCCAGGCCGAACAGAGCACCGTTGCCGACGGTAAGGCTACGGTCGCCAAACTGGGCCACCAAGCCCTGGCCGGGGCGGAGTTCGAGCTGGGAGGGGACGTTTGCTTTTATGTTTTGGTTCTGGGCCAGAAAAGACACCAGACAGTGGGCCACTGGGTGATCGTTTTGCTTCTCGGCGCCGGCCACCGCTGCCAGCAGCGCTTGGTCTTCTTGGTCAAACCAGATGATTTTTTGTGCCTGCCAGAGGCCGGAAGTCAGGGTGCCGGTTTTGTCCAGCACCAGGCGATCGGTTTGGTCCAGCCATTCCAGGGCCGAGCCATCTTTGACCAGAATTCCCTTTTTCAACAAAGCGGAAATGGCCACCGCCAAGGCCGAAGCCAGTGCGATCCCGAAGCCGCAGGGACAGGCGACCAGGAGTACCGAGATGGCCGGCAGCCAGGCCTGGGCGGAGCCGGGACCGGTCCCGGGGGCCAACCAGGCGCGGACGGCAAAAGTGGCGAGGGCGCAAAGCACCACGGCCGGAACAAACCAGGCGGCCAAGCGATCGGCCGAGCGCAGGCGCATCTCATTGCGCTGCAAGGCCTGGGTCATGGCATCGGTGATGGCCTGCAGCCGGCTATGCGAGAAGGGCCGGCTCACCTTGGCCTGGAGGCGCTTGCCCAGCACCTTGCTGCCGGCCCAGATTGGATCGCCCTGGTTCTTGTGCACCGGCGTCGACTCGCCGGTAAGCATGGCTTCGCCCACGCTGCCGCCATCGTTGTCACAGACACAGTCGAGCGGAACCGTTTGTCCGGGCTCGACGCGAATTCGGTCGCCGGGCTCCAGATCTGCCAGCGGGCGGTAGGCGACGGTTTCATCAGGCCCGAGAGCGGCTGCTTTGGTGGCCGATAGATCCAATAGTGCGCGCAACTCGCTGATGGCGCGCGCGCGCAGTTGTCCCTCGACCAGCCGGCCCAATAGGGATATCGCCACAAAGGCCGCGCAGGCGTCGAAATAAAACTGGCTGGACTCGGTCACAAAAGCGGCCAGCGAGAGAGCAAAGGCCGCACTGAAGCCCATGACAAAAAGTAGATCCATGCTGGCCCGGCCCATCTTGCCCATGCGGTAGGCCCGTTGGGCCAGGGGGCGCACGCCCAGCCAGGCCAGGGGCAGAATCATGGCCAGTTGAATCCAGGCGATGCTCGCCAGATCCATGGCTGGTATCCACTCCAGATATGAGGCCCAGTGGACGGCCGAGAGCATCATGATGTTGGCGGCCAAAAACAGCGAAAAGACAAAACGAGTGAGTTGGGCGCGGTGACGGTCTTCTTCCGGATCGTTGTCGCCGCTAAGGGGACGCAAACGATAACCGGCCTGGGCCAACAATTGCTGGAACTCATCGGGAGCAGCGCGGCGCATATCGTAGCTGACTGCCACCGAGTCGGACATGAAGTCAGCTTGTGCCGAAATGACGCCCGGGGCGCGGCTCAGCAATATCGACACCAGCCAAGCGCAGGAGGGACAGGCCAAGCCCTCGACGGCAAAGCGCTCACTGCGCTCGGCCTCCGCCGGAACCGGATCGGGCGGCGGCGTGGTGGCGGCTGGGGTCGATTCACTCGGGATCAGTCCCAAGCGGCGGGCATTGGCCATGATTTGATCGGCTTGCTCAGTGGGTACGCTCTGTAAAATTTCGTATACCTTCTCACAGCCGGAGCAGCAAAACGCAGGCTTGGCCGCTTTTTTCCCCCAGCGCTTGCCCACCGGCAGACCGCACAAGAGGCAGGAATCTTCGGCGCCCGTTTTCATGGCCGCGGCGGGTCTTGGGCCGGTTTTTGCCAGCGGGGCGGGAAGAAGGGATGGGAAGGCGCGTCCTTCAATCGACGTAAATGGATGATGGCCAAGATTCTATCGACCGGACGGATGGTGTGTTGCAGGGCAATCATCTGGCCGTTGCCCTCGGTCACGATGTCGAACAGATCTTCGTCTTCCAGCTCTTGGATATCTTCTGTGCGCAAATCAGGCAGCTCGATATCGAAGCTTTCGCCGACGATGATGCGGCCATCTCCGTGCGGGCCGTGGCAATGGTGACAAAAGCGGCGATAGGCGACTTGGGCGTCGGCGCGATGGCGCGGGGCCGGCAATTGCTCCAGTGAGATTTGAGCCGCGGAAAATTCACTGGCCGGGGCGCCCACGGTTACCGTGCCCGCCGGTACCGCCAGCAGGGGTTTTTCGTGGGGCATCACCGCGGGGCTTTGCCACATATCCCAAGTACCCAGGGCGGCGCGCAGGCCGCGCTCGACCGGCCCACAGCCATCGCCGAAGAGCAGCCCGAATCCGCCTGCGCCCAGCAAGGCCAGCACCGTCAATGGCAACAGGGCCCGGGCCATGCGTTTCAACTTAGGGGGCATCGGGCATGACCTTCTTTGGGCGCTGGTAGCCGACGCCATACTTGGAGGCTCCGGGCACAAAATCCCGCGCGCCGGGCTCGAATCGAGCCGGGATTTCGTTGCGGTTGCTCCAGTAAGTAAATGCCGTCCAGGCTGCCACTAGTACCAGCAGCAGCAAGGTCAGCCACCAGCCATTGCGAAATCCGCGTTTGAGTTCCTGCTCTTCCATGCGTTCTCCCGGGCAGCTTGCCTCAGGCGGGAAAATACGCGCCCGCAAAGAGGGTATAGCCGATGGCCCAGATCACAAACAAGACCAGCATCACCACCAAAAACAAGGGCACCGGCCCGCGCCCTTCTCGTACCCCACCGCCGAATTCGTGTACTTGGTCGTCCTGCTGGGGGTCGTCTTGGCGCCGAGAGCCTATGGTCCATTTGCCACTATATAGCGCCAGCACCACCAACGCGGTTAGCAAACCGCCGCCCAGCAATATGTAGAGCAGATACTCGTTGTGAATGGCGCTATAGGGCGGCATGAGCTCGGCTCCTTATCCGATCGCGATGAGGCGGGTAAGCAGATGCAAGACCGCACCCACGCCGGCGGCCAGAATCACGAATATCAAGGCCACCGAAGGCGGGACCCGCCGCTCTACCGGTTGGCGCAACTCTTCGGCTGACAAGTCGCGCAGGGGCAAAAAACGGGCCCGGTCTTGTTCGCCAAACTGCCTGGTGCCCAAGGCCCATACGATAACCAACAAGGCAAAAGCGGCCCCGCAAATCAGATAGATCAACAACATCTGGAAAGCCATGATTAGGGCTCCTTTGCTGCCGGCTCGTAGGCGGCGTCGATGCCTTTGGGCTCAAGGTTTGCGTCATTGTTGCCAATGAAGTACTGGGCCAGGTAGTTGCTCACATCCCAAATTTTCTCGCTTTCGAGTTCCCGTTTGAGATAGGGCATGGCGGTGCCGGTGATGCCGTTCATGATCTGGTAATAAAGCAAGCCGCCGGAGCTGTCGGCGTGCCGGGCCAGAGTGGTGAAATTAAGGGGGGGCGGATAGAGGAAAGCCGCCGCCGGTCCCTGGCCGTCGCCGACCGGCCCATGGCAACCGAGGCACCAGCGCTGGTAGATGGTGGCGCCCCGCCCCAGAGACACTTCAGTGGCCGGATAAGGGTTGGGAACATCGCGCCAGCCTTGGGGAACCAGATCGTGCAGCCAGCGAATGTTTTGGTCGATGCCGGCGGCATAGGCGGCCATGGCCTTTTCTCGCCAGGCCAGTTGGCGTCGGACCCGGGCGTCGGCGGCCCGAAAACCCAGGCTTTGCATATAGGCGATGCTGGCCCGTAACTCGGCCGGGGAGAAAAAGCCGAAATTGGGCATGATCGATTCCGGCCGGGGATAGCGCGGGTTGTGAAAATGGGCCGCATGCCAGTCGTCGGTATGCTCGCCGCCCACCTGGGACAGATCAGGCCCGGTGCGGATGGAGCCCAGCATGGGCGGAGTCTGGCCGAAATAGTCGCCGGCCTGGGCCAGGCGCTCGGCGCCCAGGCCCCAATCCACCGCGCGAATGTACTGGGTGTGGCAATTGTTACAGCCGTTTTTCAAGTACAATTTCCGCCCCTGCATTTCCAAGGTGGTCAAGGGCCGGTAATCGTCGGAGGGCCGGTGGGCGGCTTCGAAGGTTGCATGGGGCACAAACACCACTGCCACCACGATGGCTAAGATCACCAGAGTGGTGCCGATACCGATCAGCTTGGCGTTCATGTGGATGATCATGAGTCGACCTTTTGCCCGCGCCAGATGGTCATGACCACATTGATGGTAAACAGGGTGCCGCCGGTCAGCATCATGATGCCCAGCAAGGCCCGCAACACCATGTAGAGAGACATCTGGGGCAGGATCCGGTAGATCACTTCACCGTTGAGCCAAGCCTGGCCCTGGATCAAACCCGCGCTGGTCAAGGTCAGGAAGAAGCCGATCAGGCCGATCGACATGAGCCAATACTGGGCCTCGGCCATGCGCACCGACCACAGCCGCCGACCCGATACCCGGGGCAGCAGGTAAAAAACCGCGCCCATGCTGATAAAACCGGCAAAACCCAGCACGGCGATGTGGGCATGGCCCACCACCCAGTTGGTGAAGTGGGTCAGTCTTTGCACCACGGGCAAGGAATGCAGCGGGCCTTGTAGGCAGGTGATGAAATACCAGACCGTCCCGACGAACACGAATTTGGCGCCCACGTCCTGGTGCAGGCGACCGATGCGCTCGCGCAGTGGCAGCCAGACATTGGTCAAAAAGGCAAAGACCGGAATCAGCAGCGCCACCGAATCGACGATGGACAAGACCTTGAGCCACTGGGGCACCGGCGCTTGCAGCAAGTGGTGAGTGCCGGTATGGGTGTAGACGAACAACAACATCCAGAAACCCAGGAGCGATAGGGTGTGGCTGTAAATGGGCGTGCGGGTGGCGTGGGGGATGATGAAATAGGCGACCCCGACCGCGGCCGGGGTGATGACCAGGCCCAGCACGTTGTGGCCATGGAACCAATTGAGAATGGCATCACTGATGCCGCTGAGCGAGCCGGTGTCCGGATGCCACATGACATTGCCTACCACCCAGACCACCGCGGTCCAGCACAAGCCACCGGCGATATACCAGGCCGACACATAGAGTAGTTTTTCTTTTCGGCGGGCAATGGTGCCAAAGACGCAGACGATCAGCAGCGCGTACATGACCAGGACCGCGACATCCAATTCCCAGATCAGCTCGGCGTACTCGCGGCCCTGGGTCATGCCGTGGATCAGGGTGCCCAAGATGCCCAGGTTGACTCCGTTCCACAACACCGCCGAAGCCACCGCCAACCAGGGAGCGAATAAGGTGGTGCGGCAGACCGTGGGTACTACATAGAGTGCGGCGCCCACCAGGCCGGGCAATACCAACCCGAAGACCACCAAATTGACATGCGCGGGTCGCAGTCGGCTATAGAGCAGCTGGGGAATGTCGGCGTAGGTTTCCGGCACTGCCAGCTGGATGGCCATGATCAGACCCAAGGTCATGGCCACCAAAACCCAGAAGGCGGCGGTTAGGAAAAAGAGTCGAGAAGCCAAAAATTGTGTTCGGGTTTCTTCCAAATTCGCCTCACTGGTGACAAGCCGTGCACTCGCGGCTGGCGCCCCGGGTCTGATGGCAGTCAATACAAAAGCCCATGTAAAAGGTATGAGTCTGGAGCCGGTCTTGGCTTTCGACTGAGCCGTGGCACTGCTGGCAAGTCACGCCCTTACCCAGATGCCGGTAATGGGGAAAAAATACGTGATCGGGATTGTAGAACACGCGCAGCCAGGCCAAGGCCTGCTGACTCTGGCGGGCGGATTTGAGTCGCTGTATCTGCGGGTGACCGGCGATGATGTGATCATGACAGCCCAGACATTTGTGCACCGAGGGCAGGCCGGCATTGAGCGAACGATGGGCGAAAGGATGGCAGTAGGCACAATCGATTTGTTTGTCACTCACGTGCAGTCGGTGACTAAAGGCGATGGGTTGTTCATGGCCCATGGAAATGCGGGGATGCAGCCAATGGAAATAGACTAACAAACCCGCGCAAAGGCAGACGGTAAAGACCCAGCCGGCGCCGGCCAGCCTACTGAACCTGGGCCGCTGCCTGGTCATTTCGGTCTCTCCTGGTTGTCTTTTAGGCTATCGATGAACAAGGGATCGCTGATTGGCATCAACGGCACTTGCCGAGCCAGCCAGCCGTACAGCAGGCCGCCCATGGCCAGGAATGCCAGCGAAACCAGAAAAGTCAGGGCCAAGGGCTGCCACATCTCGGCGGCCGGGGCGCCGGGCCTCAGCCCCAGCAAGGGCGGGGCCGTGGTCAAGAAGCGTTCGGCAATCATGGCCGAAAACACCACCAGCGCCACGGCTGCCAGTCGAGCCGGCACCCACTTGACCGCCCGAAACAGCAGAGTGATGAAGGGCAGCCCAAAAAAACCACCCAGTATCGCCCAGGCCAGATGCCGCCAGGGGTAAGCCGGATCCATGGTGCGCAACAAAAGGTAACCGGTCTCCTCGGGCAGATCGGCGTAATAGATGGTCAAGAATTGGCTCCAGAAAAAATCACCTAGCAAGAAACAAAAGGCAAAGAGCAAAGAGCCCAAAATACCGAAGTGCTTGGCAGAGAAGAAGGCCCGCGGACCGATGCGGTGACCCAGGGCGTAAGCCAGCAGGATGGCCAGTGCCAAACCCATGACCAGAATGCCGACAAAATGATAGGCGCCGAACAAGGTTGAATACCAGTGCGGATCCAGAGCCATGACCAAATCAAAGCCCACCAGCGAGTACACCAAGGCGAAGCCGATACACAGCAGGGGCGCCAGGACTTGGCGGCGCCGTTTGGATCGGGCCACTTCTTCGTCCAGGCCACGCCAATGACGAAGCAAGCTCGATGCCAGCTTCCCCGGGTAGGCATGGCCCTGTTCGCGGGCTAGACCCAGGTCGGGGCGCAAACAGTGATAAAGGTAGTACAGGCTCAGACCGTACAATCCGCTAACGGCCAGGAAATTACGTAGCGCCCAAAAGGGATGGGCCAGCCAGATGGCCTTGGCCCCGGTTAAATGCGCCGGATCAAAGGGAAGCCAGTAGGGGGCGCCGATCAACAAGACCGCCAGGCTCAATAGGGCCACCGGCGCGCCCGCCAAGCTCAGCTCCATGAGTCGCCGCACCGAACGGCCCCAGCGGGAATTGGTGAGTTCGATGACCGCCGACCAGACAATGCCCACCTGGCTCAGGCCCAAAATGACCAGACAGGCGGTCAGCCAGGCTTCCACCGACCAAGCCGCGCGATCGCTGAACCAGGCGGCCAGCAATGCTCCCAGGCCCAGTATGGCAAGCAGCCATAACCCGACTTTGGCGACGGTCGGCAGGCGGCGCGGGCCCAGTTGCAATACCGCCAAGATGGCCTCGGTGCGGGTCATGACTTATCCCCCGACTCATCGGGCAGCCAGCAACGTTCGGCGTGCTGGGCTTCGAGCAGGCTGCGCAGCGCGTCGATTTTGTCATCCGGCAGTGGCACCAACAGCCCGAAGCGATCGTCGGAAAAGCGCGGATGGTAGGCCCGATCTTGCCGGCGGGGCAGCCGGGCGAAAAACAACACCGCCAGCAGAGTGGCCAAGCCGCCGCCCAGGATGGTTAGTTCAAAGGCAACCACCAAAAAGGGTGGCAGCGAATCGATGGCTTTGCCGCCCACGATGAGATTCCAGATTCTGGCGGTCAAGAGGGTCAAGCCAAAGCCGCCGACTAAGCCGCCCAAGGCGCCCAGAAAAGTAAAGTAGCGCACCGGTGATTTTTTTGCGGGGCCCAGCGCCTGGTCGATCTCATGCCGAGGGGTGGGCGAAAAAACCTCCAGGTCGTCATAGCCCGCTGCCTGCACCGCCTCGATGGCGGCCAAGAGGCTGTCGAGATGGGCGAAAGAGGCCATCATGCGCGGGCGGGTTTCCGGGCCGCTCATGATGGTTCCTCGGTCGGGGTCGCCTTGGCATTGCGCAGGGGCGGATCCAGGGCTTCTTTCAATTCGGTGGTGGCCACCGCCGGCAAGTGCTTGACGAAGAGCAGAACCAGCAAGAAGAAGAGGCCGAAAGAACCCAGGACAATGGCGCCCTCGACCCAGCTGATATGGTACTGGCCCCAGGCAAAGGGCAGATAGTCTCGCGACAGGGAGCTGACAATAATGTTGTAGCGCTCGAACCACATGCCCACGTTGATTAGCAGGGCCAGGGCAAACATGATGCGCAAGTCGGTGCGGCAGCGGCGGAAAAAGAACAAGAGCGGAACCACGGCATTGCATACGACCATGATCCAGAACACGCCGGCATAATCGCCGGTGGGTCGGTAGCGGAAGATGTATTCCTCGTAGGGATTGCCCGAGTACCAGGCGATGAAGAACTCGACCCCGTAAGCATAGCCGACACTC
>JAUVBB010000485.1 GCA_030591445.1 Deltaproteobacteria bacterium | reverse complement strand
TGGAGCGCACCGAGTCGTTGTCTTCGCAGGTGATTTCGGCGCCAAAGACGCGGTCTTCCACGCAGTTGGCGGTCCAGCCGTCGGGCATGTCACAAAGTTTGAACTCGGTCGAGGCATCGTCTAGGGTGCGTGCCCACCCGCCGGCTTGGCAGGCGCCGTCCAGGTGTTGGTTCCAGGGCAGGAGTTCGCGCAGGGATCGGTTGTCGTGTTCGTTCCAGAAAGTCGTCAGCGGTACCAGAGAGAATCTCCGGGAAGAGTCGGTGATAATGGCCTGGCGGGGAAAGCCGGTGGAGTCCAGATCGAAATAGCCTACCAGCATCATGAAGTGACCGCCTTGCCGGACCACTACCGGAATGGGCATATTGTGATCGATGAATCCTTTCACCACCCGGCGCATGTGCAGCTTTTGTTGATAGTTGTCGGCATGAGGCTGGAACATGCGCATGTCGTTGCAGCCGGCGTAGAACTGCATGACTTGGTTGGCAAACCAATACATACCGCTGCCGGCGGTTGGGTTGCAGGGTGCCTCGGGGCTGCCGCAGCCGTTGCCCACTTGATCCAGCCAGGCTTCGTAGTCGTTGCCCGGGACATCGCACTGCCCGTACTCCTCGCCGGCGGCAAATCGTCGCGCGCAGGATTCCGGGCTGGTGTTGATCTCGGTCTGGTCCGCGTCTTGGTAGAAGCCGGCCCGCGACAAGGGATCGCACACCCAACCATGGTCATAATCGCAGTGGTTGTAGTAGGACTCCCACAGTACGCTCATGGCCATGAGGTTTTCCGTCGATAGGTAGTAGCCGGCATCAAAGCCACGGTGGGAGGCCAAGCCGTCTTGGCTGGCATAGCTAAAGTTGTAGGTGTAGTTTGCGCCCGGGACGAAGCGGGAATAGCCCAGGTACTCCAGGATGGGTGCCACTGCGAAGAAGTAGCAGGCGCGGCTGTATTGGGCATGGCGGGGCACCGCGGTGGGCAGGTCGTAGCGAGGCTGAACCAGGCGGTACTCGGGATTTCTCTGTTCGTCCGTGTTCATGAAGGTCATTAGCTCAGCGAAATCGGAACAACGGGTACCGGCGTCACAGTCCTGGGCGCGGGCATCCCGCCCGGGCAAGGTCAGCAGTATGGCCAGGCTCAGAACAGCAGTGACAAAAGTGGAATTCGTGCTCGACATGGGATTTTCCTTTCCATTGGTTGGGTTCGTAATCGTGCCCATATCTTAGGAAATACCGAGAATAACGGAATGACGATCCCCGCCAGTGTCGTGTGTGATCGCGTCAGCTGCCTGACCGAACCCGACAAAACCGGGAACGGTCTCTGGTTGTTGGGTTTCTAGGCGGAAGCTCTTTTCTTTATGGTTTTAGGCCGAAAATGATCAGCCTTCCGGCAAAATTTCCACCGCCGCTGGTCAAGAGGGTGAGGGAGGTGATGTTTGCTGATGATCCCCATGAGCCGCCGCCGGAAAACTTGATGATGGTGCCATTGGTATTGAAAAAAGTAGAGGATCCCGAGGAGACATAGAAATTCAAACTGCCGATATTGGATGCGTTGAGATTGTACTCGAGGTTGATAACGCCCGTGTACCCGCAGCAGCTTCGGCCCAGGTATAGGCCGGTGGCTTCCCATTCACCGCCAGCATAATCACCGAACATGGTTACAAATGAGCGGTAGTGGGCCTGAGCGTCGTTGTTGGGACGCAGCAGCAGGCGCTGATCGGCTGCGTTGCCCAGGATGTAGCCTTGAAAGAAGATTTTGTACATGCTGTGCCGGTTGTCGAGACCGCTGACTACGAACCAGGGGCCTTGCGGTACATCGCCTTCGAAAACCTTGGTCCACAAGTTACCGGCGACCAGATCGCCGGTAACGGTCATATCGCCGGCCACAGCCAGATTGCCGCCCACCGTGGTATTGGCCCCGGAGCTGCCCTGCAAGGAGAGCGGGTCGTCTGAGTTGATGGCGCTACCCTGGATGCTGAGTGGCGGTCCGCTGGCGGTAATGGCTCCGTTAATATCGAAGTCTCCGTCCGATCGGGAGGCGGCTATCGCGAAGGGCGCGGACAGAAAACGTTGGCGTCCGCCCAACTGGACAAAGTCTGCGTCTCCGGCTCCCATGACCTGTATGTCGAGATACAGGGCGGTGCCCAGCACGTGCTGGTAGGCAACGTCCTCGCCGATATTGAACGTGAATCGGCCGTTTACGACATTGACGCTATGCTCGTCGAAGACATCGAGCCCGGCCGGCCATACCTTGCTGCCGTCCACCGGAGCGTCCCATAGGCTGGCCCGGAAGCTCACCGTTTGGGCGTCTATGGCGTTGACCAAGGCCCCGTCTTTTTCCAGAATGCCATGATAGGGAATCAGCTGCGGAACATTGGTGAGAGGCGCGGGCGCTATCAGATCCAGGCCTGCGTAAACACAGATGCCAAATCCCATCAATCCCAAGGATACCAAAACGACGAGTATGTTCTTACGACGCATGAGTCTGACCCTTCCCGGGACCAACGAAAGACGGTGGCTTGGTTTTGCTCAATGCTAAAGGAATAATATAAAAATCGGTGCTTTGTAAACCAAAATTGATGGTCGTAAAACCACCAACTGAATAACTCCATTCAACTGCATATTGTCTGAATTTCAGAATATATTTCCCATTCTCAGATTGCCAGAATCAAAATGGCGTAGATCCTTAGCTGAAATTGTACACAGAATGGCTAATTGGCAACTTGATTGTTGTCTGGGATGAATGGCACAGCTGATGCAAGCACTCTGGGATAACGTCTACCTTATCATCACCATGTCTGCAATTCACGGGGGCGGGATGCTTTGAACGAAGTTCCTGGCTGGGTCACTTACTTTTTGAGGTGAGTATCCATTGCCGAGGGAAATGGTCACGGCTGTAACTGAAAGGAGCTCTTATGTCCAAGAACGTAGTTGTTCTAATTTCCTGTCTGATTTTGCTGTTTCCTGTGCTGAGCCAAGCGGTGGAGATCGATGAGATTATCCATCTCAATGGGTATTTCAGCTTCGAATACGAGCAACAAATCGGAGATACCGGCAAAGGCGACAAAGCCGGTTCCTTCGATTTGGACCTATTCGACTTGGTGATTAATGTGATGCCGGTAGAAGAGCTTCGCTTGGCAACCGACCTTTCCTGGGAGCATGGCACAGCTACCGAGAACAACTGGGGCAATGTAGCTGTCGAGTATGCATTTGCCGAGTATACGGTGTTCGACTGGCTGCGAGTGCGGGCCGGCAAGATGTTTGTTCCCTTTGGAATCTACAATGAGATTCATACTGCGAAGCCGGTCTTTATTTCCGTCAAAGAGCCGTTGAGCACCAACAAGAACAACAAGTTTGGAAGTGGTCTTCGCTTTTACCCGCGATGGGCAGTTGGTTTGGAGATCGGAGGCGCCTTTGACGTTGGCGGCACTGGCTTCGACTACAGCTTACAAGTGTCAAACGGTGAGCAGGAGACGACCAACCCATTCGAGGAAGATGATAACAAGCAGAAGGCATTTTCCGCGCGGGTAAGAGCCCAGCCGGCCGAGGATTTGGAGATCGGGTTGTCAGCTTACGCAGACTCTATATCGGAATGGGATGTGACATCTGTTGGTGATGAGTATCGTAGTGGTACCACGCGCTTGCTTAGTTACGGGGGGCATCTTATCTGGAACGTCATGGGCCTGGGGGTCGAAGGTGAGTTTGTGATGGGTACGGTGAAGCCTTCTACTGGCGACGAGATTATGCGATACGGTGCGACAGTCATGCTTTCATATTTGTTCTTGGATAGATACACGCCCTACTTTCGCTTCGAGTATCTTGACCCCGACACCAACACCGAAAACGATCAGGCCATGATGTTTGTTTATGGAATAAACGTTCGCCTGGTGGATAGGTTATTCATTAAATTGGAACTCGACACGGTAGCGGCAGAAAGTCTAAATAGTCGCTTCGGCGGGGGAAACGAATCGTATACCGAGTTCAAAGGGGCCATTGTCTTTGGCTTTTAGTTAGGAGAGTGCCCAATGAAAAAACTACTACTTGCGTCCATCGGTTTCTGGACTCTGCTTTGGGCTTCGCCGGTCCCAGGGCAAGAGACCGCTGCCTACAAACTTATCGTTCACCCGGCCAGTTCGGTGTCCGCGTTGAGCCGTTTGCAGGCGAAGAAGATGTTTCTGAAGAAAGAGACAAAATGGCCCAATGGGCAAAAGGTTTTGCCGGTTGATCTCAAGGCTTCGTCGTCTACGCGCCGGGTGTTTTCAAAGAAAGTGATCGGTAAATCAGTAAGCTCGATCAAGAGCTTCTGGCAACAACAGATTTTTTCCGGTCGCGGGGTTCCGCCCCCAGAGAAAAGAACCGAAAAGCTCGTGCTTGCCTACGTCTTGGCCAATCCCGGTGCCATTGGCTACGTGTCGGCTTCAGCCAATACCGGCCGGGCGAAGGTGCTAGCAGTCGGCAATTGAAGGAGAGGCAGAGTGCTCTTTACAGCACTTCGTCTAGCAGTTCGGCGATGTCTTTGATTTCCAGGTCTTCTTTGCCCATGGCCATGTTGGAGGAGTCGAGCATGATGGTGCAGTAGGGGCAGGCGGTGGCCAATACATTTGCTTCCTTGGCCAGGGCGTCGTTGATGCGCAGGTCGCCGAAGCGGGCGCCGACGGGGGTTTCCATCCAGATGCGGCCGCCGCCGCCACCGCAGCAGATGCTGTCGGGGCCGGAGCGATCCATTTCTACCCGGTCTTTGCTGATGCCGTCGAGCAGTTTGCGGGGGGCTTCGTAGACTTCGTTGTGGCGACCCAGGTAACAGGGGTCGTGGAAGATGACTTTCTTGCCCAGGTCTTTGCTGGGTTTGATTTTGCCATCGGCCAGCAGGTGCTCGAATAGCTGGCTGTAGTGCACGACCTCGAATTCACCGCCTAGCTCGGGATACTCGTTACGGAAAGTGAAGAGGCAGTGAGGAGAAGTGGTGATGATTTTTTTGACGCCTTTGTCGGCAAACAGCTTGATGTT
>JAUVBB010000371.1 GCA_030591445.1 Deltaproteobacteria bacterium | reverse complement strand
CGCGGCCGCGTACGGTCAAAAACTTGGGACCGATGCGCTCGACCTCCACCATCAGGCCGTAATAACTACCGTTGAGAAACAACCTGACATAGCGGGCACGCGGACTGGGGATGTCCGACAGCAAGTGAAAGGTCTGGAAGCCCAGCATGGTACGCAGAAAAGACGGGTCGTTGTACTCGGCGCGCAGATTGATCTTGCGGGCATAGCCCGGGTGCACCGCTCCTTCGGGAAACTTGATGCGCAGCGATTTTTTTAGAAAGGCACGAGTCGAACCGCCACGCAAGCGCAACTCGACATCCTGATCGTAGACCGTATCGCCCACTTGCAAGACACAGGGTACAAAAATGTCTTCGTTGAAGTTGTCCACAATATGCTGCCAGTCGGCTTCGGCTACGGTCAACTCCCAGACGGGCAACTCGTCGGCCAGGCAAAAACCTTGCCGACAACTCTCACCCGGGCGGCACTCGGCCGAGCTGCCGCATTCACCACAACTGCCGTCCGATCGGCAGCCGTCCATCTCCGGGCACTCGTCGGCTTGCTGACAGAGACCGCAAAGCTGCTCATGACAACCCTGGCCGGGCAGGCATTGATACACGCCGTTCGGGCACTGTCCTTCGAGCGCATCGGCCCGGCCCAGATCGCAGCCAGCAACGGCGGTAGCGATCAGCAAAAAAAGAATCGCGGTCTTCTTCATTTCAGGCCTCAAAGCATGAGATTCAACTGCACAAAAAAGCGGTCATCACCCTCTACCCAATGATCGTCTTCGAGGGTCGACTCATAGCGACCGCGGTCGGTGGCTAGTTCGGCAAACAGCACCACCCGGAGTGACTCTCGGTAGTCAAAGTTCAAGGCACCACCAAAACGCAGCAACTTGCCCCATTGTACCTCAGAATCCGGATCCAGGTACTCGGCCATCAGCGCCGGCCGCAGGGACCAATCAGCGGACAAGCCGATGCGATAGGCAACAATGGCGTGGCCGCCCAGAAGTTTGTGGCCGGCCCGGGCCTCCACATTGTCACCGTAAGCACCTTCGATTTGCAGATGAAAGTCGAAAAAGCGCCAGAGCAAATCGGCACCAAAGAGATTGGCGGTCCGGTCCAGGCCCGCTTGCTCGAACAACTTGTGAGCCGCATTCACCGAAAACTCCAGGCCTTTGAACGGCCGCCATTGCAACCGGGCCACGTAGTCTTTCCGGTTTTCTTTCTGACCGGTGGCAATATCCGTTCCCGAAAAGGCACCCAGATAGTAGCGTAAACGCCCCTGCCACTGGAAGCGACCCGAGACCATGAGCCCCAGGTCACGCCCGCCAAAGCCACCGTGGCGGGTATCGGCAATGGCCAAGCCATTGAGGGCGCCGCGAATCGGGATCAACAAGTCCCAGGCAGAAGTCATTTTCAGCCGGGAAAACGGTTTCTTGAAATGCCCGACATGGACCACCAAGGCCCGGTCGAACTTCAGACGCCCATAAGCATCCTTGACCACGGGGCCGGCTGCATCATCGACCAGGCCCTCGCCAGCCTCAAGTTCCAACACCACCCGCAGCCAGTCCTGGGCATCCCAGCGGCCATCGATGCGCGCGCGGCGCAGGACAAATTGATGTTGCAGATCGTCCTGGGCACCCTCTTGCAACTGCCAGCGCGCCTGCAGGCGTCCGCGCAGTCGAAGATCCTGGGCCTCGGCGGCCCGGGCCGAGCTACCGACCAGTAGGCCTAGCCCGCACAGGAAAAATACCCACAAGCCTGGTCGATGCCAGATCGCTTTTATTTCTTTCTTCATTGCACTCCCTCACCTAGGCCTACCAATTGCAACAGCTTGAGCGCATTGGCGGTAGAGGCCACCCCGGTTCGAAGCCGGTAATCAAAGTGCATGAGCGCCCGACCATCCTGCTCTTGATAGGACTCTTTGAAATGCACCGGCTGGCATTGTTCACGCAACTCATCGGCATCGGCCAGGCTCAGATCGTGGGTCGATATGGCACCGACGGCGCCCTGATCGATCAGAAAGCGGATCACCTGACGCACCGCGATCTGGCGCTCAAATATGTTGGTGCCCAGCAAAATTTCATCGAGCAAAAAAAGTAGATTCGCCTGCCCGACCTGCTGGGTTGCCTGGGCCAAGTCGACAATCTCTTTGAGTCGCTGCAGCTCGGCCATGAAGTAGGACACGCCCTGTTCCACCGAGTCTTGAATACGAAAGCTGGTGCCCAGCACCAGGGGCGGGCAAACCATGGCCCGGGCAAAAACCGGGCCGCCGCATTGGGCCAGGATGACATTGAGACCGATCGCGCGCATCAAGGTGCTCTTGCCCGACATGTTGGACCCGGTCACCAGCAAGAAGCTGCCGGCCGGGCCCAGCTGCACGTCGTTGCCCACACAGGCAGCCAGCGGCAAGAGCGGGTGGCGCAGATCCTGGGCTTCGAGTACCACCGGATCAGCCTCGGAAATTTCGGCAAAACAGCCATCAGGATGATCGTGGTGCAGACCGGCCAGGGCGGCCAAAGCCTCGATTTCGGCCAAGGCCTGGATCCAGGCGCGCATCTGTGCGCCCGCGCTCTGCCGCCAACCCTCTAACCGCCCCAGCAGGTGGAAATCCCAGAGGGTAAGCGCCTGCAGCGGCAGATAAACAAAAACCGAAAGCCTAATTTCCGCAAACGCGGCTAGCCGGCTCAGTCGCTTTAGTTGCTGGTATGCCGTGCTCTGCTCGACTGTCAGAACCTTGCCGGCCCGTTGCAGCCAGGGGCTGTCAAACTGGGTGTCAGCCAGCAAGCGGCATAGCTCGGTGGTCTTGGCCACAATGCGTTCCTGACCCAGCAGGTTGGCAAAAACCGGCTCGCCGAATTTGCCCCAAATTCTGCTCAGGGCCAGGTTAAAGACGGCGAAAGCAATCCAGAAGGGCGGCAACCAGCCCAGGACATGGAGAGCCAAGCTCAGCAAGGTAATGGCGGTCAGGGCCCGCACCAGCCAGATGGATTTTCGCCGCGGCAGCCAAGTATTGCTGCTTTCAGCAAATTTCAGCAAGGGCTCGGGACGGTGCTCCGGTTCGGCCAGGGTCTGGGTAAGCAAGAGAAGCTCTTGGCGCCAGTCGAGCGCGGGCGCAAGCTCCTGGACCGCTTGCTGGCGAGCCCGGATTTCTTCGGCCTCGGCGGGCTGCAGCAGCCACTGCGAAAGAATCGCACGGCCGGGCGCGGTATAGACCCCGCCGATGAGCGAAAAAAGCGAAGCCCCTCGGCCCTCGGCACCAAAAACATCCAGGTCCCGGGCTACCGGATGCTTGGCAAACTCGTCGGCCACCGGATGGTTGACCAGCTGCGACCAATCTCGGGACCGGCGCCATCGCGCCCCTTGTTGAATTTTGCGCAACGCCTTCATGCGCCGGAGTATTTGGATAACCTGCTCATGCCAAACCATGAGGCCAACAAAACCCAACAGGCCGATCATGCCCAGAATCAGGGGCACAATCTGAACCCGGGACAGGTTCCAAAAACCCGCCGTCACCCCACCCAAAGCCAACAAGAAACACAGCATCCGGCCCCAAGAGATGGCCCGCGAGATGGGCTCTTGGCGGCGAAGAAAGGTCTCGATTCGTTCCTGTCGCTTCTGGTAACGAGCCTCGACTTGGTCTGGAGTGGGTAAAGAGGATCCATCGCCAAGTTCATTCGCAGAGAAAACTGGCGCCACCGATCTAAGTTCAGAACATTTCATCCGCTAGCCTAGAAGACCCAAGCAAAACTAATCGCGCCAAATACGCCCAGAACGGTAGCCTGGGCGCTGGTGCTATCGCCGTTCTCGTCGAGGCTAAAGTAGTGTCGAAAGGCAAGGCCGCCGCGCACACCCATCGACCAGGCTTCGGCCAGGCGAAAATCCGCCCCCACCGCGGTATGCAGCGCCAAGCCAGTGCCGGAGACGGTAACAAGATTACTGCCGCCCTCTTGACTGTCGTCATTCATGAAGGCCACGCCGACGGTGCCTTCGGCCACCGGTTCGACCCAGGACTCCAGGGGAACCGTGATTTTGAGACCCAGCCCGGGTTCCACGGTCAGCCGCCGCCGGGAAGCGCCGGCGCGACTACCAAAGACGTACTCGCCTCCCAGCCGACCGAGCAAGGACAACCAGGGGTTGAAGCGGTAGCCAACAGTAGCGGCGAGACCAAAGCCCACGCGCCCGTCTTTGAGGTCATTGGTGGCACAAGTAGAGTTGGGATCTTCCTGATCGTCGATCAACGACAAACTCAGGCCGGATAGGGCCAACCACACGCTCCAGCGACGTAGCCCATCGGCGGGGGCTGCCTCCGGAGGAGTTTTGTCCACCGCTACCGCCGCTAGCGGCACCGACGGGCTAGCTTCCGGGGCTGGGGCAAAGTGCGCGGCCACCGAGTCAAACAGCTGCTTGGTGGCACTGGGCAAGGCGGCCAAGAGTTCGTCTTCTCCACCCTTGATAGACCGCGAGACTCCGCCCGCCACCGTGGCCGCCCGCACGTCAACCAGTTTGAGATTGAGCAAGTAGGTCTTGCCAAACAGGCTCACATTGCCCATGACTACCCAGCCCGCACCCAGGGCACCGCCGATTTCGGCCAGGCAAGACTGGTCGTCACAAGTGCTAAGCCTTTGACGTTGCTCTTCCATGGTCAGCAAAGAGCGAATATCGGCCTTGCCGATCACCTTGAAATTGCCCAGAGAGCGAATCTGGTTTGAAAGCAAATCCGACAAAGCATCCATCTGATCCGGAGTCACGCCCCCTTTGGATGAAAACTCCATGACCGCAATGGAAATCGGCTCGGCGGCGCGGGCAGAATATGCCGTCATCACCAGCCAAACAAGAATCAATAATCGTAGCCGCATCATGCCTCCAAAAAATTTCTTGCTGTTAAGGTAGCAAAGAAACAGGGGCATTGTGAACTAAATGAACTTACGGCCGCTCTTTGCCCTTTACTTCCCGCATAAAGGCATCCAATTCCTTGAGCTGGTTTTGGGCGTATTTTTGTTTGGTCCATTTTTTTCGCGCCTGCGCAAGCAGTTGCCGTACTTTTTTCCGGCAAACCGGGCCGGGGGCCAAAGTGGCGATTTTGGCAGCGGATGCTTCCGGTCGACAACGGCTGGCCCACAGAACCTCGGCCAATTTGAATTGCAGCTGCGGCATCAATTCCGCTTCGCACTCCTGCTTTTCGCAAATGCCAAGCGCCCGCAACAAAATCGTTTGGGCTTGCTGGTACTCTTTTCGTTGCCCATAGAGATCGGCCATGCTGGTGAGAGTATAGACATTTTCCGGATGCTGCCGGCCGTAGACTTTCTCGGAGATAGCCAGGGAGCGTCGGTAACTCTCGATGGCTGGTTTTTGTTGACCGGCGCCGGCCAGGGCCGAGGCCAGACCCCCCAGGCTGACGCCCACCCGCGGGTGATCGAGCCCATAGGCTTGCTCCCAGATGGCCAAAGAGCGGCGGTGCAACTTGATCGCTTGCGCGAAGTCCCCTTTTTCCGAATAAGCCAGGCCCATGTTGTGCAGACACATGCCCAGATTGGCATGGGTCGGGCCCAGGGCCTTTTGGTAGATAGTCAGGGCCCGTTGGTAGTGTTTGATGGCCGCGTCAAAGCGGGACATCTTCTTATTGACAATACCCAGGCCGACCAATGCGTCGGCGACTTCCGGGTGCTCGGCCCCCAAGAGTTTTTCCTGGATGGCCAAGGAGCGCGCATACAACGACAACGCCCGATCATAATGGCCCGAGCGAAAGACGGTATTGGCCAGGTTCTTGAGCGCGGTACCGACCAGGAGATGATGCGGTCCGAGCTCTTTCTCCAGCAGAGAAAGAGCCCGCTGCTGATGTTTATTGGCTAGCTGAAAGTTTCCGATTTCCTGGTAGATGTTGCCGAGAAAACCCTGCCAACGGGCCGTGGCCAAGACCGGTTTGCCCAGCCGATCCAGCAAAGCCTCGATCAAACGGCTCAAATCCAGGGCTTCTGCTACCCGCGCCAAATGAAAACCCCGAACCAACAACAACTGGATAATGCTATCGGTTTTCAACTCGGTACCACCGTAACTCTCGGCCGTCAGCCAGGCATCGTACAAGACCTCGTGGGCTTTTTGGTATTCTCCCATCGACATCAGCAATTGGCCGGCCAATAACAGAGACTCGGCCAACACCGGTGGGTAAGCAATTTTCCGGGCCGTGGCACGGGCTGCTTGGGCCATCGCCAGGCCGTCCGCGTACTTGCCGGTGCGCAGCAAGGCATGCGCTTCGGTCAACTGCTGCCGAATGGCCCCTACCTTTTGGCGCATGTCATCCGAGGCCATGGGGGGCAGACGAGCGGAAAGAGCATCCAGATCGGCGCAGCGTGATAGCGGGCTCAGCGCGGCAGTTGCCTGGACGGCCCGGGCAACCACTTGCGAATCGGCGGCCGCAAAGATTTCAATCAAAGCGCCCATTTCCTTCAACTTGCCGTCCAGACAGCTCATGCGGGCATCGAGCAGCGTGCTTGACTGCACGGCTTGCACATGGGTGGCTTCACAAGCGCGCCTATGCATGGTTACCCAAGCAGCGGCATAGGCATCCAGGGCCTTAGCCACTCCCTGGTAAACGTCCGGGGCAAAGGATTTACCGGTCGCCAAAAAAGACTGGCGTACCTGCTTCTTTGTTTTCTGATCCCAGATCCCGGAAAGCTCTGCTTCGGCCCCGCGACACACTTGCTGCTGGAGACTGCGCACCACAAACACACTAGTCAGCACCACCGCCACCAAGGTCGCGACCAACAAACCGACCGCGGTTCTCCTTTTGCGGCGATGACGGCGGATGCTCTTATCCAAGAGCTCTCGTTCCGGCTCAGTCAAATGAAGCGCTTGGCGCACCTGCTGCACGATGGCCGCCCGGCTGGGCGCCATCAGCAAGCCGAAGCGCTGATAGTTCATCAATTCATGGCGCAATAGCTCCCGGGCTTTTATCAGCTCCCGCTCCTGCTCGTCGATCCAGCGGCTGATCTCCGCAATCAGGTATTCGTGACAAAGCTCGTAACTTTCGCCCTCTTCCCCCTTCAGCTTGCGCACCAAGCGAGCATCACGTAGATGATCGAGCATGCCCGTGACCACCTTGACCGTGCGCCCGGTGACCTGGGCGACCGAACGCGCGCTCACCACGGTTTTGGTATCAATGGAACTAACCATGGTTTTGAGCACTTGCCGGCTCAACTCTTGTCGGGCCGGGGTGCGGGTGCTGATATATCGCTCCAGGTAGGAACCCAAAATTCCCTTGGCCCCACCAAGACGATCGAAGTGTCCATGTTTGAACTGCAGCTCACCCTCACTTAGTTCATCGTAAAGCCTGTCACAAATGATTTGCAGCTGCGGGGGCTCGGCGCCGACCGTACCCAAATCGACCAGAATCCGTTCGGTCAAACCCTCCTCGAAGCTCAGGCCGGCCAAAT
>JAUVBB010000269.1 GCA_030591445.1 Deltaproteobacteria bacterium | reverse complement strand
GGATACCGATCATGATTCGCTCGCTTTTCGGGTACTGACCCCGCGGATAGGTTTGCTGCCCCTGGCCGGCTCCGATTTGACCATCTATCTGTCTTACTCCCGTTATACCTACGGCGAGAACGTCAAGCTGCGGCCCAACCAGATTCCTGGCGATCTCTCGGCAACCACGCCCGACGAACACGTGGGCAAGCTGCAGGCCCAGCTAAGCTGGTAGGCCCCCTGCCGGATTCGAAGAAAGGTCACACTCATGCTTAGCTTATGGGATTGGATGCTAGTCGCACTTTACTTCATGGTGGTCTTCGGAGTCGCCATTTGGTCCATTGTGCGCGAGAAAAAAGAAGGCACGGACTCGGCCGGCTATTTCCTGGCCGGCAAGAACGTCGGCTGGTTCGTCATCGGCGCTTCCCTGTTTGCCTCGAACATCGGCTCGGAACATCTGGTTGGACTAGCCGGCACCGGCGCGGCCAGCGGCTTGGCCGTGGGCCAATTCGAAATTCTGGCCTGCTTGATTCTATTGATCCTGGGTTGGCTCTTTGTGCCTTTCTACCTGCGTAGCGGCGTCTTTACCATGCCCGAGTTTCTGGAACGGCGCTATTCATCTCAGGCACGCTGGTACCTAGCCGTGATTTCCATCATCGGCTATGTGCTCACCAAGATCTCGGTCACCATCTTTGCCGGCGGCATCGTGTTTGAATCGCTGATGGGCATCAACTTCTGGACCGGCGCGCTGGTGGTGGTGGTCGCCACCGGCGCCTATACCATTATCGGTGGGCTACGGGCCGTACTCTATACCGATATGCTCCAGGCCTTTGTCCTGATTGGCGGGGCAATCGCGGTTACGGTTATCGGTATTGGCGAGTTGGGCGGCCTGAGCGAATTGAGCCGGCAAACCGGCGGTGAATTCTTCAACCTGTGGAAGCCACTGTCCGACCCCAATTTTCCCTGGACCGGGATCCTCTTCGGGGCCCCCATCCTCGGGGTGTGGTATTGGTGCACCGATCAGTTCATTGTCCAGCGGGTATTGTCGGCCCGCAATATCGATCACGCCCGCCGGGGAACCATTTTCGGCGGCTATCTGAAACTGCTGCCCTTGTTCATCTTCGTCCTGCCCGGCCTGGTGGCCTATGCCCTGTCTCAATCCGGCCGCATCGAGTTGGCCCATCCCGATCAGGCCTTGCCCGTGCTGGTAGGCACCTTGATGCCCAACGGCCTGCGCGGCATTGTGGTGGCCGGCTTGTTGGCCGCCTTGATGTCCTCGCTTTCGTCGGTGTTCAACTCTTGCTCTACTTTGATCACTTGGGACATCTATCGCAAGCTCCGGCCCCAGGCATCCGAAAAGCGCCTGGTCTGGGTGGGCCGAGCTGCCACCGGCGTTTTGGTCGTGTGCGGCCTGCTCTGGATTCCCATGATGAAGTTCATCTCCGGTCAACTTTATCAGTACATTCAAAGCGTACAGGCCTACATCGCGCCCCCGATTGCCGCCGTATTTTTGCTGGGCATCTTTTCCCGGCGGGTCAACGCCCGCGGGGCCATGGCCTGCCTCTGGACCGGCTTCGTGATCGGGATCGGGCGGCTGGCCGCCGAAATTGGCAAAGAATCGCTGCCCTCCTGGTTGCGCGGCTTTGCCGAAATCAATTTTCTTCATTTCGCCGTCTTCCTGTTCGCCATCTGCGTGCTGGTGCTGGTGGTCGTAAGCCTTACCGCCGCGCCGCCTAGCGCCAAACAGCTGGAGGTAGCCTATACCCCCGACTCCGGGCCAGGCAAAGCACGCAGCTCCGCCCGCCTGCAAGACAGCCTGCTGAGCGTGTTCTTGCTTATGCTGGTCGCCGCCATTTGGTTCTTTTTCTCAAAATGGGGTGTTTCATCTTAGGTCGCTTCTTTGACAATCTCCTGACACCGAGCTAAACTTAAATATAGTGTCTATCAGGAAACGGTATGGGAGACGGGGTAAGGACTATCTCCACATTTCGTCCCCACCATGCCAGATTGCGAGGGTGCCATGGGCGACCGTCAGCGTGACATCCGGATCAGCGGCGCGTTGAAAATTCTAGACGCGGATGGCGACGGATCCGAGCTCGGCGTCACCAAGAACATCAGCAAAAGCGGTCTTTTCTTACTCACCAAGCGAAAATGGGATCAGGGCACCATCTTGGCGCTCACCATCGACTATCGTTACTGGCAAATGCCGGTCAAGGCCCGAGTAGTCCATATGCAGGAGGAAGGCGCCGGTCTCGAGTTCGTCGATCTGTCCGACGACGACCAGGTCATTGTCCGCGAGATCGTCGATAGCCTGCTGGCGGAAGGCGCCTGGCTCGATGATCGCAGAAACAAGCTACGCGCCGATGTCTCGGGCCCGGTGGTTTGGGTCCACGAAGGTGTCGAATACCAGTCTGAATTACTCAATCTGAGCACCGGCGGCGCCCTGATCGAGGCCGAAAATCTACCGGCGATAGAGACTGATGTCTTTTTGTACCTACCTACCTCGGGATCCGAGGAAGAAGACAGAAAAGTAGAGGGCTGCCAGGGCAAGGTTACCCACCAAAAAGAAGAGGCCTTCGGCATGGAGTTCAGCTCGCCTTCGCCTGAATTTATCGAAGCCATCGAGAGCATTCTTAGAGCGGCCCATGAGGTCCCGACCAAAGACAAGGACTGAGAAAACGAGGTTTAGTTAGCCGATGTTCCAACTATTCGACGAAAAAAGGCAGCGCCGATACGCCCTGACCGGCAAGGTCAAGGAAATCGGCCGTGCGCGCGAATGCGACATCTGCCTGACCGGCGACGACAAATCCTCCCGGGTCCACGCCCGCCTCGATTGGGACGGCTTCGGCTGGAACGTACGCGACCTCGACAGCACCAACGGCCTGTTCGTCAACGGCACCAAGGTCAAGGCCTCCAAACTGCGCCCCGGCGACACCATAAAAATCGGCCGCACCACCCTCCGCTTCCTCCCCTACGACACCGGCAGCTTCGAACTCGACGATTCAACCGTAATGTAGCTGGCTCCAAATCATCATTGATCTTTCAGCAAAGTGATCTATGATCCCCCCTTGACTATTTAACCTGAGTAAAGCAGTTTACATATATTCACTGCTGCATTCGGGGGATCGAAGAGCAGACTCACCGTGAATCACAAAGTCGTCATTGATACCGCTGGCGTGTTCGTCTCTTTCCAAACGCGGGATGTTTCTCTGGCTGAGCTCCTGCGCATGACCTATGCCCCTTTTCTTTGCCATTATGATCCGGATTACAAAATTGAAATAAACACTCTGCCAGCGATGCCTACCGTCGAGAAGCCAGGCCATAATGCGATGCCGGCCTTTCTCACCGACGATCATTTGCAAATCGCCAACCCCCATGTGCAAGGCCTGGTTCGAGACTCGGATCGAAGCGGCAGCATCGACATGTCCGCGGACAATGCCAAAGAAAGCTTTGGTCTTTTTTTTCGTCTTTTATTCATCTGGCTGGCCGGCAAGCAGGATTGTACGCTTATCCATGCCTCGGCCCTGGTGAAAAATGGTCGGGCCTACCTTTTTACCGGCCCGTCTGGATCCGGTAAGACCACCATAGCCAACATGATCGACAATGCCCGCATCATCCATGATGACCACCAACTGCTTACCGTTCAGGAAGGTCGGCCACGGATCAAAACCTTGCCCTACATGGGTCGCGATGATTTCCTATACCAAGATCAGGCCTGCTTCCCGGTGGAAAAAGTTTTTTTCCTCCATCAGGACAGCAGAGCTTATCTGGAACCCACCAGTTCGGCCCGCGCCTTAAGCCGCATTTTGACCGTTCGTATCCAAGACACTGACGGCCCAGACGGTACCTGCGCCAGCGAACATTTAAAAAATAGTCTCGCCCGTTGCACGCAACTGGTCAAAGCCACCAGATGTTACGATCTGCACTTTACTCGGACCAAACTTCCCTTGGGAATTATGGAGACTGCATAAATGAAAATTGAAGGCACATGGATATTGGCGCCAAATGAAGCCTGCGCTCATCAACAAATCGACGATGAAACCGTGGTGGTGCAAGCCGACCGCGGCACCGCCTCGGTGCTCAACACCATCGGAGGTCAAATCTTCTCCCTGTGCGATGGCAAAGCCTCGGTTGATGAAATCGTTGACCAACTTGATCTCGAGTATGACTTGGAAAAGAGTGAAATACGTCAGCAGGTGGAACAATTCGCCCAAGACCTCATGAAACAGGGACTCATCCGCAGATTGTCGTAACGGGAGAGCGAAGCGCCATGACCCAGCTCAGCGGACTCGATCGATTAATGCGCAAGACCATGAAAAAGGCGATTCCTCTTTCCGCCCACATTATGGTTACCGATCGATGCAATGAGCGCTGCACTCACTGCTACCTGCCCGGCCAAAGTAAGAAAAAAATCCTCGCCCTGGCCAACTACCAGAAAATATTCACCCAACTTCGCCAGGCCGGCACTCTTTTGCTTACTCTGTCCGGTGGTGAACCCCTTCTGCATCCCGAATTTTTCGCCATCGCCGCGCAAGCCCGCAAAGACGCCTTCGCCATCCGTATCTACACCAATGGCCTTTTGATAAACGAACAAAACACGCGTAAAATAAGAGACTTACATCCCATCGAAGTGTGCTTGAGCCTGTATGCCGCCCATGCTTCCGCCCACGATTCCATCACCCAAGTGCCCGGATCATTTCAAAAAACCACATCAGCAGCCCAGACCCTCGCCCAGGCGGGGGTGCCCGTAAAGCTAAAAACCCCCGTTATGCATGGGAACTTCAAGGACTTACCGCAAATCCGCTCTCTGGCCCAGCAAATCGGCGCGGAACTGCAAGAAAGCCCTTATTTATACCCCCCTGGCAGCAACTGTGCCAATGCCTCTCAACTCTGTCTGAGCAAGGAAAATCTGCTTGATTTCTTCTCGACAAAGCCTGATTCCCATGGTAAATTCCGCCTCCAACGTGATCGGACAATGGATGTGAATCAACATCCATGCGGGGCTGCAAATAACTACGTGGCAATCGGGTGCGATGGAAATGTTTTCCCGTGCCCCATGTTCGAGCAGCCCGTTGGGAATTTATTGGAGGAGTCGTTCTTGACCATTTGGAACCAAGCACCGCTGCTACAAGAACTACGCTCACTAAGTTGGGGCGATATCGATGCCTGCCTCGATTGCAAACTATACTCTTATTGCCAACGCTGTGTTGCCTCGGTATTCGCCAGCACCGGCGGTCTGACCGCTGCCGACCAACAAGCATGCAAGATTGCAGAAGCTTGCGCCCAAAGCGCCGGCAAAAACGTTTAAGATCCGATCTCATGGAGGATCGAAAATGACCGACAAGAAAAAAAACCCGGGCAAAGCCAGTCCGACCCAGCAAAAGAAGTGGGCACAACCCCGCATCTTGAGCACTGACAGCATTCAGACCCTGGCCTACACCTGCAACTCAGGACCCGCGCCGATAAGCGGCGGTTCCTGCCCACCATAGACCTTACTGATATAGGTGCAAAGGTGGCTTCGATGGGTCGCGCCGAGATAAAATCGGCTCTCGTTCGAGAACTAATTCGAGATGGTGCCTTCATGAACATGAGGGTTAGCGGCGCCAGTATGGCCCCTGTTCTCAGCGAGGGTGATGAGGTCCGGGTTCAGCAGGTTGCCCCGGAAGATGTTCGCCCGGGCGATGTGTTGGCTTACCAACATGAGGGCCGCTTCATCACCCATGTGCTCCATTTCCAGCTGGGTTGGGGACGGCGGCGATGGTTGTTTTTCAAAGGCACAGCCAACATAACTGGAGACCGGCCGGTGAAATGGAAACAAGTGATTGGCAAGGTCACCAGCGTTTGTCACCAAGGCAAAACGAAATCAGTGCGCACAATGCCCACCAGCTTGCGGCAGATGAAATCGTGGTCCTATCTGCTGGGTGAGCGCTTGCGAAGGAATTCAGCCACCAAGGGGTCTGCGTGAACAGTTCGCGAAGAAGAGCTACCTCTTTTATCAGTCCAGGTAAAGGGAGTCACCCAATGAAGAAAACAGCAGCCGTTTCCATTTTTCGCGTTGTCCTTTTTCTGGGCTTTGCCTTACCGCTTTTGTTGCCGTTCAACGCCAAAGCATCCATTTGCTCCGCCTTAGACTGGCAATGCAGCTGCAGCGTGGTCGGCGACTGTAACAACGTAAAGGGATGCATTGGCAGCGACACCAAGGAAATGGACTGCAACACCGATGGGACCTCGTCCTGCCCGGGCGCCTGTGTCGCAATGCTTAATACCATCAGCAGTCGAGATTGTGTTTTGAGCGGCGATGAATTTCGCTGCATCGACAGTTTCACTAAGATCGCTCAGTACAGTTCCCATTGCATCGACTGCACGGGCTGTGAAGACTACCAAATTTCCTTTGATGCCTGCCCGGCTGACCAGGCCTGTTACGACAATGGCTCTACCAAGGTTTGTGGCACCCTGGCCAGTGTGACCTCTTTGTTGGTTCAAACTCACCAAGGCCAGAACTTCATTACCTGGGATACGCGAAGTGAAAGAAACAATCTTGGATTCAATCTGTATCGAATTGATGCGGACGGAGACAAGAGCCGAATCAACGAAAAACTCATCTTAGGCAGTCACTCCTCGCCAGTTGGCGATAGGTACCGTTTCGTCGACCAAGTTGGAAAAGCCGGTGATCGATATCAATTGGAGTGGATCGATCACAATGGACCGGTCAAGGAGATGGGCCCGGTGGTGGCTATCGCCGGCGTCCCGCAGCCTTTTGCCAAAAGATTTGACCCGATCAAAATTCGGCGCTTGGCTGAGATGAAGCGCGCATCGCTACTTTCTTATCTACAAGGCCACCCCAGAGGACAAGTCCTGGTCAACGGCTTGCTGCCCCAAAAAACAGGCTTGCGCATCAAGGTTAAGCAATCAGGCTGGACCCAGATGATGGTCGAAGATTTGGCCGAGGCCGGCATCGATCTTACCGGACTGTCCGCTGATAGCATTTCCTTACAGAACAATGGTCAGCCGGTACCGTTTCGAGCCTCTAGCACCGAGGCCTTGACCGCCTCCGACACTATCGAGTTCTATGCCCAAGAGACTGACAGCTTGATCTCTGGAACAAATGTGTACCTTCTTGACTCGGCTTCCAGCAGTACTCTGCTAGCGGACATCAGCGCGGCACCCGATTCGGGTTTAGCAAAAGCGAGCGCGTATGAGGCCGAGCTAAGGTTTGAAGAAGACATTTATTACGCATTAATCCCCAAAATCGATGATTCCTTTTATTGGAGCTATCTCTACCGTAACAATCCCGAAACCTCATTTGATGTCCAAGTCGATGCCATGGCGCCCGAGGCCACCTCGTTTCGATTCCTCGCCGACATGGACGGAATTAACAAAACTTTAGGGATCGATCCCGATCATCACTACCAGATCTTCTTCAACGACAATCTGGTCAAAGATTGTCAGTGGGACGGAACCACGCTCTATCATGTCGATGAAACCCTGCCCATCGCCTTGCTGCAGGATGGCAAGAACACCATCACCATCAAGCAAATCAACGATACCGGCGGCGAGTACGACATGATCGCCATCGATGGTTTCTCCGTCGTCTACCAGCGGAAATTCATTGCCACCGACGACGAGTTGGTCTTTTCCCTGGCCGCCAATGAAGAAAACGTCGAAATCAGCGGTTTCACCGGGCCAAACCTGACCGTGTTAGACATCTCCAATCCTAACCAACCAGTTCGTTTGACCGACATCTCGGTGCAAGCCATCGATGATACGTACACAGTCGCTTTCGGTCGTCCGGCTACCGACCTGCCCGCCAATAAGTACCACGTGTTGACCGAGAACAAAGCCAAGTCCCCATTTGAGATCAACCTCCGTTACCAAACCGATATCAAAGCCGAGAGCAATGGCGCGGATTTGCTCATCATCACTTATGATGCCTTCGTCTCGGCCCTGACCCCCTTGGTGGAATTACGCAAACAACAAGGGCTGCGGGTCGCGCTGGTAACCACCAGTGAGATCTTCGATGAATTCAACTACGGCAACCTGAGCGATCTGGCCATCAAGGATTTCATCACCTATGCCCGCACGCATTGGCAAGGACCGGCCCTGAGCAAAGTTCTGCTGGTAGGTGATTCTACCAACGATCCAAAAGACAGTCTGGGCCTGGGCTTGATCAATTACCTGCCCTCGCATCCGGTTGAGACCCGGCTTTGGGGTGGCACCACTTCCGACAACTGGTATGCCGATCTGGACAACTCAGGCGATTACGAGCTGGCCATTGGCCGCTTGCCCGCAACCACCGTTGCCGAAGCAGAGCAGATGGTGACGAAAATTCTGAAATACGAAGAAGCCAACCAAAATGCTCTGCCGGGCGCAAACCGAGTCATCGTCATTGCTGACAAATCGACGCCAGGACGCAATGAACACTTCGAAGAGCTGGCCGCGGAAATGGCCATTGAGTTTCCCGCCGCTTACGAAACCGTCGTCATCCTGGCCAAAGATTTTGCCAATGCCGAGGATGCCAAACACAAAGTCATTACCGAGCTGGAAAAAGGCAGCCTGTTGGTGGTCTTCGTGGGCCACGGCTCGGGGCTTTCTTGGGGTGACGAAACGCTGTTTACGGTCGAAGACATTCTCAATCTTCCGGTAGACATTCATCAGCCCATGGCAATTTCTTTGTCATGCGTAAATGGTTATTTCACTTATCCGGGCCTGGACATCATGGGCGAGGCATTCGTCAAACCCGCTAGCCAGGGCGCCATTGCCTCCTGGATGCCCAGTGACATCGGGCTTCCGCAGGAACATGCCAAATTGTTCAAATCATTCGCCCGGAACTTGCTGGAGACCAGCGATGGCACCATCGGCGACTCCATCCGCCAAGCCTTGAATGAACTGGCCGCCTGGACCGATAGTTCCTATGCCTACTCTATTGCCGAAACTTTCGTGTTCATGGGCGATCCTTCTCTGCGGCTCCATACCGTTGCCCTAGAAGAGGAACCCGACCAAGACCAGGACCCCATCGTAAACGATGGTGCTTCTTGTGCCGGTTGTGCCGTCAACCAAAGTTCTTCCTCACCGTTCCTGTTTGGTCTGTTGGCTTTTGCTTTGATGATGCTCGCGATTCGGCGCCGCCGATAAATCTTATTTTTTCAGCCTCTTCCTCGTACTACTTCCCGAGAGCAAATCCGAGTTCCCCATTTGCGCCAAAGCGCGCCGCAATAGAGATGCGTTCTTCGGATCGAAATAACGCAGGAAGGCCTTGTGCAAGCGACGCGTACGCAGCCCACGGGGAATGTGAACGGGGTGGTCTTGGGGACTGGCGTAGAGGGGGTTGAGGGCGGTGTGATACATGGCGGTGGCCAGGGTCATGGGAGTGGGCAGGAAGGTTTGGACTTGGTCTACTCGGATATTTTTCTGCTTGAGCCAGAGGGCGAGATCTAGCATGTCTTGGTCGGTGGTGCCGGGGTGGGCGGCGATGAAATAGGGGATGAGGTATTGCTTTTTCTGGGCTTGCTTGGAAAAACGCTGAAATTGGGTTTGGAAGCGTTCGAAGATGGCTACGCTGGGTTTTTGCATGTGGGCCAATGGGCCGGGGCGGGTGTGTTCGGGGGCGACTTTTAGTTGGCCGCCTACGTGGTGGGCGGCGAGTTCTTTAATGTAGTCAGGTGACTCCAGGGCCAGATCATAGCGGACACCGGAGCCAATCAGGATTTTCTTGATGCCGGGAAGCTTGCGGGCGCGACGGTAGAGTTGGATCAGGGGTCGGTGGCTGCGCTCTAATTGGGGGCATATCTTGGGATAGAGACAACTCAAACGCCGGCAGGGTTTTTCGGTTTGGGCGCGCTGACAGTGCATGCGGTACATGTTGGCAGTGGGACCGCCCAGGTCGGAAATGATGCCGGTGAAGCTGTCGACCGTGTCGCGGATGAGTTCTATTTCGCGCAGGATGGATTTCTCTGAGCGGCTTTGGATAACGGGGCCTTCGTGGCAAGCCAGGGCGCAGAAGGTACAACCACCGAAGCATCCGCGCATGATGGTGACCGAATGGCGAAT
>JAUVBB010000459.1 GCA_030591445.1 Deltaproteobacteria bacterium | reverse complement strand
CGACCGGGTTACGCTCATCTGCCGGCTGACAGTCGGTTTGCCGGGACCAAAGAATCTGGGTTGGTTCCGCGCAAGAGGGGAAGGTGTCGGTTTGTCCTTTGATGACCGAATTAAAATGATAGGCAAAGGCCAAGACGCTTTCCGGCCGCAGGGACGGATCGATTTTCAAGGATTGCTGGAGCAGATGGACGGCTGGTTCTGGAACCGAGGAGGCGCATATCTTTTCGAGTCGTTCTTCTATCCGGCTGCGTTGCTCGTAACTTTCGATGGGAGTGAGGGCATCGAAGAGCGAACGGCCCGTGAGCATGAACACCGCCACCAGGGCCAGCGAATAGATGTCAGTGGCGTTGCTTACCGGCCGGCCGGTAATTTGCTCGGGAGCGGCCCACTGCGGCGAGTACATCAGGATGCTGGGCTCTCCTGCAGCCTGCATGTCGTCGGAATCTTCAGTCTGGGCCTGGTCGCTTTCGGGCGAAAGCAGCTTGGCGATACCGAAGTCGGCCAACTTGGGGTCTTGATCGCTGCTATTGCGACCGAATAGAATATTTACCGGTTTGATGTCCCGGTGGACAATGCCGAGTTCGTGCGCTTCGGCCAACGCGCCGCTCAGGGCCATGATGATCTTGGCGGTTTGTCGGGCTCCCATGGGCCCATCACGCCGGATCAATTTGTCGAGGGTGCCACCTTTCATGAATTCGAATACCTGTAAGGGTGCCCCGTTTTTACTTTCCGGCAGATGTCCGAAATCATATATGCGCAGGGTGTTGGGATGCGAGAGTTTGGAAATGGCGTAAGCTTCCTGGACGAAATGATCGTAGGCGGCCTTGCGGGTTTTGCCTTCAGGATAAAAGTGATGAAAAACTTTCAGGCACACGGGCCGGTGCAGGCGAAGATCCTGGCCCCGATACACCACGCTTAAGCCGCCAACAGCCAGCTTGGCCACCACCCGGTAACGATCAAGCACCGTGTCTCCCACCACCAAGGGCAAAGGCTCCGCGTCTGTGGGGGCGCGCCCGTTTTCAGTATTCATGGAAAAAATAGAGCATGAATATTCAGATAATGTCAACCACGGTGGGACGTTTCTCGTTTTCCTCGGTAATCTTACTTGGATGCCTCGAAGTGAAAACTGCTAATTAGCAGCGCCGAGAAAAAGAGGGCATCGGGTGAACTGGCCAGTTCGTATTCTTCGCCATCTTCCCAATCGACCACCCAGCGATTGAAAAAGGGTACCGTGAAGCGCAAATCGACACCCAGGCTGAACCAGGAGGTGAAAAAATAGCGGCCGGCGATGCCGCATTCCAGGGCGCCGCCGTCCAAGCCTCGATCTTGATTGTTATCCGGCTGGCCGCCGCCGACGATAGAGTAGCCGCCGCCTAAAAAGATGGAAGCATCGTAGTCGCGCTCGGGAATAAACCATTGTAGGGGATGTACATGGGCCACCATCGATGCGTGGCCCGAACCGCCCAAACCGCCGCCGCCCATGTTCCAGGCATGCCCGGTCAAGCCCAACTCGACAGAGCTGTAGCCGAGGATGTTGTAGGCCATGGCCAACCGCAGTGCCAAGCCGTCGGACAGGGTGCCGGTCATCAAGTTGCCGTCAAAGCGCCCGGCTTCGGCCAGCGATTTGGCCAGTGATGTCTGGTCAAGCTGGTAGACGCCTACGCCCAGCCCCAAGCCAAGAGAGAATCCCGGTTTGGCCTGGGCCGGAGTCCCGATGGCCAACAATAGAATGATGGGCATGATTTTCATGCC
Organism: Deltaproteobacteria bacterium; assembly: GCA_030591445.1. Lineage (GTDB taxonomy): Bacteria > Myxococcota > B64-G9 > B64-G9 > B64-G9 > JAUVBB01. The sequence continues at coordinate 3,810 of JAUVBB010000459.1, read as the reverse complement.
CGAATCTTTTACCGGGTCAAATTGAAAGTCAATGAAGTTGTGATCAGATGCCAACTGTCGAAGCAATACAGGTATGCCAACTGGACTCCTACCGCCACCGGTCCGAATGGCTTTTGCAGGCCCAGATGCGCCCGCATAGCGAAGGCACCGTCGGAGCCGGGGTCGGCCGTCTCGTACATGGCGAAGCCGGAGTGAGCGCCGGCCTGCAATTCCATGCTGCCAAATACGGGGATTCTGCCGGTGATACCTACCAACAGGGGAATGGAATAGTAAATTTCTTCGCGGGTCGACAGGGCGTCCTGGGTGCGGTCCCTGCCGATGGCGAACATGAGAATGGCTTCGGCCGACCAATAGCGAAAACGATAGCCGGCGCTCAAGGCGCCAGCAAGCCCCTGGTCGAAGCTGGAGTCGCGATCAAAAGGACTTCTGGAAGTGCCGATGGTGCCAAAGCCCACCGATAGGTCAAGTTGGTAGATCGGGCCCCGGCTATAGGGCCGGGCTTTGCCGGGAGATCTGGCGCTGAGCACGGGCAATGTTTTTGGCTTTTTTTGAGCCGCTGGGGGCGGGGCCACGATCTTAGCGATGGGCCGCGGGTTTTGGCCGGCCAACTGGCTCACTGCGTTTCTGACCGCGGTGGCCAGCGCATCCTCGCTGCATTCCGCTTCGACCGAGGCCGCCTTTTCGTTGGTGGCCTTGCGCAGATCGTACAGGTTCAGCGCCAGCGTACAACGTGATCCCAAGCGCAGGATCTGGGCGGACAGCAGTTTGTTGGCCGCCAGTTCTCGGCCAATTTCCAGCTGACAGGACCGTTCATAACAATTCAGGTATGATTCTTTTTTCTTTTCAAGTAGTTGCTGCTTGACCTGTTCCCTTGGAATGACTTGGAAAACCCGGCTGGAAACCAGTTGGTTGACCAGGAGATCATTCATCCTCTGGAGCAGGTCTCCAGACATCTCGATACCCTTGGCCTCCAGGTCGAACACCGCCAGGATGGCCGGTGTGTTTTGGCTGGGACTGACTGCGTTCAATAAGAAGGTCATTATAGTTATTAAGTTCATGGCGCGTGTATCCTCTATCAGGCCGGCCAGCGAATCTGTGATGCATATCACATTTTCCTGGGTGGATAAGTATTGATTGGCGATAAGATAGTATAGTAGCGTCTCTTCGGCCATTCGTGTCTCTATACAGGGGGATCGCCGGTGCCGTGTTTGCGCGAAAATGACGTGGAAGATTATTTGAGCCAGGACTTGGCTGAAACGTCCCGGAAAAAGCTGGAGGAGCATCTCGACAGTTGTGCCAAGTGCCGCGAACTGGTGTCTCAAACCGCCAGCACGGCCGGGCTGGGTCCCGGGCAAGCAGAACAAAAATCCGAAGAACAGTCCGATTTGTCGGGAACAAGGCTTTCTCACTACTTGATTCAAGAAAAACTAGGTGCCGGCGGCATGGGCGAAGTTTATCGCGCCGATGATTTGGCCCTGGGCCGGCCGGTGGCCATCAAGGTCTTGCATCCCAAATATGGCGGGGGCCACGAGAGCCGCGCGCTACGAGAGGCGCGGGTTTTTGCCAAGTTGCAGCATCCAGGTATTGCTACTTTTTACGAGTCGGGCCGGGCCAATGGGACTGCCTTTATCGCCATGGAGTTTGTCGATGGCATCACCCTGCGCGCCCGTCTCCGTGAGGGGCCACTGCCGGCCGCATCGGCGGTAGCCTTGGCCGATACCCTGCTCGAGTCACTGGCCCATGCGCACGCCGCCAAGTTGATCCACCGAGATATCAAGCCCGAGAACATCATGCTCAAGGGCCCGCGCATAAAACTCCTCGATTTCGGTCTGGCCAAACCCATCGCGGCGGTACTGTCTGCCGACGATACCATTTCGGACGATCTGACCAAACCGGGGCAAATCGTAGGCACCGCCGGTTATGCAGCTCCAGAACAAATGCGCGGAAGGCTGGTTGGCCCGCCGGCCGATCACTTCTCGGTAGGGGTAGTGCTTTTCGAAGCCTTGACCGGCCAGAAGGCCTTCCCGGGCAAGTCCTTCGCCGAGCGGGTGGCCTCAATCCTCAACACCGAAGGCCCGCGCCTCGATGATCGGCGCATTCCGGAAGCACTGCGGCCGGTCTTGGCCCGGGCCTTGGCCAAGGATCCTGGTGATCGCTTTGCCTCCACTGCCGCTTTTCTGTTCGATTTGCGCAATCCCCGGCTCGCGCGCGCCCCTTCGGCCCTGCCCGATACCATCGCCATTATGGATTTATTCAATCTATCCGGTGATGTTGACAAGGATTGGGTTGGCACCGGTATTGCCGAAAGCCTGGCCAGTGATCTGGGCCGCCATCCCCGATTGTCCTTGCTGCCGCGTGAGAAAGTGACCAGTCGCTGGGGCAAGCTAAAACGCGAGCGGCCCGATGCCGACGCCATCGATTTGGGCGCGGCTCTGGGTAGCCGCTGGCTGGTCTCGGGCAGCTACCAGTGCATAGGCGGTTTCCTACGTATCAACGCGCGCCTGACCGAAGTGGCCACCGCCCAGGTCATCGTCACCAAGAAGCTCGACGGCGAGCTAGAGCAGTTTTTCTCGCTACAAGACAAACTTTCGGCGGCCTTCATCGAAGGCCTGAATCTCAAGACCTCGTCCCCCGATTTGCCTACCATGCCCTCGCCGGATTTGCAGGCCCACGAGTTATTTATCCGGGCTCGGCAGAAGCTGCTTTCGGTCGACAAAGGAGCCATTGCCGACGCCCAACAGCTTTTTGCCAGCGCGGTGAAAGTTGACCGCCAACACGCCCTTTCGCACGCCGGTTTGGCCGGTTGCGCGGCGTTGCGCTTTGCTTACTCTACCGAAAGGCGAGATCTAAGCCGGGCCGCCGCCCATGGGCAGCGGGCGATTGCCATCAATCCCAATCTCAGCCAAGCCCATATCTGGTACGGCTACGCTTTGTTTCGCCAGGGAAAGATGAAGGCAGCCCAGCATGAATTCGAGCAAGCCTCGGCCCTGGAACCCGACGATCCCAGCGACGGCCTGGCCAGCTATTTCAGTGGCAATCTATTTCTGAAATCGCGAAAACCGGATCAAGCCCTGGCTGCCTACCAGCGGGCCATTGAAATCGCTCCCGATAATGGTTTTACTTGGCTGGGGCTAGGCTACGCTCACCAAGAACTGCAACAATTCGGCGAAGCGCGATGGTGTCTGGAAAAAGCCATCTCATTGAACCGCTCTTCTGACGCAGTCACCACCGTGGAGGGCGCGGCCGCCTACCTGGGTGAGATTCACCGACTCGGTGGCGACCTGGGGGAAGCCCGCCGGCAATGCCTGGCCGGTCTCGAAGCAGTAGAAGGTTCCGATCACATGTACCGCGACACCTTCCGGGCCGTATGCCTCATTACCTTGGGGCGCGTTGAAATCGACCAGGGCCAGCCCGAAGTGGCTCGCGCCGCCTACATGCAAGCCATCGAGCACTTGCAAGGCCGTTCTCGTACCCTGGGCGGTGGTCACCTGATGGTGCAAGCCCTGGCCGGCTGCGCCCAGGCCGAAGCGGACAATCCGGCCCTAAACCGCGCCGTGGAGCAATTCGAGCGCCGCGACAGCTACGATTTTTCCTGGCTGTGGGGCTGCTCCGACGATATCACCCTATGGGATCTACTCCGCGCCGCCCGCGCGCTGAAAGACGAAGCACTGGCCGAAAAACTGCTTAGGCTTGCCCTAAAAGCCGGTCATAGCCTGGCTAAGTCCGCAGACGTATCTTAATAATGATTCGTGAGAAGTAACTCATTATTTTGCAAAAACGTTCTAAACAAACAAGTCATTCCCGAAACGT
>JAUVBB010000070.1 GCA_030591445.1 Deltaproteobacteria bacterium | reverse complement strand
TCGGCGACCATGGCTTCTCTTTCGACCAGGCTTTGTAGGAATTTCCTTTTTTGTTCTACCGACTTATATCGAGTTCGCACCAGCCGGTTTTGCTGGTTGATCAGTTTTTCGAACTCTTCCAGACTGATACTCACGTCGCCTACGCGGGCGACCACATCGCCCTGGGCGGCGGGATTGTCGGTTTTGGGGGCGTCCGTGCTTTTGCCTCCTTGGCAGGCCGCCAAGGTGGTAAACAAACATATTGCCCCAAACAGCATCGCTCTTTTCACGCTTTTCATCTCGCTCTCCTTATAAAAGGATGCTCAAATGTTGCTCAAATGATGCTCAGATCTCAATAACACCTGCTGCTTGCCTTTTGTTCCCCGTGGCTGCCGATTCGGGCACGGGCAGATACACTTAGCACAGCCCCGGCTAGTCCGCAACCTGCCGAGATTGATTTACTTGTGCGATAAGTTCTTGGTTTGATTGCGGCAAAACCATAAAGCCCTGGTGCCGCCAGTCTTGGTCAAGATCATAGGACAGGGCTGTGCCATCGAGGGCCAGAACGCTGCAGCCGGCTTCCCGGGCCACGGCGGTGCCGGCGGCGGTGTCCCAGATCATGGTAGGGCCGAAACGCGGGTAGAGGTCGGCATTGCCTTCGGCAACGGTACACATCTTCATGCTGCTACCCCGGGGCAGTGATTCACCAATGTCCATCCGAGCCAAGAAATCCGTCGTGGTCTGATTGGAATGGGAACGGGAGATCACGGCGGACCAGGGTGGCGATTGCACGCGGGCGCGAATGGCCTCTGGCTCAGCATTGCTAGTTTGCCGGCAGGCCCCCAGGCCGCGCGCTGCGTAGTACAAACTGCCTTGGGCCGGCGCGGCCACCACCCCCAGAATGGGAATGGCATTTTCGATCAGGGCGATGTTGACCGTATAATCCGGATAACCCCGGATAAATTCCTTGGTGCCGTCCAGGGGATCAATCAGCCAGTAAAGCGCCGGCGCCGGCCGAGAGTCTGGGCCCGCCTCCGCCTCTTGCCCGGGGGCTCCCTCTTCCGACACCACCGGGATATCCGGTGACAGCCGGGCCAGACCCGCCAGGATGACCTCGTTGGCGGCATGATCGGCCCGCGTCACCGGGGAACCGTCTCCCTTGATCTCCACCTGACCCTGTTGGCCCTGAAATTCCTGCGCGATAGGCAAAATGGCTTCGCCCGCTGCCAATGCCAAAGGCCTGATTTCTGTAAGCAGCTGCCTAAGTTCGTTTTCGTTCATGGTATCCTCTCTCTTGCTCTGAAGGGCACAGCCTAGCACTCACGGATTTTTATCGCCATTGCATTCTTAATGGGATCCTGATAACTGGCAGAGCATGCCTTATCAGAAAAGCAAAACCCAGGAGCCTGCGGAGAAAGCACCGGTTTCGAGAGAGGCTAGACCAGAATCCCAACGGTTTTCCTGGTTCATCGAGGGGCCGATTTACCTGCTGGTGTTTTTTACGCCCTTGGCCATTGGTACTGCCCATTTGTGGTCGGCCAGCATTATGTTGGCCGTGTCCCTGGTGGCGTTTGTGGCCTTGATTTTTCGCAAGCGGCGTTCGCAACGACGATTTCTGGTGTTTCCCATGGGGGTGGCCCTGCTAGCGGCGGCGGGCTTTACCTTGTGGCAGTTGCTTCCCTTGCCTGCTTTCTTGGTGGGCTGGTTAAACCCGGGGGCGGCCAATCTCTATGACTACTTGCTGTCGGGAAGCGATCTCTGGACCGATAGCAGCTGGCGGGCTTTGAGTCTGGATACGCCGGGTACTGCCGGCGCGGTGATATATTTTTCGGCTTACGCTTTGGCCTTCTTGGTGGTGGTCAATTACTTCAATCAACGGCGACGGTCCCGGCGGTTGTTGAAGGCGATTGCCTGGAGCGGTTTCTCGGTGGCCTTGATTGGTTTTTTCTCCAAACTGTTCATGGCCAAATCGATTTGGGGTATCTATCCGGTGGCCGCCGATACTTTTTTCTTTTCGACTTTTATCAACGCCAATCACCTGGCGGGTTTCCTGGGCCTCTGTGCTCCCATTGCGCTGGGGATTGGTCTGTCGGCGCGCGGCCGGCAAAACAAGGCCCTGTTTGGCTTCATGGGCGTTATTATCGGCGCGGCGGTTTTTCTCAGTCTCAGCCGCGGCGGTATTGTGGCGCTGTTGATAGGGCTGGTTTTTTTACTTTTTTTCTCCGCCGCCCGCCGGGTTCGAAATCTGGAGCGAACCTTTCTGGTGCAAGCGGCCGTGGCCGGCGTTTTGGTTTTGGCTGCTTACCTGGCTTACGATACCGTGATCAAAGAGCTCAGGTCACTGGGCGATCTGGAGGCGATACAGGAAGAAGTCAAGATTCGCTCCTGGGCCGGCACCGTACCCATGATGGCCGAACATCCGCTGGTGGGGATAGGCAAGGGTGCATACGCTACCGTTTATCCCCGCTACAAGACCATCGCTTCCGATCGTACTTTTCACCACGCCGAAAACCAACTGTTACAGGTATTGGTGGAATGGGGTCTGCCTTTCGGTTTGTTTTTTCTGGCGGCTTTTTTGGCCATGTTTGCGCTGGCCCTGTCCCGGGCCCGGCATTCGATGACCATGGGCGGGTGTCTGGCCGGCGTGTTTACCGTGGGTCTACAAAATCTGGTGGACTTCAATCTAGAGGTGGGCGGGGTGGCTTTTTCTTTCGTCGTGGTCATGGCGGTGCTTTCGGCGGCCTTGACCCGCCATGCCGGACCGCCGCGTAGCTTGGAGTTGCGACCGCGACTGAGCGCCACCATGATGAAGGCCCTGGCTCTGGTGGTGCTGTTGGTCGCAGTGCCTTGTGGCTGGCACGCCAGCCGGCATGCGTTAAAAAGCGCCTCCGCGACTTTGCTGGCCGCCCAAGCCAGCGGTTCGGCAGAGCCCTGCGATCCGGGGCCTTTGGGGGAGGCGGCTTGTGATCTGCTGCGCTACCATCCCGGCGATTACCTGGCGCCGCTGGTGATAGGCCGTGCCTATTTGGAGCAGTTGCCCGAACCGAACCTGCCCCGCGCGGTTCACTGGTTGGCCCGCGCGCTGTTTCTGAACCCGACCGCGGCCACCATTCATCAATTGGCCGGCCGGGCTCTGTATTTGGCCGGTTTCCATGATCAGGCCCTGGTTGAATACCAAAGCGCGGCCCAGTGGGATCCCTCGGTACTGACCGCAACCACCATGGAGGTGATGCGTCTGACCGGCGATGCCGATATGGCTATCCGGGCGACTCCAGTCGATGGCGATCTTTACCTGCGACTGGCTCGCAACCTCCGCAATCTGGGCAAGACCGACGCCTGTGCCAAGGCGGCTCGCTTGGCTTTGGAGCAAGATTCCACCTTGATTGCGGCCATGGACCTGTTGGCCGATTTGGCTTTTCGGGCGGGTCGCTACGATGAGGCACTGGCCTCTGCGCGGCGCATCGTCGAAGTGGATCCGCTCTATGATCGGGCCTATTCCTTGCAAGGTCGGGTATTGCGTCGCAATGGCCAAACTCTGGCCGCGGAGAAAATCTGGCAAGCCGGCTTGTTGCAAGTGCCGGACAGCTCTTTGATCTCCCAGCATCTGGTCGAACTTTATCTGTCCGACAATCGCATCCCCGAAGCAGAAGGGGTTGCCACCCGCTTGCATAACTATGCTGCCTCCGACGACGTCAGCCAATCACGGCTGCATTTCTTGTTGGGCAGAATCAGCGAAGTCAAAGGCTCGCTGGTGGCGTCCCGTCGTTCGTACCGCTTGGCCGCTACTCTGGCCCCGCGCAACTTGTGGTATTTGTATCGGGTGGGCCAAATGGGTGAAAAAATGGGGGACCGGGAGGAAGCGAAGCGAATCTACCTGCAACTGATCACGGCTCGTTTTCGCGAACAAGAGATCAAAGCGCGCATGACCAAGATGATGGATCGCGATCAACGGCAACGCCAAGATGCCATGTGGCGCAAGTGGGTGGACCAAGACAGCGATGCGGATGGCAAAGGCGAGCCCAGCGAGCCCGAGCCCTGATGAACCTCCACGCCGAACTCAATCCGGAGCAACGGGAAGCCGTTGTTCACGGCGATGGCCCCCTGCTCATCTTGGCGGGTGCCGGCTCGGGCAAGACCCGGGTGATCACTCATCGGATTGCTCATCTTATCCGTGAGTGTGGGGTAGATCCCTACCGAATTCTGGCCGTTACTTTTACCAACAAAGCTGCCGGCGAGATGAAGGAGCGAGTCGAGAGCCTGGTCGACGGGACCCGGGGAATCTGGATTTCGACTTTTCATGCCTTTGGCGCGCGGGTATTGAGAAAACATGCCGATTGCTTGGCCTGGGGCAAAGATTTTGTCATTTACGACGCCGACGATAGCAAGCGCCTGGGTAAATTGATTCTCCGTGAGTTGGATCTGGATCCCGACCAATACCGCGTGGAAAAGCTCTTGCAACAAGTAGAGCGGGCCAAACATCGTTTGCAGGGCCCGGATAGCCTGAAGCGGCATTTTCAGTTGGGCGCGAGGTTCTACGCTCGCTACCAGAAAAAGTTGCAGCAGGCCAATGCCTTTGATTTTGCCGACCTCATCTTTCAAACCCACCAACTGTTCGCTCGTTTCCCGGAGGTCTTGGCCGAGTATCGTGATCGTTTCTTACACGTCATGGTCGATGAGTTTCAAGACACCGACCGGGCCCAATATAGTCTTTTGCGCATGATCTGTTCGGCCGAAGCCAATCTGTGCGTGGTGGGCGACGACGATCAGTCCATCTACATGTGGCGCGATGCCGATGTGGCCAACATCATGGGTTTTCATCGCGACTTTCCCAGTGCCCAGGTGGTCAAATTGGAGAGAAACTATCGTTCCTCGGCCAACATCCTGGATGCGGCTGCCCGGGTCATTGCCGCCAACCGCGACCGGCACAAAAAACGTTTGTGGACCGAAGACGAACCCGGCGAAGCGGTGGTCTTGGAACGATATGACAACGAGCACGAGGAAGCGGAGCAGGTTGCCCGTGAGATCCACCAGGCTCGCCAGCAGGGTCAAAAACTGAGCGAATTTGCGATTTTTTACCGGATGAATGCCCAGAGTCGAGCCCTGGAAGAGGCCTTTCGGCTGTACGGGCTACCGTATCTGGTGGTGGGGAGCACCCGATTTTTTGATCGTCGTGAAATCAAGGATATGATGGCCTACCTGCGTTTGCTGCACAATCCCAAGAGCGACATGGACCTGCTGCGGGTGATCAATGTTCCGGCGCGCGGGATTGGCAAGTTGACCCAGGAACGGCTGTTGCAGGCGGCAGCACAAGCCGACCGACCGGTGTTTGAAATCCTGAGAGCAGAGCACTTGGGGAAGCTCAGAAGCGCCGAGTCTAAAAAAGTGTTGGCCTTTCGGACCCTGATCGACGAATTACGCGCCCGGATAGGTGCTCTCGATGTCGATGAGGTGGTGGCCCTGGCCGTTGACCGATCTGGTTATCTGGACTGGTTGCATAACGATGGCGATCCGGCCGCCGAGGCCCGGCAAGAGAATCTCCGGGAGTTGATCACGGCGGCCTCGGATTTTTCGGGGATGTCTGGTGATGCTAGCATGGGAGGTTTTCTGGAGCATGTGGCCCTGGTCACGGCCGTGGATCTCGACGAAGCCGGCAGTGATCGGGTGAGTATGATGACTCTGCACGCGGCCAAGGGTCTCGAGTTCGACTGTGTGTTCATGGTGGGGCTGGAGGAGGGCCTGTTGCCGCATTATCGAGTGCTACAGCCCGATCAGGAAGATCCAAGGTATGGCGAACGGAAAGTGTCTTCCTATGCCGGGGTGGAGGAAGAGCGACGAATCTGCTACGTGGGCATCACCCGGGCCCGAAAAAAGTTGTGCTTGTCCTATGTGCGCTCACGTACCTTGTTTGGCCGCACCCAGGAAAACCCCCCGTCACGTTTTCTCGACGTCTTGGCCCAAAGTTGTCAGCCTGCGTCACCGCCGACGACGACACCGGCTTGGACCTGGGATCAGCGGCCTAAAGCAAAGGCCGTGGCCGTGGATCAGGTCGAGGTGGATTTAGACGATGAAGACGAGCTGGTAGTGGATTACAGCGAGGACTTTGACCAAAGCCAAGAACCGCTATCGCGTCCTGAACAAGAAGAGCAGTGGATGGGGCTCTGGGTCGCTCATGTCTCCTACGGTCGTGGCCGGGTGTGTGCCACCTCCACCTCGCAGATGGGTCTCAAGTTGGTGATTGATTTCGGTGGACTGGGCAAGAAAACCATCCTGGCAAAATTTGTCCGACCCGAAAGGTGACCGAAGCTTGCAAGCGATCCTAACCCATGGTAAATACAATATAAGTATAAGAATTTGTCAATTGGGGTTCCAATGAAGGCTACCTGTCCAACTTGCGCTACGGCCTACCGCGTAGCGGATGAAAAGGTGCCGGACGAGGGGGCGCAAATAAAGTGCCCCAAGTGCGAAACCTTGTTTGTGGTGCGTCGGTCACCGGAGGCAGAATCTGCAGAAACGGTGCCGCCGCCGCCGGTTTCTACCTTGCCGCCTCGACCCGAACCGGCGGCACCCGCCCCGCACCAACAAGCGACCTCATTACAAGCGCTGGTCGGTGACGGAGCGCCCGCCGAAGAGAGCGGGCTTGCCGACCTGGCGCCGGCGCAGGATCTTGCCGGTGAACCGCCGACCGTGGCCGCGATCTCGACGCAGGCCCGTGGTGTTTCGGCCATTCGGGCGCAAAGCGGGGTAAGGACCAAAGCCGCCTCCCGCGATCCCTATCGGGTACGTACCGCCCAGGGACAGGCGCATGATTTTCCCAGCCGGGAAGCCATGATCAAGTGGCTCAAAGAACGCGAGTTGGTGGCCGGTTGCATGATTTGTGAACCGGGTGGAGCCTGGACCTCGGCCGAAGATCTGATGGAATTGCAGATGTTGGCGCCCGGGGAGCGCGCTGAAATGGGAGCCACTACCGGCGAGGCTTCGGCGCTTCCCGCCCCGATCTCTGCTCCGGCTCCGCGTCCTGTCCCCGCGATCGGCAAAGAAGAAATTTTGTCAGCCGACGGATCCCAGCCCTTAGTGATTCCAGCGAAACCAGTTGTCGGTCAAGACTCTAGCGCCGATGCCTCGGCGCCAAAGACTCGCCAAGGGCTTGGACCGATTCTGGGCTTGGCTCTGTTTTTGGTTCTGATTTTGAACCTGCTGGTCATGGCCGGTACGCTGACGCGGTATGGAATTGTGGATTTTTCGCTGTACCTTCCCCTGGAAGAAATAGGTATCGAATTCCCGGATCTCAAGCCGGACAAACCCATGCCCACCCTTCCGGTGAAGATCGTCGCCCAGGATCCAGAAAAGAACTTTCGGCAAGCAATGGTGGCGGGAAGAAAGTCCCTGCGGAACCGGAGATTTTCGAAAGCTGCCTTGGAATTCAATCGGGCTCTGTCGGTACATCCCGGTTCGGTGGAAGTGCTCGAAAGTCTGGCCAAGGCCTATCGCGGGCTTGGCGATCTGGACCGTGCCCGGGCGGTGTGGAAGAAAGCGCGGGCATTGAAGGGTAAGTGAGCAGAACCATCATGACGGGGCTGGATTTATCTGTTTGACCGGAGGTCGAGCCCTGAAAGGTTGTGTATTATGGATGTTCGCTGTGAACGATGTGGCACCGAGTATGAGTTTGAGGATGCGCAAGTCACCGAAGCGGGCGTAACCGTTAAATGTACCAATTGTGGACACCTGTTCAAGATCCGAAAAAAATCATTCGTGCTTACCGAGTCGATTCCTCCGGGAGAACAAGAGACGGCACCGCACGAGCAGGCCCAATGGATGGTGCGGCGCCTGGATGGCACCCTGTTGAGTTTCAACGAGCTTACTACTTTGCAGAAATGGATCGTTGAGCGCAAGGTTAGCCGGGACGATGAGATTTCCAAAAAAGGAGATGCCTGGAAAGCACTGGGCGAGATAACCGAGCTGGCCTCATTCTTTCATGTCGTAGAACAGGCTAGTTCGGGTGGAGAGCCGGCCCCGCTAGCCTTGGGCAGCGGCGACATCGAGCCCTTACCGGCTGATGCCACGCCACTCATCGCTCAAGTTCCGCCCCTGGCCATTGCCCCCGATCCGGCAGCCATCCCGCCCGTGGCGATAGCACCCGATCCGGCAGCCATCCCGCCCGTGGCGATAGCACCCGATCCGGCAGCCATCCCGCCCGTGGCGATAGCACCCGATCCGGCCCCTGCTCCACCAGTCGCGGTAGCGCCGGCCCCTGCCCCTGCTCCGCCGGCGGCTTTGCCCCCGGTGCCGGCGGCCGCCCCAGAAATGGCTGTTGTCCCTCCACCTGCCGTCGAGCCGACACCGGCGCCGGTTGTAGCCGAAGCCGAGTCGGCCCCGATGCAATTCGGCGAACCCGCCGCTGACCTGGGTGACGAACCTGACTCCTGGGGAGGCATGGAGCTGGATGACGCGGATGACGTGGTTGAAAAATGGAAGAAACGGGGACGGCGCAAGTGGTTTGTGTTGATCCCGATTTTGTTGCTGCTGGCTTCCGTGGGGGCCTGGTTTGTGCTTGCGCCGGCCAGCTTCCACCAGGTCTTGGCGATGGCGCTGGGTCGCGCGGTCACGATTTCCGAGGAGGCCAGGGGGCGATTTGAAAACGGCCAGGCTCATTTTCTCAAAGACTCGACCACAGAGTTGGATGCCGCTGTCGAAGACCTGCGCGCGGCTGTTGCCCTGGCCGATGGAAAGTTCCCCTTGGCCCAGGCCGTCCTGGCTGAAGTTCATATCACCCGGGCGGACAAAAGCCAGGATCGGATCGAGAGAATTGATGCGGCCCGGGCCAAAGGCCAGGCCGCCCCAATCGGAGAGCGCAATCAATGGGTAAGCGCCGCCCGGGCCGAACTCGATGAGGCCGAGCGGCTCATCGATGGAGCCAGCCAGAGCGATCCGAAGAGCCTGGCCCCAAAGCGGGCTTTTGCCAATCTGGTCCGGGTGCGTAGTGGCGATCGCAGTCGCCTCGAAGGCGCCTTGGCTGAGGCAGCCTCGGTGGCAAAGGACGATCCGCAACTGCTCTATATCGATGGCGCATCGCTGGCCGCGGAGGAAAATACGCGAGTGGCATCGCTGGAGCCGCTTCATCGGGCTCTGGCGCTTAAGCCGGACCTGGTACGGGCCCGTTTTCGTCTGGCCGCGACCTAGGTCAAGCTGGGTCGTGCGGAAGAGGCCCGGCCCGAGTTGGCCCGCATTGTTCAGCAATGCCCGACCCACCGGCAAGCCCAGCAGCTCTTGGCCGACTTGCCGGAAAAGGTCAAACCCCAAGCCCCGGCGCCCGCCTTACCCGTGTCGCCACCGGCGCCCAAAGAACCGAAGAGTTACGAGGGCTGGATGAACCGGGCCGATGCTTTGCAGCGCAAGGGCTCGGTGAAAAAAGCCTTGCAGGCATACGATCGGGCGCTGGCACTCCAGGCCAATGATGTCGAGGCCCTGACCGGCAAAGGCCTATGTCATCTCGATGCCGGGTCCTTCCTGGCTGCCAGCAACTGGTTTCGCCGGGCTTTGAAGAAGAACAACCGCTTTGCCGATGCCATCATGGGTTTGGCCGAAGCCTACAGATATAGCGGCCGAAAACAACAAGCGGCCAAATATTACCAACGCTACCTTGATGTGATGCCCAACGGGCCGGAAAGTGCGGTGGCCCGGAGAAATTTGCAAGACTTGAAATAGAAGCGGGTCTGCGACCACGCCTACCCAGCACAAGGAGAATGACATGCCTCTGAAACCCACCAATGCCGAAGCCGAATATTTTGCCCGAGAAGAAGCCATCAAGCTGAGGAAGTTGGCCCAGAAATCATGCAGAGAGATGAACGCCGAGGAGCAGGAGAAACTGAAAAAACTACATTATCTCCACTGCCCCAAATGCGGAATGGAAATGAACACCATCCAAATCAATGCCGTGGAAATCGACAAATGCTTTGCCTGTGGCGGTCTGTATTTCGATGACGGCGAGCTGGAAAAAGTGGCCGGCCGAGCCAGCAGTTTCTTCCAAGTGATGGAAGAGGTTTTGGGCAAGTAGGCGCGCTACCTTTCAGGCGCCTTTTTGAGCCAGTTGGTTAAAGGCTTCGATTTGGCGATCAATCCGGTCACTTCCGCAGAAACGCTCAGGCCAATAGTCGCGATACTGATTCCATTGGGCGTTGAGTTCTTCGACCTGCTTTCCTTGTTGTTCCACCCAGGTAAAGTACTTCAGGTTGTGAATGCGCTTGCGCTCCCGGTAGCCTAACTCTTCTATGTGATCGGTGCCGGCCCTTTGCAGGCGACCATGGAAATCCACGGCGGCTTGTTCTTGGGTGTAAGGGCCCCGGGCTGCGTTGGCTTCAGCCAGGCGGGAGGCATAGAGGTCCATGGAATCGGTAAAAACGGTCACCAGGACATCGTGCTCGTCGAGTTCAAACCACTTGGCGGTCTTGATGGCGCCCAATAAATTGGCGATGCTGGAGATGCCCAAGCAGGGCAGGCGAGAGACGATTTGGGGATCTATCTGCTGGCGCGCTAGGAACTCTTGACCGGCCGGCTCATTGAACAGGCGGATCAAGGCCATGGGATCGGCATCGTCGATGCCCATCACCAAATCCGTATTGCGAACATTGTGGATCCAGGGCACATGCTTGTCGCCGATGCCTTCGATGCGGTGCCCGCCGAAACCGCAGGAAAGCAGGGTGGGGCATTGCAGGGCTTCGGTGGCTACTATCTTAGCAGTTGGGTAAATTTCCTTGAGCCGATCACCGGCGGCGAGGGTACCGGCCGAGCCGGTCGCGGAGATGTAAGCACTAAATTGATCGCGGCTGCCCAGGCGATCGGCCAGTACTTCCGCGATGGCTTCGGCGGTGACTGCGTAATGCCAGCGGCTGTTGCCGAATTCTTCGAACTGGTTGAAGACCACCACATCGTCTCGCTCTTGCTTGAGCTCCCAGCACTTGTCAAAGATCTCTTTCACATTGGATTCACAGCCCTTGGTGGCAATGATTTCCGACCCGATCTCTTCCAGCCACTCGAATCGTTCGCGGCTCATCTCTTCGGGCAAGATGGCCACCGATTCGCAGGCCAGCAGGGCGGCGATGTAAGCGCCGCCGCGGCAGTAGTTTCCGGTAGAGGGCCAGACGGCTTTGTTCTGGGTGGGATCGAACGAGCCATCGATGAGGCGTGGGACCAGACAGCCGAAGGTGGCGCCTACCTTGTGCGAACCAGTGGGAAAGTATTTGCCCACCAGGCCGAAGATGCGGGCCGGCACCCCGGACAGCGCGGGCGGAATTTCTAACATATTGACCCCATCGAAACCAGGCGACTCGGGATCGTTCTTCCAGGAGACGCGAAACAAGTTGCGGGGATGGACATCCCACCGGCCGATGTCGTTTAGCTCTTGCTGGATGGACTCTGGAATTAAAGAGGGATCACGCTGTTGGGCAAAGGTGGGCACGATGATGTTGCGTTCGCGGCAGCGGCGAGCGGTCCGCTCGATCTGCTTGGTGCTAGCTACGGGCATTGGGTTCCTCCTGGTTTCAGGTGTCGACGGTCTGCAGTGTATCTTGTTGATGCCGGCCTGGACAAGATCGAAAGCGGTGCATAGAATGGATTTATGAAAACGGCTCGATACTGGCAGCGGGAGGGGGAGAAACTCCGTTGCCTGCTTTGCCCCCACCATTGCGTCCTGGCAGCAGGCAAAACCGGTCTTTGCGGCGTACGCCAGCACCAGGACGGTACCCTGGTTTCTCTCAACTACGCCCAGTCGATTGCGGCGCACAGCGATCCCATTGAAAAAAAACCGTTGTTTCACGTGCTGCCCGGCTCTACCAGTTTGAGCGTGGCCACGGTGGGCTGCAATATGCGCTGTGATCACTGCCAGAATCATGACATCTCTCAATACCCGAGACAACGCGGCTCGGTGGCTGGCACGCCTTTGCCGCCGGAGCAAGTGGTGGCGGCGGCCTTGCAAGCCGGCGCCGATACCATTTCCTTTACCTATTCCGAGCCCACTATTTTTATGGAGTGGGCCCAAGACATCGCCGTTTTGGCCCGGGAAGCGTCCCTGCGCTGTGTATCGGTCACCAACGGTTACACGGCCGCCCAGCCTATCGTCGATCTAGCGCCGAATCTGCTGGCCGCCAATGTGGACCTAAAATCATACTCCGAGGATTTCTATCAGAAGATCTGCGGGGCGCAGCTGGGGCCGGTACTCGATACCATTCGCCTCCTGCACCAGCTGGGTGTTTGGGTAGAGGTTACTACCTTACTCATCCCCGGGCTTAACGATGAACCCGAACAACTAAACGGCATTGCTGCCTTTCTGGCATCGGTAGATCCGGCCATTCCCTGGCACTTGAGCCGTTTTCATCCCGATCACAATATGGTCGATCGGCCGCCCACCCCAGTCTCGACCATAAGCACCGCTCGTGAAATTGGTGCCCAACACGGCCTGCGCTTTGTCTATACCGGCAATGTCTGGGGAGACGAAGGCGAAAACACCCGCTGTCCCGCTTGTGGCGACACCGTGATCGAACGCCATGGATTCAGCGTGCGCCACAATTATCTGGATCACGGGTGCTGTCCTGCTTGCGGTCAGAGCCTGGAAGGAAGATGGCGTTAATCTTGGCGCAAGGTGCAGGCAAGCATTCTTTCTAGAATCTCGAGTTGGCCGGCAAAGAAGGCTTCTTCTGGGTTGAAGTGCCACTGGAGCATGGTGCCTTCCAGGCTGGCTAGAATCAGCGCGGCCACGCGGTCGGGATCGGCATCGGCTAAAAACACACCGGTCTCGATACCGCGCTTGATGATGTCGCGGTAATGGGCACGCAAGCTCTGTTGCACCTGTAGTATGAAGCTGTGAACTTCAGGATGGTTGGCCGCCAGGCCCCAGAACTCGATCCAGACCTTGGCCAGGGGTGCACCCCCGCTTTTGCCAAAGGCTTGGACCGGGTACCACAGGGAGGCCCGCAGCTGCTCGGCGGGATCTTGGTACTGATCGACCTCGGAGCGAAAGGACATCAGGTTGCTGTCTTTGAGGTGCTCGACCAGGGCACCGATCATTTCGTGTTTGTTCTTGAAATAATAGTGCAGAATTCCGCGGCTGACCCCAGCTGCCTGGGCCACCTCGGTCATATTGCAGTCGCTCAGCCCATGTTGGGCCACCGCTTTGAGCAGGCCCTCCAGGATCTGGCGGCGCCTGGTATCCCCCATCTTTCTTCGTGCCATGGAGCGTTCTTATAAGGATGGCGGCAAGGTGTCAACCCGAACCGTATTATTTTCGACGACGACAAAGGGCCGGCCGTTGCGACCGCTATCGGAAAAGGAGCCCGTATTGATGTAGGTGCCGCTTTCTTCGGCGGCTCGCTCGGTATGGTGGGTGTGGCCCATGACCACCACGCTTGCCCCCTGGGCCAGTAGTCGATTTGCCGCCCGGCGGCAATTTTGTCGATCTTGGTAGCGAAAGTGGCGCTTGCGCGTGGGGGGCAAAAGCAACAGGGTGGCAAAAGGCAAGCCGGCGGCCAGAGCGGCGGTGGACGGCATGCTCGGCAAATAGGCCGACAGCCCCAACAAATCGGCCAGTCCCAGAGTAATGATGGCCAACAAGGCCGCGGCCATCGATACCCGATCCATGTACATGCGATTGAGAACCCGCCAGGGACCAAACATAGTGGTCCGGCGCTCGGCATCTCGACGTCGTCGCGCCAAGAATGCCTGACGGGCAATGCGCAAGGCCGAATAGGCGTATAGAAAAACCATGCGTGGCACGGACCAACGATAATCTTGTAGCACCCGGTGTAGCACTTTGCCCGGGGTCTGGTAATTATCCCCATGATTGGTAAAGACCGGAATCCGGCACATCAGGAATCGGGTGGTCAAACTGCCCAGGGGAAAGGCGGACAAACGCCCCTTGCGCGCGGCGGTGGCGGTATTGGGATGGAAGCGGTTGTCGGGATCGTGTTGATGGCCATGCTCAATGTGTAAACCGTCGTCGCGGAATGCCTCGGCTTCGAAGCGAATCTGGTCTTTGCGCAGGCCGATGTGGTGACAAATGGCCAGCTGCACTTCCGTCAAACAGAGCTCGGCGTCGTGGTTACCGGGCAGCCAAACAATCTCCCCGCCCCGCGTTACCCAGTCTCGCAAGCAAGCGCCGACGCCTTTGAAGATCTCCAAAATGCTCTCTACGCGTTTGACCGCGCGGTAGACGCCCTCGCCGGCCTGGTGTTCGCCCGCCACCTGATCGAGATCGAAAAAATCGCCATTGATGACCAAGCGCGAAGCCGGTCGGTTGCGCAGCAAGCGCGACATGTCGACAACCATTTCGGGGTCGCTATTGCTGTGGAGATGAAGATCCCCAATTATCAATGTGCTGCGATCATTCATAACCATGCTCATTGAATCTTTATTCGAGATTCAGTTTTCTTGGGCCGATTTTCGACCTTCCCACTGCAGCTCGGCATGGGTGTTCCCACCTGGGCGTGAGCGCGGCGCATATAGGGTTCATATATTTTGTACAAATCCGAGCGTCCGTAAAAGGGCACTTGTACGCTGTGACCGCCTTCGTAGTCCTCGGAGTTCCAGGTCTTCTCGGCGATTTCGGCGTATTCTTGGCTATAGTTGTCGAGGTGGTCGCGAATGTGCTGATCTTTGATAATGCTATCCGCGCCGGGGTAGGTGGGCCGAGCGCCGCATTTTTCCACCACTTCCCTGAGCACATGCGGATGATCGATGATCTTGCATGGCCGTAAGAAATTCGGGTGATAAGGCTGCCGGCCACGAATAGCATGGAAAAATTCGGAGTCGAAGATATCACGGAGTGAATGTTCGTGTACGTTATGGGTGGCGAACTGGACGAAGACGCAGGGCTGTACCCAACCGTCGGTGGTGATGAAGGCAATGCGGCTGGCAGACATGCAGCCGCCGCAAAGGGGGCCGTCGTTCCAGAAGTCTGACATGAAGAATGGTTTGCTTTGACGCCAATGCAGGCTTTGGCGACGTAGCTGTTCCCTTTGGGCCGGCGTGGCCATCAGATCAATGTCGGGATCCTTGCCCACCGGCATATAAGTGAACATCCAGCCGAACAAGGCGCCTTGGTCGATGTAATGATCCAGAAACTCGTCTGATGCCAGCATGTCGGTATTGTGGCGGGTGGGTACGGCACTGATGCCAAAGAGCACCCCGGCGTCTTTCAAGTGACCCATGGTTTCGATGAGCTTGGCATAAACGCCCTTGCCGCGCCGTTCATCGGTTTCTGTCTCGTAGCCTTCGACCGAGATGGTGGGCCAGACATTGCCCAGTTTCGCCAAGCGCTGGGCGCGCGCGGCGTCGATGCGCTGGGCGTTGGTATACACCATGAATGTAATATCTGGGTGTGACTGGAAAATGTCTTCGATTTCGGGATACAGAAAAGGCTCACCGCCGGTCATGGTAATGAAGTGGATGCCCAGGTCTTTCGCCTGCAGCAAGATGCGTTCAATCACGTCCCGGTCCATGTCCGCTTTCTGATCAAAACTGTAAGCATAGCAACCTTTGCAGCGCAGATTGCAACGCATGGTCGGGTTGATCAGAATGGTTGACGGTGGGTGGTAGCCAAGCTCATCGGCCATGTTATCGACGACGGACTTGCGCTCTACCACCGAGCGTTTGAGGAAGTTTCCAATGAACTTCGAAAAAACCTCGTCGCCAGTACGAGCGGCCACCTTCAGGCCCCAAGCTACCAGCATGGGGTTGTCCAGCAGATTTTTTCCCAATCCGGAAACCAGCCGATTGACATCAAAAGAGGCTGACGGCTTGTCAGTTGCCATCAGCGAAGAGAAAGCCCCGGTCAGTCTTTCAGTTGCCCGGTCTACTTCCGCCTGAGTGAGCCCGACCTGGCGGCCGAGAGTTGTCAACATTTCCATCGGCCCTGTACCCTGCTCCATCGACAACATATAATCTCACTTTCCTCTTCCCCATAAAGCAGCCAAACTGGCTGGCCAGCCAATATAACTACAAGTATAAGTCTTATGTCAAGAGGAATAAAGAGAAAAGGCCCGTTAGGGGCTACATGTCGGGAAAAGTAGCAGAGGTCCCGACGTGCCCCCACGGCCCTAACTAGCACGATACGGCAGCGGGAAAAATCAGCAATATTGTACTATTACAGCAATAGCGATTTTGCTATGTTTGATTTCTGTTCTTGTGCTTACATCCCCTCATTGCGTTTTGTTGATCCGGAATGAGAATAATTTTCTGCTGCCAGAAGTCAGGTAGAATTGGTTTCCAGACAAAACGGGATCGCTTTCGATCTTGTAGCCGGTCTTGTAGGAAAAGAACAATTGACAACTGTCTTTCTGGATAGCGTAGAGATTACCATCTCCTTGACCGCCACCAAAGAAGATCAAATTCTGGTACAAGGTTCCCGCGGAGATGACTGGTCCTTTGGCGGCAAAGCGACATTTTTCTTGTCCGGATTTGGCGTCCAGCGCGTAGAAATTGTGATCATTAGAGCCAATATAAATCACGCCGTCGCCGAAGCGGGCTGAACTGAGCACATCGTCGCCAGTTTTGAATTTCCACAGCAGCTTTTTGCCGGTGGCAGCGTCGAGGGCGTAGACATGATCGTCTTTGGAACCGAAGTAGAGGACGCCGTCTTGGATCAGCACCGTGGAAGTGATGCCGCCGTCGGTTTTGAAACGCCATTTGAAGCTGCCGTCTTTGGCATGGATGGCATACATATAACCGTCAAGATTGCCGATGTAGATAACCCCGTTGTGGAGGACCGGGGCGGCATAGGAGAAAGCCTGGGGCTTGGGCGCCTCGATGGCGACTACCGGCGCGGCCTTGGCTTCTTTCTTTGCCGGTTTGGCCTTTTTGGATTCTTGCTCGGCATCAACAGCCACCGGCATCGCTTTGGGCTCGGCCGGGAACTGCCAGATTTTTTTCCCGGTCTCGGCCTGCAGGGCATACAAGCGCCCATCATAGCTCGACAAGTAAACAACGTTGTCGGCGACCAAGGCATCAGACTTAATGCGCTCGCGGGCGGCGAATTGCCATTTTACTTGGCCCCGCAAATCCAAGGCATAAAACATCTGGTTGGTGGCGCCGAAAAAGACCAGTTTTCCATTGGTAATGGGGCGGGAAAAGATCTCGGAGCTGGAAGCCTGGAAAGTCCAGCGGGCATTGCCTTTTACATCCACGGCGTGCAGGGTGCCCGACTCCGATCCGAAGATGATGAAGTCGTTGACCACCAGTGGCGTGGAGTAAATGGGTGAGCCGATTGGAAACTCCCAAACCTTTTCAATCGACGGCGTGCACGCACCCACGGCAGTACAGAAAAAAACCAGAAGAGCTACGGAGAAAATAAACCGATGATCGGGAATCGATCGTTTCATACAGATTCCCTCCCTCTTTCTGCGCGTTTGCTTCAAAAATTCTAAACTTGTCCCATTTCCATATCAAAGGGGCAGTGGCCTGTCAACACTCGCTGATAAAATAAAAGAGGCAAATTGTAAGAAAAAACCTAGTTATTCCGGATGCGCTTGAGGCTGCGGCGGGCCTCTTCGCGGTGGGCCGGATAGTTGCTTTCGATGTTTTGGTAGATCGAGCGTGCCTGCGCAAATTGGTTCAGCTTGATGTGGCAGCTGGCCTGATCAAAGAGGGCGGTCACCGCCATGCCGTGACCGGGTGCGTTTTTGACCGCGCGGCCGATGGCGGCGATGGCCTGCCGGCATTGACCCGCGAGGAACAAAGCTTTGCCGATGCGGTAGTGAACGGTTGGGCTCCTGCGATCGTGGGGGGAATCTTGCAGAAAGGCCCGGTATTTTTGAACGGCGGCGGTGTATCTTTTGCCGGCCAGATCGAGTTCGGCCGCGCCAAAGAGATCGACATCGTCACGGGAGACCGCAGGGCTTTTTTTCTGGGCGCGACTTTTCTTGCTGAACTTTCTCTGTTTTGGCGCCGGCCGGATCTGTTCCATCGCCGGCCGAGCTTCCGGTTCTGATTCCTCCAGGTCGGCAGTAAGTATGGGCGGTTGGGGGGAGCGCTGATAGGCAAGGTCGGATTTTTTCTCTTTCCCGGTCTTCGCGGCGGCAGGCACGGAAGGCAGGGCGGAGCTGGCTTGACCCAGGGCTCCTCTGGTCGACGCGGCTTCTTGATTCTTATCTGCCATCTGCCCGCCGCCTGTGATCTTCAAATCATCGACAATGCCGTCCCGCTGTGATTCATCTTGTTCGCGGCGGAGTGCCCCCGCCGCTTTCGGTGCCGACTCTTTCTTTGCGCGCTTGGACCTTTGTTTTTGGGCGCTACTTTTCCGACGCCGGTCTCTGGGCGCGGGTTTTTTGGCGACAGTTTTTGCCGCGACCAGTTCCTCTGCCTTGGCCACATCTTTGGCCGGCGCGGCTTTTGACGCGGGCAGATCGCTGGCTGCCGTTTTCTCCATCGGCTTGGGTGCTGCTTCCGCTTCCGAGAGAATGCGTTCGGGTGACTCGACCGGCAGCATCTGGTCGACGGCCGGAGCATGGTCGGGGTGCAGGTCTTGTTGTTGCACGGCCAGACCCACGGTGATGACCACCAGGGCCAACATGGCCGCGGCGGCCATGGGGTTCCAGATCAGGCGCATCAGCAATGGCGGCCGGTTGCGCGCAGGCTCGGCGGCCCGGGCCAGGTGCACGATCCGATCGATAACTGGCTGGGGGGCGTCTTCGGCGCGGCCACTGCGGACCACTTTGAGCACACTGCCCAGCTCGGCGACCTCTTGGGCATGTTGGCTACAGTGTTCAATATGCTCTTCAAAACGTTGCCGATCTGCCGGCGAAAGCTCGTCGTAAAGGTAGTCTACCACCCAAGCATCGAATGGTTCGCATCCAGGGTTGTTGTCTTTGGCGACCATTTATAACTCCACGCCCTGGGCTTGCAAGTTTGTCTTTAAGGCTCGCAAGGCATAGCGCATGCGGCTTTTTACCGTATTGAGCGGCGCACCCACGATGCCGGCGATTTCATCAAAAGCCAAGCCGCCTTCCTCGCGCATGAGAAAAACTTCCCTTTGCTCGTCACTGAGCTCACCCACTGCCTGGGAGATATTCTTGCGCAAGCGATGCTCATGGGCCTGCTGATCGGTGCCCTTGGCTTTGGCCGGTATTCGATCCATCAGCCGCACCTCGCCCTCGGCGCCGGGGTTGAGCGCTTGATCCAAAGACGCCGTCTTGCGATGCCGCGCGCGCCGCAGGTGATCGATGCACTGGTTGCGCGCGATGGTATACAGCCAAGTGGTGAACTTGGCCCGCTGGGCGAAACTGAGTTTCTTGGCCACCAGGCGCAGAAACACCTCTTGCAATAAATCCTCGGCGGTTTCTCTTTGGCCGACGAAGCGCAGGATAAAGCGGAACACCCCACCGCGATGCCGCTCGAGCAATTCTTCGAACGCCCGCAGCTCTCCCCGCTGGAATCGGGCCATGAGTTGTTCATCGGACAGTCTCTCCACCGTTGCTCCGGCCGCCCCATGCCGCCGGTCTACCTCTCCCTACTAACGCACGAGAAGCGTCGGCGGTCTATCGGGGCCCATCCGATGTTGACTTCTACCAAACTCATGCCAAGGGCGCGGAATATTCAACAGTTTTGGAATTTAGCACAGCCCATCGATCTTGGCAATCTCCGGCCGGGTTCCAGTGAGATGTGCCAGCGAGATTGATCCTTTTGGCAAGCACTGGTAGATTTGAAGAAAGGCAACCCGAAGGAGTGAGCGGATGAGATTGTTGTGGGTGGTGCTGGGATGTATGGCAGTGCTGGCTGGTTGTGGCGAAGACCAGGAGTCACCGCCGGGCTTGGAGATTTACGCGGGCAACTTCAGGGTCACGGAGTTGTTTCGGGAACAGAGCGGCAATCTGTGTCCGACGGCGCGTGAGTCTTTTGAAAATCAGCTGGAGGTTTTGGTGAGCAAGAGTCAGTTCGAGGCTCGCTTTGCCAACCGTTACGTTACACTCTATGGGGAGATTCATACCGATTTGTCCTTTTGGGCCATTGATGGCGAAAGCAAGCCCGATGAAAACCAGGACCTGACCGGTGTGTTCCAAAACGAAGACGAATTCACTGGTTTGATTAAGGAAGTTTGGACCGGTTGTACCCGTTTTACCGACTTGCTGGGGGAACGGGTGGTGGACGAATGATGGGGGAGGGCAAAATGGCGAAGACAATCCTGTTGATGGTTTTGACGGCGCTGGTGGGTTCCTGTACCGCGGGCTGGGTGCAAGAAGATACGCCGATAGACGAGGACCTGTACGCGGTTTTCGGCATTACCGGCGAAGACGTGTTTGCGGTGGGTGCCAACGGGATGATGTTGCGAAGAGAGAACGGGGAGTGGCGCAAGGTAAAGAGAGGAACCACGGAAGATCTTTTTGGGGTCTGGGGCACCGATGTCGAGCATGTGGTAGTGGTGGGCAATAATTGCCGCGCTTACGAGTATAATGGTTGGGTCGAGCAGCCGGAAGATCCGGAGGCGGAAACGCCCCCGGATTTAAAGAGGCTCGATGTTGCCACTTGCGGTGACTTTCGGGCCATCGATGGTCCGACCGATAAAAGCCAAGCCTTTGTGGTGGGAGAGCGTACCCAGTCCCAGTGGTATACCGGCAGCCGATTGAACGACGGCAGAGATTTTTCCGCGCGCATGCAAGGGGT
>JAUVBB010000405.1 GCA_030591445.1 Deltaproteobacteria bacterium | reverse complement strand
CCACTCCTTTCTGGAAAAATGTGCTTACATTTTTGGCTCATTGCGAAGCCGAATGTAAAGGAGCGGGTCCATTTCATTATCCCCGAAAAGTTTCTGTCGGGGATCTCGTGAATAACCTATCGATACAGGGTGTTAGAGAAACATGGGTCCCCGACAGAAACGACTCGGGGATGACTTCTTTTTTAAATCATCAAGAATAATGACACTGAATTCTGCGGAAATGAAAAAACGGGGTTTTTAGACGGGAACTATTTGGTTGGGATGGTCAGCACGATGGGTTTCTGAATCGGCTGATAGGCCAAGTTGCAGATGCTGGCGTTGAGGTAGAGAGTCTGGCCGAGTTGCGTTTGCCCGTAGGCTTCGTGGATGTGACCGAAGGCGTGGATCTTGGGCTGGATGGTCTCGACTCGTTTTCTCAACAGATCACAACCGGCTTGCTGGCCGTTGCTGGTTTGGTCGCCGATTCCGGCCGGAGGCCCGTGGGTGATCAAGACCTCGGTATCGGTCGGGATGGCATCCCACCGCCGGGCCAGCTCGGCACCGTCCCGGGGTAAATTGAAGGCCCAATCAAAAAACCAAGGTTGCCAGGGCGAGCCGTAGAATTTGATGCCCTCGATGCTGACGGCTTCGTCCTGCAAGTAGGTACAGCCCTGCAATGCGGCCCGGGCGGTCTGGCCCTGACGCTCGAAGCAAAAATCGTGATTGCCGGCAATGACGATTTTGTGGGCATGAGGTAGCGATTGCAGCCAACGACTGAAAGGCTCGACCCGATCCAGATCACCTCCGGAAGTGATATCGCCGGCATGGACCAGAATGTCGGCCGCGGGTACTTCAACCTGATCGTGCATGCCGTGGGTGTCGGCCAGGAAAACGATCTTGATCTCGCGCGTAGGCATGCCCCTATCTTAATGGAATTCCCTGAAGGGGTGTATTGATATTTCACATCCGTGACAGATGTTTCCGGATTTTCTAATCATTTATTGAGACAAATTGAACAGAAAAGAGGTCTTACAGGCTGGCACGGAAGTTGCTTTGGTATAGGGATGGTTATGCCAAGTAGGTCGATTTCATAGCTTTTTACGATAGGGAGTTGGAACATGCATAAATTTCTGGGATGGATCATTATTCTTACCGTATGGAGTCCCGCCGTCTCCGCGGCCGAAAGTCTTACCAGTCGCCAGGGCAAAGACCAGGCGATCACGATTGAGACCGAACCACCGGGCGCTCTGATCTGGGTGCGGGAAAAATTCGGTACTTCGTTCCGAGGCCGGGCGCCGGTTACCCTGAAAGCCGAATATGACAAATTGGTCCACAAGCGTGACTGCAATCATCTCATCGATCCCAGAGTCGGGGATTGGAGTATGGGCCTGATCATTGGGGTGGCGGCTACCGTGCGCCGGGATCGAAAGTACCAGGAGTGTCGGTCTGAACCGGGGTTCAAAACCACGGAAACCGGTCGCTACCAAATCCTGGCGGCCATGGATGGCTATCACCTGGGCCAGCAGTTTGTCGAAGTCCCCGCGCCTGAATCGAAGATCCTCATCGTGCTTATGCCCCGCCGGGATGCGAACAGAAAAGCCGAGATTCCCCCGAAGAGGTTGACCGGCACCGATGCGGTGGAGAGGCGATCGGACATAGATCCCATGCTGCGCGTGGAAACTATCCGCTCCTTGGATGGCCTGCTACCAAAAGCCTTCTTGCAGTCAATGACCAGCCAGCTCAAGAGTACGCTTCTTCACCATGGCTTCTCTCCGGTTATCCATCTCGACCGGTCTCCCACCCTGGTGCTGGATGCCAGTCTGTCGAAAGTCGATGATAGCTGTCAGCTGCGCTCGACCCTTTTTAGCCCCAATCCTCCCCGCCGCCTGGGCCGGGCCATGGTCGAGGGTGCCTGCGATCCGGATAGTATCGAGGAGATGTTGGAGCAGCTGTCTAGGCAAATCGAAGCCAGTCCCGGCCTATAGCGATCACCGCTTAGATTTTGGCCGCCACCAGTTTAATCTCGGCATGTTGTTCGCTAGGGCCGTCCCCGTGGCGATGTTTTAATCCCCAGCCCTCCCGATGATGGAGAATCCGCATGCCGGTGACATAGTCGAGAATTTCGTCCTTGCCCAGATAGGTTCGGATCTCGCCCTCCGGGTTCTTGAAACTGTTTGCTCCAATCTGTGCCCATGAATCTCGCAATATCGGGTAGGATGGGTCGTCCCGCTGCCAGGCCGTGATGAAAAGCAATCCCTCGGCCCGCAGCCAGTTTCTCGTTCTACTAAACAATGCTTGGATTTCTTCCCTGGCCAAGATCTGAATCAGCCCAAAGGCCAAGATGGCGTCAAAGCTGGCCTTGGGAGCCTGGTAGTCAAGAAAGCTGCCTTGATAAAAATCCATGCCCAGATCCTGGGCGGCTTGCCGAGTCAAAGCAATCGACACCGCCGAAGGATCGATGCCCACTACCCGAAACCCTTTTTGCGCCAGAGGCAGGGCATTGCGGCCCTGTCCTACTCCGATGTCTAATATCCGTCCCCTAGCCGGCAGTCTATCCCAAAACCGACCTAGCAAGGCGGAAGGGTCGGCGCCAAAAAGATTGGTCTTCTCTGAGTATTCAGAATCGTAATCGGTTCCCATTTTTGTAACCTGCCTAGTCCATCCCTCTTTCTGCTTGTGTGTCTCCTTGGAATTACGAACTCGGCTCTTTGTTTAGTACCACGGTGAGCATTGCGTCTGTGAGCTCCCGGAAGCGCTCGATTTCTTCCCGCGATTCTGTGCTGCCGTTGCAAGCCACTGCCAGAACCAAGTTTCGTTCGGGAACCACGACCAGGCGTGCCATGAACCCGGGGCCGCTGCCATCGTGCTCGAGCGTCAATTCGCCCAGCCGTTGCTGATGTATGATACCCAGCCCATAGCGATTATTGTCCTTCAATGGTCGAGCCATGGCGTGCAGTGCTAATGTTGGTGTTTGGACGGCGGCGCCAAGTAAATGCCCGAACTTCGCCAGATCGGGCATTGAAATCCAGGCACCGGTGAAGGGCATGGAGTAGCTGCTAGCATACCAAGCTGGCGGGTTAAAGATCAGGGTATCGCCACGGGCAACGAGGCCGTGGGTGGCGTTTGCCCCCGCATCGATAGGAGCGAAGGTGGCCCGGTGCAATCCCAGACCAGATAAATAGCTATTCATGCAATCGGCGAAGCGGCACGACTCTACCTTCTCGATGATGGCGCCCAGCAGTGCGTAGCCCATGTTCGAGTAGTGAAAGCCGCCAGGGATGTGCGCGAGCCGAATCGACCAGTTCCTGGTGATCTTCTTCAGTAGCTCCGGGTTTTGCCATTGATTGTCAAAGACCAGGGGATTGAGCTGCGCACCGGGTTGGTGTGGCAATCCGGTTTGGTGTCGCAAGAGCTGACGTATGGTTATGGTCGTGGAGAGGTCCTCATCCGTGGCATCCAATAGATGAACTCCCGGAAGGTATTTGTGCACCGGGTCATCCAGTCCGATGCGTCCTTGGTGACTCAGCGCAACCACGCGGGCCGCGGTGATCGTCTTGCTTACGCTGGCTACATTGAAGAGCGTTGAGGCGTTGACCGGATTAGCGCCATCTCTCAGCTCTCCTTTGGTGATGGTATTCACTTGTCCACCGGTCGAGATCGACAGAACCGCCCCGGTGCCGAACGGCGGTCCAACCAGTTTCGCCAACAGCAGCTCAAGTGCGTTGCTCTGGTTATTTGTCAGGCGGGGCCGATCATGGGTGGAACAGAGCTGGCCTTGGGCTCGTATTTTTGCTCTTGAAGTAGCTTTGGAGCACGAAAAGAGCACCAAGGAACAAGAAAGCAGTATTGTGATCAGACTGGGAATTTTCTTGTTACCCATAGTGGGAATGATAAAGCCCGATTTGGGAATAATCAAGCATTGTCATATTCATGATATAACATTAATAATATAGTGTAATATTTGATGTTTTATCATAAGCGGTTTATGTTGAGATTATGAACAAATCCGTACAAAAGTACATGGCCCAAATTGGCAAGCGGGGTGGGATGAAAAGCAGGCGACGGCTGGGTTCCGAGACGGCGCGTAATATGGTGCGGGTGCGCGAGGCGAGGCGAGCGTTCAAGCGTTTCCGGACTGCCTGTTTCTGGTCTTGTGACCCTCAGTACCTGGTGACCATCGACGATCTTGGCTGGGTAGCCGAGCAGTTGATGAAGCACGGAGGTCGGGAGGCCTGGGAGATAGGTGCTAGATTATGCCCCTGACCGCTCCCCTTGATTTGCCCGCCCCGGCAGCGTGCTGCTGCAAATTCTAGAAGGCTAGGGTTCAGCGCCTAGAGTGTCTGGATCGCAGAGCCAATCCGATTGTCAGAACCGAGATCCAGAACCACTGGCCAGGGGAAGCGGCCCGTCCGCAATTGCAGGATCCGTATAGTTCGTCCTCTGCCTGGATGGTGTCGGGCTGGCCTGAAGCATCAGATCCGGTATCGGTACCGCCGTCGGTTTGGACGGACGGTTCTTCTCCGGCATCGCTGCCGCCGTCGGGCTGGACCGAGGGTTCTTCGTAAGACTCGTGCTTGGAGCTGACCTTGATTTCGTCAAACCAGGTACGACCGCTGGTTTTTAGGCCAATCTTGCCTGCGAAATGGGTGCTGTCGTTTACTTCGATGACCATCCAGCCGTCCAGGTAAGCGCGCAAGCTGCTGCCTTCTGCTTCTACTCTTAGCACGTGCCATTGGTCGGCAGTGGGGGCCAAAGACATGGTGGTATTGCTCAAATTGGTCCAGTTGCCATCAAGGCGAAGCCACAGATTTGCCTGCTTGCTGCCGGGATTGATTTCAAAAAGATAAAGATTGTTCTCGTCGTTCACCCGGAACATGGGTCCGGTTCCCCCGGAGCTGTCGGCGGAGAGTTTGATTTTGAACTCCATGGCGTAGTCGCGCCAGGACGGGTCGCCCGCAGCCGCAAACTGGTGGTCGGCATGGTCTGCCTGCTGATAGCTGCCATCTTGCACCGACCAGCTGCCGCTCCAGATTTCCCAGGGAGCGTCGAGCGAGTCGGTGGAAAAATCATCCGCCAAGAGGATAGGGCGTTGGTTGTCAAGCTCGACCTGAATCCTGGCGATGGCGCTTCCGCCCGAATCGTCAAGCACCCGGGCTTCCATGGCCCAGAGACCATCGTGGGCCTGGGCAGAATCCCATTGGGCCTCGAACGGGCCGCCGGTCAGGTCGAAGGTAAAACGATTACCGATGGACAACTCCACCAGGGAAAGGCTGCCATCCGGATCACTGGATTCCAAGGCCACTGGGACCAGGCCCGAGACGGTGGCTTGATTCTGCGGTTGGGTGAAGCGGACCGTGGGCGCGGTCACCGGCCCGGACTCGCCATACTGGATCAAGACCATAATGCCCGGATAGTTGACTTCCATGCCGTGCTTGCCGCCGCCGGTGGTCGCTCCGGTTTTCAATACGTTGGTTCCGTTTTGCATGGCGTCGGTGTTGTCAAAATCATAGCGATGGTGGAAAGTTTTATAAAAGGGCCAGTCGTTTTCCACGGGAACGATGATGGTGTCGTTGATAAACACGCCTTGGGCATAGCCGGGACACCAACTCACCCACACTAGCTGGGCGGCTCGAGCCTTGCTCATATCTCCAGATACATCGAACTTTTCTTCATGATTGCCTTTGCGGGTTACCCACTTTTGCGGAATGTTGTAGGGTTGACACAGCTCCACCGAATAGTCCCCGCCTCGGTCCAGACGAAGATTGGTCACCGCTTCGGTGACGAAGGTGATGTTTTGTTCATCGGTAATCCAGGCCAGGATTTTCATAGCTTCGGGCTGGTCCGGAACCCAGGTGGTGTCCCAGCTGGCCTGATAAGGCGAGCTAGTGGCCGAGCCCAAGTGTTTGATCAATTTCCCGTGATCATAGATGTAGTGCCACTGTCGGTAGATGCCATCGCCTTCCCAGTTGACGTCTTGGTAAAAGCCTAGGTAATCCACTTTTTCGATGGAGCCGCCAGCCGGCGGCTGGGCTTGCACCGAGAGTTCGACATTCATTCCTATGGTGGCGCCGGAGATGGGTGAGCTAACGTTGCCGCTAGGGTGAGGTGTCGATTGGGGGTCGTAGTATATTCTAAGATGCACTCCGTTGATCAGGTTCTGCGGCCACCAGCCATCTTCGTTTACTCTCATCTGAAAAACATTGGTTCCGTTGCTCAGATGACCGAGAGGAACTTCAACCACGGGATAGATGTGGTGTTGATAGAGTTCTGGCGGCAAGGGAACCCCCGGGGCCTCGGGAATGGAAATCCAGTCCTTGCTGTTGAACTGGATACGCAGGCCGGTGGTTGCGTCATGACACAATACCTTTTCCAGCACCACCTCGGCCCGAATGGCGTTGTTCAAATCAACGTCCTTTGCCAAGATGATATCCTGACAAGTATTGCAGGTGCCCTTGTCGGTACAAAAAGGTTCGACACACGGCCCCACCCGCAGCGCTTTGCCGGCACTACAAGGTGGTTGGTATCCGCCCAGGTCCATAGAGCAGTTGTATCGGTGTTCGCGGAATACATCCCCGGAGGCAGGCTGAGCATAAGCAGGTGGAGCCGAAGCGAAGACCAGAAACACCAGT
>JAUVBB010000555.1 GCA_030591445.1 Deltaproteobacteria bacterium | reverse complement strand
ATGTCGGCACCACAATGGGGTGCTTGTTGGGCCAGCTCGTTCAGTTCTTTGGCAAAGGTCTGGTAGTGCTCGCCCTTGGTCAGCAAGTGATGCCGCCAGCGGTCCTGGGCGATGGTGCGCTGACATATCTCGGAGGTGCCCTCGTAGATGCAGGTGATGCGGACATCGCGTTTGATCTTTTCTACCTCGTAGGCGTGGATGTAGCCATAACCGCCATGGGCCTGGATGGCGTCTTCGGCCGCGGTATTGCCCGCCTCGGTGGCGGTCAGCTTGGAGATGGCGCCGTCGACTTCCAAATTGGTTTCGCCTTGGTCCAAACGGCCGGACACATATTCGATGTGAGCGCGGGCGGCTTCGAGCGCCACAGCATTGGGTACGATCAGTTTGTGGGTCCAGCCGGGTTTTTCACACAGCAGGGAACCGCCTTGATAGCGCTCTTTGCCGTAGGCAATGGCCTTTTCCAGCGCGGCCACTCCGCAGCCCAAGCCGAAGGAGGCTACCATGACTCGCGTGTAGCCAAATACCTGGGCCGCATGGCGCAGGCCTTGGCCCTCGACGCCGCCGAGCAGGTGATCGGCCGGTACCCGCACTTCGTCCAGGCTCAAAGGTGTGGTGTTCGAAGCCCGGATGCCGTGTTTGTCCTCGGCCGGGCCGGGCTCGAGGCCGGGGGTGCCCTTTTCTACCACGAAAAACGAGGGCCCACCCGGCGCTACTGCCAGCACCGTGACCAGATCGGCGATACCGCCGTTGGTGATGAATTGCTTGTTGCCGTTTATGATATAAGCGACGGTTTTGCCATCTTCGATGACCGGCCGGGCCTTGGTTTTGATATGGGCCAGATCGGAACCCGCCGAGGGCTCGGTTACGGCGTAGGCTACCACCAGTCCTTCGTCGGCCACCCGGCTCATCCAGCGTTGTTTTTGCTCGTCGGTGCCGCCCACCCGGATGGGGTCGGTGCCCAAGGACACGCCCAGCAAGGAAGTCGCGATACCCAGGTCGATGCCGGCTACGGTCTCGGAGATCTGGAAAATGTCGTTGGCGCCGCCGCCTAGCCCGCCATATGCCGTCGGGATGAAAGCCAGGTGCAGGCCTACGTCGGGACCCAGCAATTCCCGGATGATTTCTTCCGGGCAGCGTTCCTTTTTATCGTTGTCCAGACGTACATCTAAGTCCAGCCGACGTTTGGCAAATTCCTTGACGGTGGATAGTACCAGTTCCAGTTCTTCTCTTTCCATTTCCGGGCGAATCATAGACATCCTCCTAGGACAGCGAATAAATAAACCTTTTTGAAGTTTCTCTCAGGTTTTCCCCTGCTTTCAGCCGAAGCCAATAGCAAGATGCTGGCCGATTATGCAATTTGCATACCGTTTCATGCAAGTTCTTGATTTGTCTCAAGTAGCTGATTTTTCAAGGGTCCCACGGCATAACCTTTAATACGGTCGTGTAAGCACTTGCCAGGTGCGAAGAGTTTTTCCCGAATCAGCGAAAAACTGGCATTGTCGAAAAACTTAAAACGCTAGTTTTAATAGTGCCTTACAGTGATAGGTCCAGGACGGCACTTGGGGTGTGCGAAAAGGTGGTGGCAGGTAGGTGCTAAATAATACCTGTGAGTACTAGTTTTGATTATAGGAGTTCTTGTTGCTGAAAGGCGGCCCGCAGGGCTGATCCGGAAGGGGTGTCATAGCCTACAACCTGTTTGTACCAATCGTTCAGGAGTCGAAAGAGATCTTTGGCTTGTTGGCTGTCTCTTTTCTTGCGCCGGATTGCCGGTAGCAATTTCAGCAGGGCATACTCGAATTCGTCGATAGCGTCGGCCACGCGCAGGTCTTCCAGGTAGTCATCGGGGGCCCAGGCTTCGGTGGCCAGGATTTCGAAATATGAGCGAATCAAGTCCTGAAACAAATCGTTGGCGCCCAGTTTGACCTTCACCCGAGCCAACTCGCGTTCGGCTTTGGCGCAAGCAGCTTCGATGAAATTCTCTTCACCCTGCTCGACGAAGCGAGGGATGAACTTCCAGGGCATGGCGGCGGCGTAAACGTTCATGGCCTTGCGCAGGAAGATGGGGACAAAACGCTCCCAGTCGATGTCGAAACTGTTGCGTTTCTTGGTCAGGATGCCGGATTTGAACATGCGATCGAGGATCTTGCCGGCTTCGGTCTTTTTCATCTTACAGGTTTTGGCGATTTGGCTCAGGCCGGCCCGCTTCTGGGCCAGTACAAAAAAGACCTGAGACGCCTTCTGGTTGTCGAGCAATGCTTCTGCAGACATGGCACACTCCCGCCAGATTCAGAATCGATAACCCATAAACCCACCCAGGCCCGCCGACCTGGATATGATTTTCCCCAAATGGTACTGGCCGGTGAGCTCAAAGCCGAAGTATAGCAGGAGCGAAGGCGGAGCAACACCAAAACCTGCCGCGCCCACCGCTACCGGTACCGCTTTGGCATGGGAACCTTCCATTAAACTTTCTACCCCTAGCCCCAGCTTGATAAACCCCCAGCTCTGCAGGTCACCGAAACGCAGCCAGACGGCCGGGTTTGCCCGTAACACCACATCCGGGTGGCTCAAGGCGTCACCGGTGTGCAGGGGCACGCCGATCACGGTTTCTACCCCGAGCGCCAGGCCCACCATCGGGCTCCAGCTAGCCGCCAGGGACAAATCCGCCACGCCCTGGAGATCGCCGCCAAAGTCCCAGAGCAGGGCATGAGACGAGGCGAATAGTTCAAAATCTCCGGCTTGGGCCGGGCTGGGCAGCTTGGCGAACAAGGCCAAGGCCAGCAGGACGAGGGGCGCTTTGCGGGCCAGCGTGGGCAACATTCAAGTCTCCTCGACCGGCACGGTACGACCCGGCAACATGGGCAAGAACCAAAAAAGCAAGGCACAAGCACCGTAACCGGCAGCGATGCGCCAGGGCAGATCGCTATCCAAGCTCCAGGGAAGGTACAGGGCGCCGTTGGGTTCGATGCTGTGGATCATGCCCACCAGACTAAAGGCCGCACAGAGGATAAAGAAAACGCGCGCTTTGCTGAAATTGTGATCGATCAGGCAAGCACAAAAAGCGCCCCAGAGCATGGCGGTCAGAATGAAGCCGTTGCCCAGGGCGGCCACCACCGGATATTGCAGGGCCTGGTGCGCCGGCAGGGTCGACAGATCGGTTCCCAATAGTGATTTCCATTGGATGAGCACCAGATTGGCCACGATGGGCAGGAATGCCAGCGCGATCGCGGGAAAATGGGCTTTGGGACAGGTCGAAAAAGTCTGGGCCACAATCTCGATGCCGATAAAGATCAGGATGGGCACCACGGCGGCGTCCGGTATGGCCGAGACCAGGGAAGAGACAAAGCCAAAAGCACCGCCGATGCCGATGAACAAGCCGCAGGCCAAGGTGTAACCGACCCGACCGCCCATGGCCTTGTAAGCGGAGTGACCGATATAGGGGGTCGATTGGGCTACTCCACCGGTCAAGCCGGCCGCCAAGGTGGCCACCGCTTCGGTGAGCAAGATGTCGCGGGTGTTGTAATCGTCGCCGGCCACCCGGGCGCTTTCGGTGACATTGATGCCGCCGATGACGGTCAGCAGACCAAAGGGGATGGCCACTGGCAAAAAGTCGATGGCTTGGGCCATGCCGTCGATAAAGCCGAGGGTAGGGATAGGCATGGTGATTTGCCAGCTGAGTTCAGGCAGATGATAAGCGGCGCCGAGCAAATCCGCT
>JAUVBB010000014.1 GCA_030591445.1 Deltaproteobacteria bacterium | reverse complement strand
GCTCATCCGGCACCATCGATTCGTCCCGCTTTGTAAACAGTCTGCTTGGCAACTACATAACCGGCTCAAATGTTGAAATCAAAAAGTGCACCATGACGGATATGGCCGGGATGGGGATACTTGCCTCTTACGGATCAACATTGCAGGTTCACGACAATGCGTTTATCAACATCGGCCAAAGTGCCATATCCGTTTTGCAGATAGGGGAAAGCATCATCCGCGATAATACGGCCACCGAGACCGAGGAGGCCTGTGTCTCGGTGCTGAACTCAGTGGCTTCCGTCTTGGTCGAGAACAACACTCTGACATCTTTCCGTTCGGCCGGCGTGAGTATTGTGAGTTCTGCTTCGGTTTCGGTAAAAAACAATACCATCACCAAAATCCGGTCGGACAATATGCTGGGTGAGTTGGGCGAAGGAATAGTGGTGACCCATGGCCAGGTCCAAATCGAGGGCAACCAGATCAGCGAAACCTTTGGCAGTGGCATTCAAGTCATGGATATGACCGGCGCCATCTCAAACAACGAGTTGCTGAAATGCAAAAAAGGCGGGATGCTAATCAGTGATATCGTAACTGAGCCACTTGAGATTGTCGGCAACGTGGCAAAAGAAAATCTGGAAGTTGGCATGATTGCCATCGCCTCGCGCGTGATCATCCGCGACAACCAATTTACCGACACCATCCTCACCCTCAGCGGATTGGGCGATGGCATTGCCCTGGTTGCCGGAACCGATGCGGTCGTAGAAGGCAACACCTGCTCATCGAATCGAGTCAATGGCCTGGTGGTGATGGATGATGTAACCGCCAGCGTAAGTCAAAATACCTTTCAGGACAATTACCGCTTCGGCATTCGTCTCTATTGTGAATCAGATGGCATGATTGCTTCGGAGGTAGAAGTCGGCGACAACACCTTTACCGACAATGTATTAGGTCAGGTGAGCGGTTGCGAATAGAAAAAACGGGGCGCTCTTTTGAAGGTTTTTACTTCAGGACAATTGAGGTGTCTCCAAAACGGGCAGTAATCTCAAGCTCGCCGCCCATGGCCTTGACGTAGCGGCGGAGGGTTGAGACCAAGTGGTCTTTCCTTCGTTCGATCTTGGACAGTTCTCCCTGGGCGATCTTAGATGCTTTTTCCAGGTCCTTCTGGGTAAGGCCCACGAATTTCCGCAGAGCCTTTAGATTCATTTCCAAAACTTTTTCATCGGCCCAGTCTCTGCACTCGTCGATTTCCTCTGGAGTCAAATTTTCCTTAGCGATATTTTCCCAATTTTTAGCCATATCGCACACTCCTAACAATAACTTAATAGCAACTAACGCAACGTATTTTATGAACTTCTAAGATTTTCCTCCAAATAACGAACCCAAATTTTTTCAGCCAGTATTATTCCCTTTAATTATATGCATGAACACATATGCCGTCAAGCATATATTTGTATGTTTTCGCTGGTTTTGAGGAGCAGTAGATGGAGGAGAAAACTAGGGGAGAAAACTAGGGGACGGAGGGAGATTAACTCCCTAATTTCACGGATGAACCAAAAAATTTTTCATTTTGCGATCAGAAACAGTTCCTCGAAGTCTCTTGTCTAATGAAAGAATTGCCGATTCTAACCAATGAAAGGAGAATAAATGAAAAAGTTCTTTTGCCTGTTGATTGTATTACATTTTTCCACTTCAAGCTGCGGTTCATCGTCAGAAGGCAACTTTGTTTCAATCACTGGCCAAGTCGCGGGGAGTTCTTACCAATCGGAGTCTGGCGCATTCGATGATGTAGGTGGATCACAATTACTCATTGCCGTTGCGGATCAGGGTGATATTTGTGGCATGGCGACAAGTGGGCAAGTACCCAGTGACTTTCAATGGCTCAGTATCGTGATTTGTGTAGAAGCAGGATCAGAAGCAATAGAGTATACAATCTTGCCTGGAAACCCCTACATCCCTTGCGATGCCGGGAGCGCCTGGGTCGAGCACCGAAGCATCACGGGGGGTTCTCCAAGTAGCACTCTTGCGGAATCCGGAACCGTCAGCATCAGTTCCTACAGCGACCAAGCTCTTGCAGGAACGGTGGACGTTTTATTTTCTGGACAAGATGCCATTACTGGAGAATTTAACGTCGAATTCTGTGCCGCCCTGAACAACTAATATGTGCTAGCCGTGCATTACTCCCCATGATTCGCAGCGGCCGCCGAATGGTTTCATTTGTTCGGTGACTTCTTTTTGGGTGCTTACGACCAGGTCGTAGGTTAGTTTGCCGGCGATTTGAAATTGAACATAGCCGGCTAAATCTAATTTTTTGAGGTCTTCTTGGTCGGGGTCGATGACTTGGCAATTTGGGTATAGTTTTTTTAGGGCTTCTACTGTTGCTTCCGGCAGAGGCCAGTCGTTGAAGTCGATGTTGAAATCAATTTCGCATTCTTTTTCGAAATCGAAGCCGTCTGTTTCTAGCCTTCTAAGGACATCACCGTCTGCATCGTCTGGCCAATTCATTATTGCCTCCGTTGTGGGCTGCTGCGAGATGAAAATGAGTATATCAGCCCAACTTGAGCTGTACAGGCTTGTGGGGGTGGACTTGACAAGCAGTTGATATAAAAGTATTTTCTTGAGTTATGATACAAAACTCTTTTTCTTTTGGGCATTGTTTGGCGCTGGGTTTTTTGGTGGGTCTGGGCTGGGGGACGGATGTTTCTGCGCAGGCTTTGGGGAAGGGCGAGACAGTTGAGAAGACTGCGGTGGTGCCGGCGGTAGCGGAGGCGGAGAAACAAGCGGAACCAGAAAAGGCGAAAGAAGAGGAGAAAGTTGTCGAGCAAGAGCCTCCGGTTCCGGAGCGGGTGCCGGCTTTTCGGGTGGATGGGGATCGTGGGGCTGGTGGGGTAGTGTTTTTTGGCAAGGTGCCGGAGAGGATTGGTTTTGAGAGGGCGGTTTGTGGCTGGACGCCGGGGGCGGTGTTTGCGCGGGATGAGGAGGAGGGGGTGCTGCGGTGGAAAAGGGGGAAGGGGACGGGGGAGTCGGTGAGGGTGGAGTTGGCGGGGGAGGATGGCTCGTGTGAAGAGCCGCGGGAAATCAGGTTGCATTTTGGGGCGGCGGGGCGTTTGCCGCGGCGGCCTAATGGTAAGTTTGTGGTTTGGTTCGATGCCGGCATTGGGGAGTTTTCGGCGGGTTCGCTGATGGGTTTTCAGTTGGCGGTGTTACTGGACGATAAGGTGGCGGCTAGCTCAACTTGTGCGAAAGGGGCGGCTTGCGCTTTGGCGCTGGGGGAGGATGTGCGCGAGGCGATGGGCCAAAAACGGGGGCGGGTGGTTTTTTTGCTGTTGCCGGAGCGGATTCCGCTGGTGGTGGGTAAGGGGCTGCCTTGCTTGGTGGGCGTGGGGGCGCCGGCGAAGATTTGGCGGCGGTATACAATTGGGACGCAGTCGATTCTGTTTGAACATGCGTTGGTCAAGGCGCGGAAACTGGATACGGCCCAAGATAGCCACCAGCTTCGGCTGCGTTTTGCCCGGGCGTTGGAATCGGTTAGTTGTGAGCATGCTCGCTGCCGGGTGACCGATGGGGGCATATTGATCTATCACGTCGATGCTTCGGCCGCGGCGGTGCGGATGCGATACAGTTTGCGGGAGGGTTATGCGCGCTTGCAAGGGGCGCGGCGTAGCCGGTATGAGACGGCGGTGTTTCGGTTAGAGCGTTGTTCGATTAAGATTCCGGGTGATGTGCCGCTTTTGGCGGGGGCGACCAATCATCGGTTTTTTGTGCAGGTGCCGGCCAAGTGCACGGATAGCAATTATGAAGACTTGACCATCAAGACCCGGCCGCCGGGGCGGGCCTTTGTGCGCTCGGAGTTGCAGTCGAATCGGCCGGGAATGCGCATTCTGGAAGTAAGTTTTGAAAAAATTCCTACCGGCGTCGATCGGCTTCGGCTGGTTCTGTTTGAAGATGAGGGCACGCTGCGGCGTATTGGGGCGGTGTCGATACCGGTGGCGTCGGATTATTCTCCGGCCTTGGTGCGCTTGTCTACCAGTGACTTGGGTCGATTGGATTTTATTCCTTCCAATCGCAAGGCGCGGCTGCGGCTGGGTTACCACCGAAACCGCTGGGCCAAGGATTGCGTGGTGGAAAGACGTCCGGGCTTTTATCGGGTCGAGCGGGCCGAAGACGACTGGATTATCCAGGGAGAGCCCGATGTGACCGGGAGCATTGCCTTGCAGCTTGCCTATCGGCCGCAGGGCTTGCGCGCTTTTTTGGCGGGTACCGAAGAGGGCTCCCATGAGAGTTCCTTGCCGGCCTTGGCTGTTTTCGAAACCGAGACCGCGATTGCGGTGCATACGGTAAATCAGCCATTGCCCTTGCTGCCCCACCAACCCGACGCCAAAATTTTTATTCGCGTTCGTTGCGGATTGCCGGGTCGGGAACATGAGGTGGTGGTGGGGAAACTCTACCGGGTGCCATTCGCTCAGCGCGACCGCTGCCGGATTGAATTCGATCGGGATGCCATTTCTCCGGCGGCGGGTACCCAGCGGCTGCGGGTACGGGGCGGGGAGTTTCGGCAGATCGTGGAACTCAAACCAGGGGCTGGGCTGCTGACTTACTCCTTGCCGGTGGGGGAGCGCAAAGAGTATGACAAGGTGACCATCACCATTACCCATGATTTGCTCAGTGGACATTATACCCTGCCCTCGCAACAAAGTTTGGGCGAGAAGGCCCGCTATCGCTTGCTGCTAAGCACCAGCTCTTTTCGGGTGGGTGCCACTACGGCCATGCCTACTGGTATGTTTCGCTTTGGTTCCAGCTCGGTCGAAGGCTCGGTGCCCATTTCGGCCGGGGCTTTGGTTCGGATGACCTACATCCAGAACAATGGCCGCGAGTTTCCTTTGGGTCTCGAGGCGGGCCCTTTTGGTACCAATCTCTCGGGCCAGCCCGATTTCTCCCTGGTCTTGGGCATGGGCCTGAGTATTCCGGTGCTCAATCCCAATACTTCTTTACAAGCGTCTTTCAATATCCACGCCTGGGTTGAGATATCGCCTACCCGCCTGGGTCGGGATGAGAATCCATTTGCCTTTCTTTTTGGCCCCTCGTTTACCGTCGGGCGTCTGTCTACTACCTTCTAGCTGAGGGAGATTTGCCATGAGAATGCTAATTGCACTGATTTCCGCGATTGCCTTGCTGTGCAGCGGCTGCCCGGAGAAATCACAGGAAGCAGCAGAGCAGGAGAGCGATGAAGTAGAAGAGACCGAAGAGGTAAAGACAATTGAACTCGGTCCCGAAGGCCAAAAAATAAAAATGATTCGAAAAAAAGATGCGGTGTTGAACGAAGTAGATTCGATCATGAAAAAGGCCCAAGAGAAACGCGACCAGAAGCTCGGCGGCAATTAGGGCCGGTTGGTCAATTACGATTGAAAACAAGGGCAGAACAAGGTAACTCCATGCTAGTACCCGTCCTCAAAGCCCAGTTTTCGAGGACGGGTACTACGAAATCATTATGTTTTTTGGTGTTCGTCTAGGTCTTGGAATGAACACAAGCAAGTGATCCTCTACCGGGGGGTAGGAGTCGTGCAAGCATGGATGGAACCACAGTGAAGGACAAGCAATCCTGGAAATTCCCTAGCGAATTCTGGATGGCCAATTTGATGGAACTGTGTGAGCGGGCGGCTTACTACGGTTTCTTTATTGTACTGACCCTCTACCTGTCCGATATCGTGGGTTTCGATGATGTTGGCGCTGCTGCCGTGGCCGGTACTTTTTTCGCCTGCCTGTACTTGTTGCCGCCATTTGTGGGTGCCATTGCCGATAGGATCGGTTTCAAGAATGGATTGATTCTGGCCTTTAGTCTGCTCACCGTTGGCTATTTCTTCCTGGGCATTTTTCACTCCAAGGTCTTGGTCATATTCTTTCTCTTTGTCATTATGGTGGGTGGTTCCTTCATCAAACCGCTGATTACCGGGACCGTGAGTAAGTCGACCAATGAGGCCAACCGGGCTCGGGGCTTTTCCCTTTTTTACTGGGTGGTCAACATTGGCGCCTTCGGCGGCAAGACTGTTGTGCCCTACGTGCGGCAGGGTTTGGGCTTGGAGTATGTCAATTTCTTCTCCGCGGGAATGTCCTTTTTAGCCTTGCTCTTTGCCATCTTCCTCTTCAAAAAGGTCGAAAGTTCCGAGGAGAATAAGAAGACACTGGGGGATGTAGCCCGGGCCTTGGGTCGCGTGTTTGCCAATGGACGGTTGATGACCCTGACGGTCATCGTCGCCGGCTTTTGGACCATTCAGCATCAGCTCTATGCCACCATGCCCAAGTATGTCATTCGTCTGCTGGGGGAGCAGGCCCGGCCGGAATGGCTGGCCAATGTCAACCCCTTGGTGGTGGTGATATTCGTGGTTGGGATTACGCAAGCGATGAGGAAATACCGGGCGATTACTTCGATGACGGTGGGCATGCTGTTGATGCCGTTTTCTGCCTTGGCCATGTCGGCGAGTCCCTGGTTGATGGATCTGGCCGGCCCTTCCATCTCCTTTTTGGGCATGTTTGCCATGCATCCCCTGACCATCATGCTGATCATAGGAATCGGCATCCAGGGTCTGGCCGAGTGTTTTATTTCACCTCGCTTTCTGGAGTATTTTTCACTACAGGCGCCCAAGGGCCAAGAGGGGCTTTATCTTGGTTTTAGCCACCTGCACTCATTCATATCGGCGCTGGTCGGCTTTTTTATGTCTGGATTCTTACTGGAGCGCTACTGTCCCGATCCCAAAACCCTGCCCGCCGGGCTGAGCGAAGTCGAGCGGGCAGCTTATTACTCAGAAGCGCATCACATTTGGTATTATTTTGTGGTCATCGGCGTGGTGGCGGCCATTGCCCTGGTTGTTTTTAGGCAGGTCACCATCAGAATCGACCGGAAAAAAGAATCGGCCTGAGCTTGGGTCAACCAAAAGACTGTAAAGGATATCACCCGGGAGGGGATTTGATTTAGTGCTGGCCGCAACCTTCGCAACTCGACTCGCTGCAATCGCATCCTTCTTCTTCTTCTTCTTCTTCCAGGGATGCCAGCTCTTCGGCGGTGGCATCGCGCACTTCGATGACTTTCACGCTGAAATGCAGGCGCTCTCCGCACAGAGGGTGGTTCATGTCGATGGTAACTTCCTCTTTGCCGATCTCTCTGACGGTAAAGGTCAGCATTCCCTGTTGGGTCTGGGCTTCGAATGCCATGCCTGGTTTGAGCTCGGCATCCTCAGGGAAGTTGGTGCGCGGAACCTTCTGAATAAGCTCGGGATTGGGCTGACCGTAGCCATCCTTCGATTCCACGGAAAAATCAGAGCTCCAGCCGACTTCTTTGTCCGAGAGTTGTTCTTCTAGGCCCGGGATCACTTGACCGGCGCTAAAGACAAAGGACAGCGGATTGCCTTCCTCGGATTTGTCGATCTCTTCACCTGAATCAATCTTCAAGGTATACTCAATGGCCACAAATGAGTTTTCTTTGATTTTCATGTTTGTATCGCCTTTAGGTTAGGGGAACACCAATAGGGTGCTGTTTATATGAAAAAACCATGAAAGTCAATGATGTGAAGCCGATAATTAACTGAACTCAGAGCCAACGCAAGAGCCAATTTGCAATGCGTTCCAGCCGATCGACTCTGCGATCCGGTCGGCCGATCCGGGATAAGCCGTGCCCCTCGTCCTGGTAGCGGACGAATTCAGAAGGAACCTTGTGCAATTGCAGGGCAATGAAGAGTTGCTCGGCGTTGGCGATGGCACAGCGGGTGTCATTTTCGCTGTGAATAATGAGAGTGGGGGTCTTGACCCGATCGGCGAAAGCTAGTGCTGACATATCCCATGTTTTTTCCGGCGCTTCCCAGAGGACCGGCTCGAACCAATGCTTCATGAGATAGGGAATGTCGCCAATCAGGGCGGCACTAGGGTCATAGATGCCGCGCATGGCCACCGCCGCCTGGAAGCGGTCGGTATGGCCGATGATCCAGGCGGTCATGTAGCCGCCGAAGCTGCCGCCCGCTACCCCCAAACGCTTGGAATCTACCCAGTCAAAGCGACGAATGGTTTCGTCGACGGCGGCCATCAGGTCGGGGTAGGCACCGGGATAATTACGATGGGCAAAACGCTGGAAATCTTCGCCGTAACCGGTGCTGCCTCGGCAGTTGACATACAGCACGCCCATGCCTTTTGCGGCCAAGATCTGGAACTCGGCCATGAAGTGTTCCCCGTACATGGTCTGCGGGCCACCGTGGATCTCCAATACCAAAGGATACTTCTTGCCCTTTTCTCGGTTCAAAGGGGGGAGGATCCAGGCATCGATGGTCGGGCCATGGGCCAGGGGAACCTTAAACTTGGTGGCCCGAAGCAGGCCCCGTTTTTTGCGCCAGGCCTGGTTGAACTTGGTCAAGGTCGATATCTTTCCCCGCGCTGCATCGATGAGGACCAGTTCGGTAGGTCGGTCCGAACGGGTTTCGGTGGCGACCAGCCTACGGCTATTGCCGGAAAGGCTGAGCGAGGCGGGGTAAAACATTTGCGAATGATGGCCGATTTGTCGGCGGCCGGAAGTCAGGCGTCGGCTTTGGCCGGTTTTCGGGTTTACTTTCCAAAGATGTACATTCCCCTGGTCTTCGGCCAAGGCAAATAAGCCGCGGCCATCGTGGCTCCAGCGCCAGCTGAATCGCTCCAGGTCGAAACCGGTGCTAAATTGTCGCCACTTGCCGGTGCGGGTATTGACCAAGTGGGTTTTGAGTAGTTCAATGGTGGGCATCCACTCGGTTAGAATGATCTCATCACCCTTAGGTTGCCAAGCAATTTGGGCGCGATGGATGAACTGACCGCGGTGGGAATCAAGCGAACGTAGTTGCTTACCGGCCGGGTTTATCAGGATGAGTTTGGCTTCCAGGATGTTCATCCGCCCTGGGAGCAGATCGAACAAAACGGCCGCCCGGCTGCCGTCTGGGGCCCATCCGTAGGAGCCAACCCGGGCCCCCCCGCTGGTAAGCTGGGTGATTAGCTTGCGGTCGAGGTCCAGGGTGAACAATTGCGGACGATTGTCGCCAAAATATTGGCTGCCGGAACGGTAAATTGGCTGCTTAATGACCCGCACACCGATTTTTGTCTCGGGGCTTACGACTTCGCGCATGAGCGCGGCTTTTTGGGGCCCCGTTTTCCAGGCGGGGGGCACCTTGGCCACGAAGCTGATGGCGCGACCTTTGGGAATCCACTGTAGCTGAGAAATGGCCAGGTCGAAATGGGTGAGGCATCTGGGCTCGCCGCCCTCGAGCGGCATAAGCCAAGCCTTGGCTTTTCCATCTCTTTTGGACAAGAACAGGATTTGCCGGCCATCGGCGGACCAACGGGGGGCAAAATCGTCTGCGGGATGGAAGGTCAGTTGACGCAGGCCCTTACCATTGGCGCGAATCAGCCACAGATTTTTATCGGTGCCGTCCCGCTTGGCATTTGACTGGCTGGTGACAAAAACGATTCGATCGTCGACCGGGGACCAATGCGGGTCGCCCACACCCACCAAGGTATGCAGGTCAGCGGGCGAGATGGCGTTGCCCGCATTGGCTACAGCCGCAAGGCCGATACCAAGGACGATCACGCAAACGGCAAGTGCTTTCATATCTCTATTAATATCTGATCCGAGGGGCCGGCCGCAACTTTTGATTGGTTTTCTCTCAATGGGCAAAGCCGTACTCGATCAGGAACTGGGCGAGGAGATAGCTTGCCATCACCATGACGCGGTTGCCCGCAATCAGCTTACGGAACTTGCTCCAGGCCAGGATGCTGTCTGAGATCATGAAGACCACCGAGCCAGAGAGCACCAGCCAGAAGGAAGTGGGGTCACAGGAGCCATAGCGCAGCAGGGCCGCTATGCCCATGAGCAGAATGACGCCCAGGTAAATGATCACCGGGCCCTTCATTTTTCCCA
The DNA here is from genome assembly GCA_030591445.1 of Deltaproteobacteria bacterium. Taxonomy (GTDB): domain Bacteria; phylum Myxococcota; class B64-G9; order B64-G9; family B64-G9; genus JAUVBB01. The sequence continues at coordinate 22,809 of JAUVBB010000014.1, read as the reverse complement.
GGCCCTGACGTAGCGCCCGGTAGATGAGCAAGGCAAAAACAAAATAGGGAATGACCAGCAGGTAGAACCATGCGGGCAATGCGCCCAGATGGGTCCAGCTGAGAGCGAAGGCCACGATGTAGAGTAAATGATTGATAAGAAAAGCCACCAGCCCCGCCAGAAAATTCCGACTCTTTTCCCCCGGCAGCATGAGAAAGATATCTCCCCACCAGCCGAAGGCCAGCGCACAGACGATCCAAAGATTTGCCTCGCTGGTGGCAAACCAGTAGCTCAAGATCAACAGGGGCATGAGCAAAGGTTTGGTCAGATAGATGATGCGGATGTTTTTGCGTTCATCGAAGTTGGCCGCCACGTTGACCAGGGCGACCGCGATGAACAGGGATAAGAAAATTGTATCCATTGTCTACAACTATATGCCAGGGCAAGATTTGTGTCCATGCGGGAATATTTCAAGTCGGTGCGTGATTGCATACATATAATCAGGTAGTCTTCTGTCCAGGAGGTGACGATGAAAAGGCTTTGGCTAATAGTACTCAGCATGGGCGTGCTTGCCGCTTGCGACGAAGAGCGGAAAGTGCAAAGTTTGTGGGCCGCCGAGGACGTGAAAATCGACGGCAAGGGAGAAGAGTGGCAGTCGCAGTCGCTTGAGTACTTCGAGGCGGCGGATGTCTCGGTGGGGGTGCGCAATGACGGTAAAAATCTTTACTGCCTGCTGGTATTGCAGGATGCCAGAATCGTTAGGATACTGCAGCGGCAAGGCTTGACTCTGTGGCTGGACGAGACCGGCAAGAGCCAAAAAAGCTATGGCATTCGCATCGACGGGGGGCTGAGTATGCCCAGCACCCCGAATCAAAAATTCCGCGAGGCCGATTCGATAGAGCTGAGCGTGTTAGGCAAGGGACCGCCGCGCCTGATTCTGGGCGATGAAGCCAATGGCCCGACGGTGGCGGTATTTTGTCAGCCTGGTCTTTGCAGCTACGAAATTAAATTTCCCCTGGCCACACCGACCGGCAAGATTTCCCTGGGCACGGCGCTAAGTGTTCCCTCAAAGCCCCTGGCCGACTCCCGCCGCGGCCGCGGCCAAGGCGGCAAAGGCAAGGGTAGCCGGGGCAGAGGCGGCCTTGCTGGAATGGGCAACGATAGGTATTCCGAGCAAAGCCACAGAAGACAGGAGTCCGATTCGCAAAGAAGGGCTGCCCGTCTCACGGAAAAAGAATTTTGGCTGCGGATAAATTTGGCAACCACACCGGATCCTTGAACTTGAAATTCTTGACGGCCCTACTGCTTTTTGTGATCTCGGTGCCGGGCACTGCTTTGCCGTCAGCGCTACTAGCGAAGGACGAGCTGCGCGCGGTCCTTGGCTACTTTGTTAAAGAAAAAGCCGAAATAGAAAAGCTGGTGGTGGTTTTGGCGGCCGAGTCTCGAAAACTCGAAGAAAAGATGGCCGCGATTGGTGGGACTGCCGGCAAGGACCAGCTTCGCTTGCAGTTGCGCCGGCAGGTCGTCGCCAATTTGCGGGCAAAAATCAAGCTCTCTCCGCCGGGGTCGACCTTTCCCCTGCGGGCGGATGAAATCGAGCGTAGCGTGATTGGCTACGAGCGCTTCAAATTGGAAAAGTATGTAAGTTCGGGAGTGTTTCCCAAACGATATTTCGGCTATTTTGATTGCAAGTACGATACGGCCGCCGATGAAATACGCCTGCGGCGAACGGTCAAGCAAGCCGTGACTATTGTCAATCAGCTCCAGGAGCAAAAGAAATCACCGCTTCGCATAAGCGATGCCGAAGTAGCGGTTACCTTTATAGCCGAGGGCGGCGCTTTACTTCTGGGTGGGCTGCGCGCGCGAATCGATCAGATTCATCCGGTGCGGGATGTGGGGCTCAATGATTTGGCCAAGGGTTTCGCCGATCAACCTCTATTGCGAGCACGATTGGACCAGGGCTTAGGTACCCAATTGGGTCAAGTGATCGCCTGGCGGCGGCCGGGCGACAAGTATCCAGAGAAAGCGAGTCTGGTGCCGGAAGAGGAGCGTTGGCTTGACTCAGCAAGCGGCGAAAATGGCCCCGGTGCTTATTTGTTGCGCACTTTGACCTTTGAAGAAGCGGTGGCGGCAACTGCTTTGATGTGGGTGTGGGAAAAAGAAATTGCCGCCCAGAAAATTTTGCAAGAAGGGCAAACTCCTATCGAGCAGCGGCCCTGGGCGGAGCAATTCGTTATTGGGTCTTTGATTTACAACTCCGGTATTTTGCATGTTCCCCAACGCTGGCAAATGATCTTGGATTTCTCCACCGGCGCGTACGTACACCGGATTTCAGAGAAAAATGCTGCCCGGCGACCGCGTTTGCCGGTGTTGCCGCCCCAGCGGGCATTGTCCAAGTTGCTGCGTGAGCGGGCTTATCCCGCCCAGCCGACTTCGTGGCTGGCCGTGTATCACGTCTTGCAGCGTTAGGGGGCCTACCGGGCCTTGGTGAAATATGCCCATACTTTTGACTCTCGGGGCATGTTCTTGCCCCAAGAGTCATGCTTTTTAAAGTGATTCTTTTTGGAAAACTAGCTCGGCGATGTGGCTGGCACCAGGTAGCCAATGAGCGGGAAGAGGGCCATCTCCCAACTTTTTTAATGCGGTCAATACCTTCTCCACCGACTGTGGCTGCTTAGAAAAGATGGCCAGCAAGCGCTCAGGCCCTTGGGCTGTATCGAGCTGGATGGAACCGGGCAATTCGCTTTGACCTGGTTCGAGCTTTCCGCTTTGCTTGGCGCCGGGCGGGTAATACAGCGAGCATTTGCCGGGGCCGTCCCGAGAGACGATCATCAGGTAGTGGGCTTGCCCCGGCTCGATCACGAAGCGGATGCGATCGCCGGCCTGGAGCACGCTTTGTGGTTTGACCGCGAACACCGCGCCCGCGCGCCAGGCAAAAACGCGGAAGTTCGGGTCCCCTTTAATTCGGACATCGTGTCCTTGGTTGGGCACCGGGGTCGATGGCGTCAGCATGATGAACATCAGCAAACCGGTGGCCGCAACAGCTGTGGCCATGGCCGGCCAGAGCCACCAGCTTGGCTTCGACAGCGAACTCTTGGCCCCGGGGGCCTTTTGCAAAACCTGGTCAAGGGTGCGGGGCAGCACCGATTGGTCGAACTCCTGATAAGCAAGCTCTAGTTGTTCGTAAGCCAATCGGCAACGGGGACAACCTTGCATATGCCGCTCGGCATCGCTTTTCGCTTGCGGATCAAGGAGATCCATCTTCATTTGGTCGAGGACGTCCGCTGAAAGATGTGTTTTTTCATTCATGCCCATTCTCCTAATGGAAAACGAGAGAGGCTTCTTCTCTTTATCTGGGTTAACCCGTAAGCCGGCAAGCAAGTGAAAAAATGCTTGCTCTTCATTTGAACCCGGAACTTCTTTGTCTGTCGATCTGCCATTAGAGATTAATGTCTTTACGCTTCAAAAGTTTGAGAGAACGACGGTTGAATTCCTGAAGCCGGTTGATCACGGTGCGGCGGGTGATCCCCAGCACCTCTGCGACCTTTTGCTGTTCCATGTCATCGAAGAAATACAGCATGGCCGGGGCACACAGCTTTTGCGGCAGGCGGCTAAGCAACCAGCGAACCACATCACGATCGAGCAGTGCCTGTTCGGGGTTGTCTCGCTTGTCTGCCAGGGGGACTTTTTCTATATCTAGTTGAGGTTTTTTGTCTCGAATTACATTTAGACAGTAGTTGGTCGAGACCCGATACAGCCAACGCAAGGCCTGGGTCTCGTCGGCCAGCCCCTCGATATGGCGCAGCGCCCGCAAAAAGACCTCTTGGCTGGCATCTTCGGCGGCCGCGGGGTCTTTGAGCATGCGTTGGCAGCGGGCATAGATCGCCGGCCCGACGCGGCGATAAAGTCTTTCTACTTTTTGCTGAGAAATCATCTGGGCCATCTTGCAACATTCGGTGCTTGACAACAAGCCGAGAAACAAAAAAACGGCCGACCCCCGCAGGGGACGGCCGTTTGGTTTAAGAGTGAGCTTGCTTAGTAAATACCACGCTGGTCAGGAGTGCCGAACTGGAAGGCGGACAGAGCTTCGCGCATGAAGGCCGGTATCGAGACGTAGCGGCTCAGTTCCATGCAGGCCCGGTTGTGGTTGCAGGTACAGTCGTAGTTGTCGTTCTCATCACAGCCAGGTAGGCCACCGGGTACGAGACTTCCGAACTCGTTGACGTTGTCGATGGTGTCGTCGTATTTGATCAGGGGTTCGCCGGTGGTGGCCGAATAAACCGGCTCGTACCAGTCAGGGTTGCCGTCGCCGTCAAGATCGGGACCATCGGTGGTCTCATAGGCCAGGGCCAGCAACTCGTTGGCATATTCCAGGACCCGGGCGGAGATGCCCTTTTGCACGGTCTTGCCGAAGATGGTCTCTTTGCCATAGGTCTTGGCCACGTAAATCTTGCCGGTCGGATTGTGGAACTCGATGCGATTAGCGAACTCGGGATTGGAGTCCAAGCCCAGTTCCCACAAACGCATCATGTCGATCCAATGCATTTTTTCGTTCTCAGGCAAGTAAAGCATGGTCCAGGCGATGAGGAACTTTTGCTGTTCCCAGCCAACCTGGGCATTCAGCACGGCGGTGTGCTCGGGGGCATTGGGGTTGAAGGCGCCGCTGTTCGGTTCGGTGTAGGAGGTGCAAATGGTGGTGCCGTCGTTGGGGAAGCATGCTTCCACGTCATCTCCCCACCAAGTGGTCCAGCCGATGGGGGCGGTGGGGAAGCTGCCGGCGGCTTCGGTCAAAGGCATTCCAGAGGCATCGGCAATAACGCGGGCGCCCTTCAATGCCTCGTCGCCAGTCAGGTTGTTGGCCAGCCAGCGCCGATAACCATCGGGGAACAAATCGGCCAGGGATACGGCCCGGTAACGGGGGTCGACGAAATCATCACGCGAATCGCTGATGAAGTTGTCCACCGATTCGGTCATGATCATGGCCATGTTCAGTTTGTCGTAATAGGAGCCGCAGTTGAGCGTGTAATCGCGGTCGTATTCACCGTTGCCGCTGCCCAGTTGGTTTTCCACCAAACGACCACCGAAAGCCATGTTGCCGAAATAGCCGGTGGCGCCGTTGGGAATGTTGACCAGCGCGGAGGGCGGGTTGCCGGTGAAATCGTTTTCGGAGACCAGCACCTGATCGTCGTGTCTGGGATAGAAGTGCGCGCCGGCTTCGGGGCGAGACAGAACCCGGGTGAAGTGATCGAAGGCTTGGGCGGAAGCGAGGATGTTTTCGGTGAAGAACATACGCGAGATGGACGGCCACAGAGTGGTGAAAGCCAAGCCTTCGTTGAGGGCGAATTCTTCATAAACGTTCTTCATCAGGCCCAGGCCTTTGGCGCCGTCACGCATCTTGCCGTAGTAACGGCTCATGGAACGGTTGGCCGCACCGCGTACGCTGAAGGTCTGTCGGCCCCGTCGATAGGCATCGAAGATGTGACCCACGGATTCTTGGGTAATCATGAAGTTGAAAATTTCGTAAGCATCGGCGCCGTTGTCATGGCGATAGACGCTCAAGTTGCCCAGATCGGCCCAGCCATCAGTGGCAAAGCCGTAAGGCATGCGGGTACGGCCCAGGATATCGACGGAGGGACCACCGCGGTAGAAACCCGGTGCTTCTGCTTCGTTGGGCATGCGCAAGGTGTCCCAGGGGACATAGTCGACCTTCTGTGTTTTGCAGCGAGTGTAGACGCCATCGACCTGAACCAGGAAGCCATCAACCAGAGGCGACCAAACGCCGTCTTTTTCTTGGTTCCAGTTTTCCGGTTTGAAATCGGCGGGGTCGACTTCTTCGCAGTTATTGATCAGGCCCAATCTGTTGTGCAACTGAGCGTAATGATAGAATTGGCCGTTGATCGAGGGGCGCATGCCGATGACACCGCCGAAGTTGTCCATTTTCTCGATCATGGACTTGCCCAAGGCGGCAGTGGCCTTGAACTTGGGATCTTGGGCTACTGCTACCACGTCGCCGTATACCATGCGGGCGGCCGCGAAATCCCAGACGCCGAGGCCCAGCATGTCTTGGGTGATTTCACCCGGGTATTCCATGACCGAGGACTGCATCCAGGTCCAGATCATGTTGTCTTGTTCTTCCTGGGTGACCGGGTCGAAATAACGGGGGCCAATGCACTCTTCGCCGGTAGCGGAGAGTTCTTTGCACTCGGTGGCCACTTGGCCGTTCTTGGTACGTAGCTGCCAGTATTGCGGCCTATAACCCCAGGCGTCGGAGGAGCTAACAAAGTTGTGGCGCAAGCCGATGGAGTGACCCATCTCGTGCACGATGACGGTCATGTGCAAGCGGCGGGCCAGCCATTGACGCATGTTTTCAGCCCGCTCGTTTTGTACGGCAGGCGGATCAGCCGGGTTGAAGGCGCCGAATTTTTCTTCGAGCACGTTGGCCAGGCCGGTAATGGCCAGGGGCACGGTGGCTTCGCGGGGGTGCAGGATGCAGGTGCCGCGTTCGGCCAAAGCGGCCTGGTTCAAGTTGTAGATATCGCGTTGGAACGAGGGATTGCCGCCCCGTAGGGGGGAGGCGATGTTCATGATGGTATGGGTCAGCGGCAGTCCGGTCAAGCCTTGCATTTCCTGGACCATGGGGGTCATCAACTTGGCTTCAAACTCGGTGCCGATGGCGGCGTTGCGCCGGGCGCCATAGATGGGGGCCATGGTGGAGGTCGATTGCAGGGAGGCCGATACGCCCGAAAGTCGGTATTGGAAATCATGCAGTTTCTTGGACAGGCCCGGAGAGAACTGCTTGACATCAAAGTTCCTAATGGCTTCGGGGCTGCCGCCGGAGAAACTGGCCAGATTATGAGATAGCTGGTCCAAGCTCATTCGCGGCAAGGCGCCGTCACGGCCGGCGGTCTCGGCGGCCTGTGACCAATCACGCACATTTTGACCCTCGGTGATGTCGGCGGTGGAAAGCTCTTTGCGCATGTAGCGAACTTGGTCAATGACGCCCTGGCTGGCGCGCGCGGTGACCGAAGACCATACGTTGACGCAGGCAGAGAAGGTCTCGCCGGTCAGCGGGTCCTCGGCGTCGGTGTAGATGCCCCAAGGTTGCGGGGTGGATGCTTCGGTGATGACATTGATTTGATGATAGCGCAGATCGCCCAGGCGTACGTTGATGGCCTCGTCGCAGGTCTGCAGCAGTTGTTTGTCGGTACCTTCCTGGCGGGCGTAGAAACAATCGGCGGCGGAGACACTCGCGGGCAGGCGAGGGCTGCCGCAGGCCAGGTGATCGTTGGCTTCGACCGGGCTGTGGCACAGTACGATCATTTCAGGCAACTTGGTGGTGTTGATAACCGAGGGGCTCAGGCCGCGCTTGGCGCCGATGGTATCGGCCATGGTAGCGCATTGGGCTGGATTGTCACGGTTGGCGGCCCGACAGGCGTCGATTTCACGCGCCAACATGACGGTGTCGAGGTTGTCTTCTTGTTGGCCATAATGGACCATAAAACGACCGATGCAGTTGTCACCGCCGGTGATGTTGCACTCGGCGTAGCGGGCCGATTGGGCCGCCATCCGCAGGGCCACATCCCACTCGTGGGTGGCGTCGGTGGTGGCATCGAAGTAGAGCGGATCGCTGTGACTGTTGTAGTACCAGGGGGTGGTGACGGTTTGCCGTTGGGCGTAAGGAAGGGTGCAGCGTTGTTTGAAACGATCACATTTGGAGCCCAGGCCTACCGATTCGCATTCGTCATGGGTGCCGTTGTGGTCGAGGTCGCGAGTGGGTTCGGAGCCGAAAGGGGTGGTGGTGGGCGTGTTGCACTCCACCGGGCCGAGCATGTTGATGGGATCGTCATAATAGTGGCTGCGTTCCCAGATGTTGTAGCGGGTGGCGAAGCGGTACCAACGATCATCGCTCATGCCGTAGTTATAAGCATAACCATAGCGGTCGACAGTGAAAACACCGTAGGCCTGGAAGCGTAGACCGTCCCAATGTACGGGCTCGTAGTCAGTGTCTTCGACGCGGCGGAAGGATTGACGGATGGTCAATTCTACCGGGTTGCAAGTACCGGCCGGGTTGGTGCCGCCCATGAAGTCGTTGGGTAAAAAGCAGGCCGGAATGGAGTCGATGCCCCAGCCGAAGCTGCTCAGGTCGATGTCCTTCGGTTTGGCAAAGGCTTTGTTGGTAATGTCAAAATAGCCGTTTTCCAGGTCGAATATCGGGGCGTTGGGGTCTTCGGGATTGGTGATGTCAAAGTTCATCGGCTCGTAAATAATACCGCCGAAGGGTTGAAGCAGGGCCAAGGTGTCGAAATCATAGGCATCGACGTTCAAGTTCTTCGACCAGTCGACCCGCATGTAACCGCGTTCGTACCAAGGACGATCGACCGAGTTTTCTTCGATGACGTTGAGCTCTTCACCAGTGGTCGGGTTATAGCTGCGCACGATATCGAAGTGCTTCTCGATGCGGTAGGCCACGACAATGGTTCCGTCGTTGGTGGCCGGGCCGGCGCCGTGTCCATCGGCATTCTCGATGCGCTCATAGGCCAAGCGACCCAGGAGCAAGTCCTCGGTGATTTGCCATTTAAGACGCGAGACCGATTGGGTGTAGGTGGAGATAAACAGACCGTCTTGGGAGGCGCCGTAACCGCCGACGTCAATCAAGGTGCCTTGGGCGTAGAACTCGGGGTTGTCGATAGGATCGAGAAGATCCGAACCTACGAACAGTGATTTTTGCAGGGCATAGGGCTGGGTCCGGTCGATGGGATTGCGTTCCCCGGCGCAACCGGCCAGGCCCACGACTCCCATGGTGGCCAAAATACCAATACTGGTGAATACCGCGGTTAGCTTACGATTCATGTTAACCATCCTTTCCTTCGTCACCGGAGAACTGCGTAATCAAATCCTCAATGCTAAATTGCATGTCTAAGAAAACGGTTGTGTACCGATTGTAAAGTGGATTGTAGTAGGTCGAGTCGGGGGCCAGTTGCGGGCTTACCGTGCTTAGACCCAAACTGACTCCCAAATAGGGCAAGGGATTGACCGTGACCGAGGCTTCAAACATGGACATATAACGCACGTTTTGAGGCTCCTGGGCCAAATGGCTTATCCGGGGGTCGTCTTTTTCAATGTCGTAAAGGTAGCTGACGATGAAGCTGTAGTAGGCCCCGACCTCAAGCCAATCATAGATCGACAAACCGGCGTTGAGGGTATGACTCATTTGATATTGGGAATTGCGCACGCCCGTGCTGAGAAAAGCGCCACAGCCTTCGCTGCTGCCGATGCAACCTGGAACCAGCGGGGTTTCTCTTTCGGAAGTCGTGTGCTGGTGCAGGGTCGCGCCGAATCTCCCCCGATAACCTACGCTTAGCCCGCCGAGGAGGTCGAAACTGCGTCTCATGCCGATGCCGGGCATGATGCCCAAAATTTTGGTGCGGGCCAGCGAGGATTTGCTGGTCGGTGCCGTCACTAAGATATCGGCGCCTAAGACAATCTCTGCCACCGGGATGGTGTAGATGTTGGCGTAGCCCGTTGCGACCGAGAAATCGCCGAGCAAGGCCTCGTTCTCGTAGGTGGTCACATCAGCGTTGGTCAGTTCCTGGGACAAATCCAGCCGGGCCCGAACGAAGATATGGTCGTCGAACCACCACCAGGGCTGCGCGCTGTAGGACATGGAGTAGTAGGGGTTATAGGTCAACTCAGCCGATGGGTCGATGCTGTTTAGCGACATCGCATTGCGATAGACGAAAACCGATCTTCGCCACGGCGCCTTGGCCAGGCTGGTTTCGCTCTCGGCGCGGACCTCCTCTTCTACCTCAGTTGCGGCACCTGTGCTGGGAATGACCGAAGTCATCAAGACCAGTGCCAGAATCGGTAACCATTTTGGCGCCGCACATAGTGATCGGCGTCTGCCAAACTTCCTGGGGTTAGATGTACTACTCATACTTACCGCTCCTTACTTTGGTTCAATCGAGGCGGACCCTAGCATTGATGAAGATTTTTGGGAAGGGGCAATCATCATGTAGGTTAGACTGCGCTGTTGTGGGGAAACGGACATTTTTTTGTGATTTTCCCTGATTTTTCTCATTTCCTATGCAGAACAGGTGGTTTCTGATAAATAAATGTCCGTTGAGGCCGCCCAGGGGGGTCTATTCGATTGAGGTCTGCATTGGTAGACGTAGACATTGAGGTTTGGTATCGGAATTATGGTGAGTCAGTTTTCAGACGCTGCTTGCGATTTATGCGCAACGAGGCCCAGGCCAAGGACATGGTCCAGGAGGTCTTCCTGCGTGCCCATCGCTACCGCAACACCTTTCGAGGTGACGCATCGCCTATGTCCTGGTTATTTACCATCAGTGATCGTTGCTGTTTCGATGCCATGCGTAAAGTCGAGTTCGAGGTGGGGGATCAGATCGAAACCTTTGTTGCCAATGAACGAGAAGGTTCCGAAGCGGTATTTCAGCGCCAAGATTTGGTGGCGAAACTGCTTTCCCGCGCCTCCAAAGATGTCCGCCAAATCGTGGTCCACCGATTTTTCGATGAGTTGGAGCATCAGCAGATTGCCCAACTACTTGGGATTAACGAAAAAACCGTCAGACGCAAGTTGGAAAAGTTTTTCCGCACCGCCCGCAAGATAGCGAGGAGAATATAATGCTGGCGAAGGTAAATCGGCGCTTTGAGCCCCTGGCTGATTTGGAAATCGAACGATACCTGTGCGACGACTTGGAGCCGGCCGAACACGATCGGATAGAGCACATCATTAAAGAGTCTACGAAACTGGCCGACTATATTCAGCAAAGACGCCAGCAAAAAGCAGATTTCTATCTTCGCCAGCCAAGGCTGGTGCTAGCCGAGCCAACGCGTCCTCTCCGGTGGCATTTTTCGGTGGCCATGGCCGGGGCGGCGGTAGCGCTGGCTGCCGTGATTATGTTGCTTTGGGTTCCCATCGAGCGGCCGGCTACGAATGATATCAATGCGCCGAGTATCCGGGCCATGGGTTCGCTAAAGATCAGCCTGGCGGTACTGCGGCAGGATCGAATTTTCATGTATCGCGAGGGGGTTTTACTCCGACAGGGAGATCGAGTACGATTGAGCGTAGAATCACCGGCCCGGGGTTTTCTCACCGTTTTGGGCCGGAGCGCGGGTGGTAGGATGGATATATTTTATGATGGTTTGCCCACCACGGCTGGCAATTACACGGTTCCGGACAGCTTGGTGTTAGACGGTGAGTTGGAGCCGGAGGATTGGTACGTGATACTCACGCCGCGACCGGTCGAAGCATCTGTCCTTATCAGTCAAATGGCTTCGGCTGAGCCCATCGATGCCGCGGCCACGGTCATTCGTATCTTTAAAGAGGCCTCGCCTTGAAAGTTTTCCTGTTATGGGCAGCTCTGCTTACGGCTCTGCCCGCGCAGGCGGCCACGCGCTTTGCCTTGCTCATTGGCAACAACGTTGGCGATCTGCAAGACGGCGCTCTGCGCTGGGCCGAGCAAGATGCCTTGCGCTTGCGTGATCTGCTGACCGAGTTGGGCGGCGTGGCCAAAGGCCGGTCCATTTTGCTGCAAGGCGCCTCGGTCAAAGAGCTTCGATCTACCTTGGCGCGGCTTCATGGCCAGGTCGAAGAGTCAAAGCGGCATGGCTATCGTTCCGAACTATTCATTTTCTATTCCGGTCACGGCGATGCCGATTCGCTTCATTTGGGCTCCGAACGTATTGCTTTGTCCGAGTTCCGTTCCCTGGCCAACGCCATCCCGGCCGATGCCATAGTGACCATCATCGATGCCTGTCGGGCGGGCAGTTTGCGCTCTGGGCGTGGGAAGGGCGCCGTGCATGGTCCGGCCTTTGACATCAGCCTGGCCCGCGAAACCGGCCCGCTGGGGCGAGTGCTAATCACTTCCGCGGGCCTGGATGAAATTGCCCAAGAGTCCGATGAGCTGCGTGGCTCGTTTTTCTCTCATCATATGCTCAGCGGTTTGCGCGGGGCGGCCGACACCGACAACGACGGCAATGTGACTCTGGCCGAGCTTTACCGATATGCCTATTTTCATACCTTGACCTCTTCCCACGGGGAAACCGCGGCCGTTCAGCATCCGGCCATTGAGATGACGCTAGAGGGCGAGGGCGAGATCGTCTTGTCCGAGCTCAAGCGTTCGGCCTCAACCCTGGAGTTGCCCGAGGGCCTGGGCGGAGATTTCCTGGTGGTCGATGATCGCAACGGCCACGTCTTGGCGGAAGTACGCAAGCCCGTCGCCGAAACCCGAAAAATCGCTGTTCCGGCCGGCCGCTATCGCATTCAGTTGCGGCACGAGGGTCGGATCTATGCAGGTGAAGTTGCCCTAGAATGGGGTGGGCTGGTCAAAATCAGTGAAGATATGCTTGCCCAACAGCCCATCACGGTTGCCATGATCAAGGGCAGAAGCCTCAACCCATCTTCCTGGGCCTTTGGCAGCGCTGGGCGGGTAGGCACCCCGTCCGTTCTGCAAAGCGGTTTTGCTTACGGTGGCATGCTGAATGTAGAGCATAGTTTCTCGGACGCGCCCTTGTTGTTGCTGGCCCACTTGTCAGTGACCCAGACCGACTCCGACGGCGATTATTGGCACACCCGGCATTTGGAAACACGCTTGGGCCTTGGCTTGGGCTATGCCCTATTTTTGGGGCCGGCCCGTTTGACCTTTTCCGTGAGCATGGGCGGGCTCTACATAGATGAGAACCGGCGCCGGCTCGACGAAGAGCGGATTCAAAATATTTTCGACGTGGACACCAGGGCTTACAGCGAGACCCTGGGCCCGTTTTTAAGCCCGGGCCTTAGCCTCCGTTTGCCTCTCTACGACTCCTGGGCCCTGTCCCTGGGGGTAGAAATCCAGGCCGCCTTAGTGTATTTCGATGGCGAATGGTCCCCCGCCTATGCTTTGCTCGGTCATTCGGGACTGGAATATATTTTTTAGTTATAGATGCAGTACAGATGAAGGATGTGAATATGACTCCCTCTCGAACTGTTCTCCTGATTGCCTTGCTTGTGTTTGTCGCCTCTTGCGGAGATGGCGTGCATTCCGGCAATGTGCCCAATCAGCCCTTGGTGGAACTGCGTACTCGGTTCAGTCTGGATGCAAATACTCATCCCGAGGAGAATGCCAGGTTTGCCCTGATTTGGGAGAAGTTCACTCCTGAGATGGTGACATGTCTAGTCGACGTGGAGAAAAACGATAAGGCCAGTGATCGGGAAAAAACCGGGATCGTGCTGGAGTGCTTGCGGCAGTTGGCCGAAAGTTCCAGCGCCTCCTGGGTGTCAGAGGGGGTACCCATCGAAAAGAACCTGGTGGAGCACGACATCCCCATATTTGGTTTGCCCAGCGACGAAAAACTACACAAGCATGACGGCGGCATGTTGGGCTATGGTTTACTGGTTGCCTACGAAGACGGTAACCGCAATGGGGCGCTGGATTTGGTCAAACCGGATGCTACCGAAAGCGATGATTCCATCATTGCGGCCTCGCTCAATTCACGATTGCGACAGGTGAGTTTCGTGGTGTATCGGGAAGGCGAACTGTCACCGCTTTGGTCGTTTTTTCGCTATTACTATCATTGTGAGCAAGAACCGACGGACGGGTTCTCCTTGGTGAAGGTGGCGGTCTCCTTTCTCAGCGACCCCACATGTTCGGTGACCTCGGTGGGCCAAGATTCCATCGAATTGGTGATTCCGGAGGATCCAGATCGACTCGGAGAACTGATCTGCGAACCGCAGCCTGTTGGTAGCACTTTCCCCGAAACCGAGCCCAACCACGAAGTGGATTGTAATTTCTTCTATACCTTACGATATGATCGCCAGCCCCAAAAGTATTGCCCCAGTTGGCAAGTCTATGAATTGGTCGGCGAGCACTGGGATTGGCGAGATTCCCCGCCGGACTGGTGGGAGTGTACGCGCGAACAGAGCAATGGCTTTGTCCTCACCGATGCCGAAGCGCCGATAACTGACAACCGCGACTCCTTATTTTCTCTGCGCAATGACACGGAACAAGCGATTTTGCTCGAAGACATCCGGGTGGATATATTGTTTACGGCGCCCCCTGTTATCGACTATAGCTCCTTGGGTTTGTCTTGCCGGCTGGGAGGAGAGTGTCTCAAATTGTCAGGAGCAGGCGAAGGGGATCGAGACTTTTCCCCGGGCGAAGAGTTACTGTTGGCCGAACCCGAGGATTTTCAGTTGATAAAGGCAAAAAACATCGGTTCGGAGTTCATGGTTATCATGATGCGGGTGCATGAAGAAGATGGCTACCGCTGGGGTGAACCGCTTACCGAATTGATCTGGACGGTCCAATAAAAAGGAGGGGTTATGACTCCATGGAATGAGTTGCCCGCCTACCAGGCGCTGGCTGCGCATCGGGAGCAGATGGAGGGTGTGCATCTGCGGCGTTTGTTTGCGGAAGATGGGCAGCGGTTTGCCAAGTTTTCGCTGCGCTTTGAAGATCTTTTGTTCGATTTTTCCAAGAATCGTATCACCGAAGAAACCCTGCGCTTGCTTGGTGATTTGGCGGAGCAATGTGGGCTCAAAGAACGCATGGAGCAGATGTTTGCCGGTGAGCCCATCAATCTCACCGAGCAGCGGGCGGTGTTGCATGTAGCCTTGCGTAATCGATCCGCTTGGGAAATCAAGGTCGATGGTCAGGATGTGGGGCCACAGGTGGAGGCGGTGCTGGGCAAGATGCGTGATTTTACCGAGGCGGTGCGCGGCGGTAAATGGAGGGGATATACCGGTCGGGCGGTACGGGACATTGTCAATATTGGCATTGGCGGCTCGGACCTGGGCCCGGTGATGGTGACCGAGGCTTTGCGACCTTACTGGCAAGAAGATCTGTCGGTGCATTTCGTCTCCAATGTTGATGGCAGTCATATGGCCGAGACGCTCAAGCGCTTAGACCCCGAGACAACTTTATTCACGGTCGCGTCTAAGACCTTTACCACCCAAGAGACCCTGACCAATGCCCACTCGGCGCGCGACTGGTTGATTGCCGCCCTGGGGGATGAATCGGCGGTGGCCCGGCACTTTGTGGCCATGTCGACCAACACCAAGGAAGTAAGTGCCTTTGGCATCGATCCCGCCAACATGTTTGAGTTCTGGGATTGGGTGGGTGGGCGCTATTCGCTGTGGTCGGCCATTGGCCTGCCCATCGCCCTGGTCATCGGCATGGATCGATTCGAGGAGTTATTGGCTGGTGCCCACGATATCGATCAGCACTTTCGCACCGAGCCCTTCGAGCGCAATATCCCGGTGGTGATGGCCATGCTGGGTATCTGGTATCACAACTTCTTTGGGGCCGAGACCCACGCCATCTTGCCCTACGATCAATACCTGCATCGCTTTGCCGCCTATTTCCAGCAAGGCGACATGGAGAGCAACGGCAAGAGCACTACCCGCGAAGGCGAACCTATCCACGATTATTCCACCGGCCCCGTGATCTGGGGCGAGCCTGGCACCAACGGCCAGCACGCTTTCTATCAATTGATTCACCAAGGCACCCGTCTGATTCCCGCCGATTTTCTAGCCGCGGCCCAAAGTCACAATCCCTTAGGCGAGCATCACCAAATATTGCTGGCCAATTTCTTTGCCCAAACCGAAGCCTTGATGAAAGGCCGAACCCAGCAAGAAGCCCAAGCCGAGGCAAAGTCAAAGAGCCTGGCCGCCCACAAAAGTTTCGCCGGCAATCGTCCCACCAACTCTTTCCTGTATCAAAAACTGACCCCCCGCACCCTAGGTCGCCTCATAGCACTCTACGAACACAAGATATTCGTCCAGGGCACCATCTGGAACATCAACAGCTTCGATCAATGGGGCGTCGAACTGGGCAAACAACTGGCCCAGGCCATCTTGCCCGAGCTAAAAGGCGATGAGAAAATCGACACCCACGATTCATCCACCAACGGTCTTGTCCAGCACTACAAAAGCAATCGTTCCTCGAATTGACTGCGTTTTGCTATTCTCGCAAAGTTTTTTGTCCGTAGCACAGTCGTGAGGGGTCTTAAGAGTTGGGTGCATCGGCAGAAAAATACAACTCTTGGCTGCGGGAGATATAACCGTGTGGGGCTACATAGATAAAATGAAATATAGAATTTTTGTTTTCGCTCTGTTGCAGCTGGCCATTTGGATTCCACCAGTATCTGCGCAAACCGAAAACCGGTACGCCGTCCTGGTCGGTTCTCATCGCGGCCAAGCAGGTGAGCACCCACTTCGATATGCCGGTCGAGATGCCCGCAAATTAGCGGAAGTTCTCATCCATCACGGTAAATTCAACCCCAGCAAGGTAATCACTCTTGAGGATCCCAGCGCTGATGCAATGAGAAATTCACTGATACGTCTCAATGCCCGCATCCGTTCTGAATCTTGCCCTGGGTGCCGGAGTGTTTTGCTCGTTTATTACTCTGGTCATGCGGATGCCCTGAGTGTTCACCTTGGACCTTCCTCCCTGCTCTGGGAAGAACTACGAGATTTGACCAAGGGTTCATCAGCCGACTTGCGCATTTTGATCGTTGACGCTTGCCGTTCCGGCCAGGCTACCCAGGTGAAAGGATTCAAGGCCAGCGAAGCATTTGCCTTACCTCCTGAATCCCCGCTAGCCGAAGGATATATCGTCTTGTCATCGTCCGCCGCTGGCGAGGCAGCCCAAGAGTCAGATGAACTCCAAGGTTCTTTTTTTACCCATCATTTTTTATCCGCGTTGCGTGGGGCCGCCGATTTTGATGCCGATGGGCGAGTGACTCTTGCCGAAGCCTATCGCTATACCCTTGATCGGACCATCGCCAGCACCGCCACAACGCTCACTGGCATTCAACATCCGACTTTCAACTTTGAAATGCGCGGAAAGGCGCAATTGGTACTTTCCTATGCGGATGGGAACTCGGAACAGGCAGAACTGACCTTGACAAAGCCTGGCGTCTATTTGTTTCACCGCGGAAAAGGCCCCGATAGTCCAGTAGAGATGGAGGCCCACGTTCCGGAGACTAGCAGAACTGTTTGGCTGGCGCCCGGTGACTATTTTGTCCGCTGGCGAACCCCAGAAAACCTGAAGGAAGGTTTGGTCGTTCTTTCCGCTGCTCACGCTCAAATTCTTAAAACAGAGGAGCTCCATCAAGTGGAGTACACGGCCCTGGTGCGAAAAGGAATACTGCGGCGTCAGGGATGGGAAGGTGACGAAATCCCCGCATTCAATAATGCTTACCCCTTGCGTGATGGGGAAGGGCAGGTGGGTTTCTTACGACCCACCGGAATAGGAGTTGGAAACCAGCTTCAGTTTTCTACTTCCCTTGCCGCCAATGCTTTTGGATTTCTAAACTTGGATGTCATGTGGAACTTTGTCCGAACTTCCCATTTTGCCGCGGCGATTGAAATGGCCGGTGGCTATGGGTTTTTTCAGAAGAGCTATGCGGCAGTGGGAAGAATGCTATTTACCACCAACATTGGCCACCGTCTCTACCTCAGTGCCATCATCGATTATGGCATCAGCACCTTGGGCCCCTCTGATTTCAAGGAGAAAGGGAACGCGGAGAAATTGTTGGCGCTGTTCCTTTTTCCCAACGGGTTCACTGTTGAGGGAGAGATTGAGCTCATATTGAACCCCTGCAATCTCTTCGTTTGGTCGCTAGGCTCGGGATATAACTTCGATGGCGATAGTCTCGTGCCCTTGAAAGCATATTTCGGCTATGCCCATCGATTTGAAAGCTTCCGGTTTTTGCTGGGAGTGGTCTACAGCATGGAAGATTGGGATTGGGGGGAGAAGGAGACGCCCATTATTCCCATGTTGGACTTTTGGTGGCGTTGGTAAGCGAATAAAACCACATTTCCTGTCCGCACGAAGTCACTCACGGGTCAAGTAAGGGAAACGACTAGAACGGTACCTGTGTGCTTCAGGTCAAGAAAGGACTACGAAATGAGGGGTTCAAGACTGCTTATCCTATTGGCGAGTTTAGGCACCTGCTGTGGCGATGGTTCAGAAAATGCCGGAGAATGCCAAACCACAGTTCCAGGTGAGATCTCTGCCGGCCACTACATTCTTCCCGAAATCCCAAGCAAGCAAGAATTTTGCATGGATAGTAAAGGTATTCCAATCGGGACTCCCTACACCTACCACATAGCGGGGAATGTCCCGGATGAATATCACCCTGCCATTGCCGCGGGTGTTGAATCGTGGAATGCAGTCTTTTTTGAAAAAATTGGCTTTGATCTATTCCAACCGGCCGATGACAATCCCAACTGGATTGTCGAGGGTACCATCATCGATGAACCCGGCGATCGAATGATGGGCATAACCCAGCCCCCGGAACACACAATGATTATTATGCATAGAGACATTTCTCCTCTGGCGAACCGTCTACGAAGAAACATCAGATACTTCGCTTCCCTTGTACCGCAGTCTCAAGTGGACTTCGACCACATTTCTGACCAGGCGTTGATAGAAATGACTATACAGGGAGTTATGGCGCATGAAGCAGGACACATTCTTGGACTGAGTCATAACTTTCTGGCCAGTGCCGATGTTGACAATTACGGTGATGGAGTTGCTTCTTCCTCGGTGATGGATTACGGACTGTCTCCCTTTTTTGCCATTACTCCCGGTCCTTACGATCAAGCCACGGTCAACCATCATTACTTTGTGCTTGCTGCCGACCAGGAGTTTTTATATTGGGGAGCAGAAAGCGAGGATGGTTTCAATCTCTTTGCCAACCTCCATGATATTGGCCAAGACCCATTGGAATTCCAGCGCCACAAACTCAAAGGACTCTTTGCTGATTACGGTACGTACTTTGCCATGACTGAGAGCCTTCAGAGTTCTTACCTGGAGGAGCTTACCAGCGCGGTTTTTATGTTTTGGAAGCTCGTGAGCGACGCAAATCCAAGCCGGGAATACGCGCTTGCCGCCTGGGCGGTCTTTGGTGACTATCTTATCAATGCGGATGATTTGTTATTGTCGGTAATGCTTTCCGGAGAAATATTCGATGAAGTAAGGCAGAGCTTTGAGTTTGCAAACGTCGGCGCAGATATTGCGAACAATTTGGATGCCATCCGGCAAACACTAGAGCAGCGTCAATGTGGCAACGCGAGCAAAGCGCTCGTTTACCTTGTTTCTGAATTAAGAAAGTAAGATGGTCCCGACACATCCACAAACGGTATCGTGCCACACTATAAGAGAAATCGTAGCGCTTGAATTGCTTCTTTTTTTCCTCTTTTCTTTTCCGCCATAGTTTGCTAGGCATCACCTATCTTTGCTCTGCTCAAAAATGGGTTTTGGGCAGGGCACACAATAGCGATGTCCATTAAAGAGGAGGGTAATGAAATGAAGATCCATCGAGTAGGGCTGACAATTTGCTGGGCAGTGATGTTGGTTTTTTTGATGCCGACCATGTCTTTTGCCCAAGACGAAATCCTCGAAATCCCTAGTTCTCTATTTGTTGGAGACATGACCGAGGCGGTGTTTGCCGAGGCTCTGGAAGCCGATGTTGCTACCAGCATGGCGCTTCCTGGCTACCAGCCATTCTCGGGCGATATGGTCAACACGGAGACGGTAGGGGCCGATGGCGAAGGCGTTTACGTCGCCATTCTGGATACCGGCCTGGTACCCCAATGGCCATTTCTTTTCTCCCAAGCCAACATTGCTTGGCATCTGGGCAAAGGCTTTAGCCACAGTGAAGTGTATTGGGACCCCAGCCTTAACGGCGGCTACGGTGATGTGGCCTTCGGTCCGCTGCGCGATGACCGTGGCTACATCACGGGAATGGCCAGTGGTCATGGCAGCCATGTGACCAGTACCGTGGTGGGATTCAATTACAACAACTTTGCCTGGATTAACGGCGTTGCGCCGAAAGCCACCATTATTCCCGTGCTGGTACTTGATGCCTGGTTGGTCAACACGCCTTGGGGTCTTGCTGGGCTCCGTGGTGGCACCGACGAGATGATTACCGCGGGTATTTACTACATTGCCAATCTTGCCCCCACCCTTGATGCTCCGGTGGTTATCAATATGAGCCTCGGTGGACCCGACCGCGTGCCCATGATCGAAGAGGCAATAGACTATGCCATCGAAAAGGGCGTGGTCATCGTGGTTTCGGCCGGCAACGCTGGGGTAGATGGCATGGGCTATCCCGGGGGCATGGAACAAGTTATTTCGGCG
This sequence comes from Deltaproteobacteria bacterium, assembly GCA_030591445.1. Classification (GTDB taxonomy): domain Bacteria; phylum Myxococcota; class B64-G9; order B64-G9; family B64-G9; genus JAUVBB01. Next base: position 2,683 of record JAUVBB010000014.1, on the reverse strand, counting down.
GGCGCCACCGGTTGGGCCTCGATGCTTTATCACTATCAAGGTTGGGTGGCTGATGTGCCGGAGAAGCTGAACAAGTCCGATATCCTGGGCAACAACCGCCAGATCTATCTGGAGGATTTCAGCTCGCGGCCGAACAAGGATCTGGACCAGAAGTATCAGGATCTTGATGTCTCGGCTCCTGGCGCCTGGGTGGTGGGCCCCTTTAAATCTGCCTTTCTCAACGACCTGAACTATTACTACTTGAGTGGCACTTCCATGGCGGCCCCGCATGTGGCGGGCATGGCTGCCCTCGTTCTCCAGCAGCACCCGGGCCTGGGACAGGCCGACATGGAGTCAATTATGCGCAACGCTGCCACCGGCTGCCCCTTGCCCGCTTCCGATGCCATTGTTTACTATCCCTGGGGCGACCCGCCTTACTATACAGCCGAGTGGGATGGCGGTGACTACGGCAAAGGAATGCTGAGGGCTGACGACGTCCTGCGCGTGGCCGATCTGAAAGACTAATCCTTAGCATCCCTCCAAGTACCCTCAAATACTTCTTTTGCTAGAATTTCGTAGACTTGCTATTCTGCGGGAAAGCAATTGCGTGGTTTGATGTCAACGAGGGTGCTTATGACTTTCCGGTCTCAAGTGAAGGAGTTCGAGGCGTGCCGATCGCGGGCGGAGGTAGATCGCTTCGTCGAAGGGCTGCTGGCAAAATTAGACATACGCCCTGGTCTGGAACCGCGAGATTTGCCGGCCGTGCCGTCGGGTCTGTTTGCGGACCAGCCGCGCGCCCGAGAAGGCATTGCCATGGTTTGTCGCTTGCTAATTCGACGCGGCGACACGGCATCTTTGGAGACGGCTTTACGGATTTCTTTTGTCATCCATGATTTAGAACGACAGGCGGGTGCGAGCCACGGTCAGTCTTCGGTATTGAAGGGGCTCAGTCAGCTGGGCCTTGGCCAAACCGATATCGGGGTCAAGAACATTGCCCGCTTCTTCAGCGGCCTGGAGAGTGATCAAAGCCATCCCCTGGATCAGGTGCTGGGTCGTTGGGGTTTGGTAAGCGCGGCCATCAGGCACAAAAACCTGACCCTGGCTGCCCGCTTCGCGGCAGAGATGAGTTCCATCGCTGAGGCTCATGAGTACCCCACGGAAAGACTGCGGGCCCAGATGATCCTTTGGCTGCTTTCGATTTTAGAAGGCCAGTCGGAACTATTTGATGCCAGCCAATGCCTTGGTGACGCACTTGCCGATGATTTTGCCGAGCCCATCAAGCTGCTCCAGGTCTGGTCAGCCGCATGTGAATTGGGGGTTAGGCCGACATTTGAGCCTATCCCGGACGAGGCGGTGCCCTTATTGCTGGGAGTGGAGTGGTGGCGGGATCCGGGTCCTGACGAAAAAGAACTTCCCGAAAGTACTTTTGCCGGCCTCTGCCAACTCAGACGTCGATATTGTCACCCATCGGCCCTCAAGGATTTTTCAATCGAGAAACTACTCGCCTTGGCGGCCACGATGGCAAGCTGGCAACTGGCCTTGCTTTTAAATGATATCGAAGAGCGAGTTCGGAAAATCGATGTGGCCGCCTATTATAACTCGCTCATGGGCCGCCTGTTTGGGGGCCACGTACGCGATACCATGGCGGCTGGTTCCTTGGTCTTGACCAGTTCCGAGACCAAGAAGGATGCCATCATCTGGATGGCCGATGTGCGGGGATACTCTTCCCTCAGCGAACGGATTCCGCCTGGGGAGCTGTTTTCGAGTCTGTGCCCCTTGTTTCGGATCATGAACGAAGAGCTGGAAGAGGCTGGCGGTGTGATCCTGGATTTTGTCGGGGACGCCATTCTGGTGATGTTCAATCTCTTCGATTATCAGCAATCCTCGGAAAGAGACATTCTCGCTCGCTCTTCTCGGTGTTTGGAGCGCATTCACTCTTACACGGCCCTGTCTTTTCTCCTGCAGAGCCCCTTTCTGGCCATCGGCGTGGGAATTAACAAGGGTTCGGTGGCACTGGGATACGTGGGCGGCTTGGAACGATGCCAGTTAAGTACCCTGGGCAATGCCGTCAATGTGGCAGCTCGGATCGAGAATCTAAGCAAGCAGTTTCCGTATCCGGTGGTAGTGGAGGACTCCGTGTTCGGGGGCCGGGAACCGGATATCTGGGAAGATCCCTTTTCGGCCGACTTCTCTTTGAGAGACTTCGGGCAACATGAACTAAAAAACATAGAGAAGCCCGCGCGGGTGTATGGGCTCACTCCCTTGTTGCGCTATTGGGTGGACACGGTTCCCATGGGCTTCGTTGCCAATCCCGAGCAGGGAGTCGTTTATCTGGACGTGGGCAACCAGTGCCGGCCCGGCATCATCGATCACCACCCGAGCACGACTAAAAACAGAAGCGCCTGCGCCATCGTTACCTCGATGCCGGAGTTGATTATCGACCACCTGGCGCAAACGCCCGAACCCCAGATTGAGTTTCGGGTCCATGAAAAACCGGATCTGGACTGCATTGCTTCCTTGTACTGCGCGTGCGAGTGGCTGGAAGGACAGCCTCGAAAGGAACTTTTGGCGGCTTTGGCGGGCTATGTCTCCGAGATGAACCAAGGATTCTTCCCCGAACCGGAACATTACCTCGACTCTTTGTATGGTGTCTTCATTGCCCATACCAGTCTTAGTGAATTGCGCTATGGCGATGATCGAGACG
>JAUVBB010000165.1 GCA_030591445.1 Deltaproteobacteria bacterium | reverse complement strand
CTCGCCCTTGCGTTTGACCGTAGGCTGGAGCAAGTGGCGAAACGAGACGTAATAGTCGTACTGTTGGCCGTGCTCAACGAAGATTTTATCGGGCACGGTATAGAACCAGGGCTCGAACACCACTTGAGACGGCTGGAAAGAGAGCTTCTCTCGGCCGGCCGCCTGCTGTAAGGCATCGAGCCAGGCTTGCTGTACCCCCGCAAAATGAAACTCGCGGTCGTGATTGCCCATGACGTAGACCAGTTGATGGCCGCCGGCCAGGTATTGAGCCAAGGCTGAGATCAGTCGAGAATGATGGCTCAGGATATGCTCGAGTTTCCATATCGACTTGGCTTCGCTGGCATCCAGGCCACGGCGCCGCTCCGAGCGGGAAACCGGCCAAGGCGGCTCATCTGGAATGGCGGTGATCAGATCAAAGTCAATGGTGTCACCGTTGAGGATCAGGCAGAGATCATTGCCGTTTTCTTTTTGCTGCGAGAACTCCTTGAGCAAACTCTCGAAATCGGCGTCGATGGAGAATTGAGAACTCTTGTACTTCTTCCAGCCATCGGCATGATCTTCGAAATCGGTCAAGTGGAGATCGGAAAGGATCAGATAACGAGTTGCCATAGAAATCTCGTCAGATCTTGCGGGGGCAGCGCGGAGAAATGCTTTGGCACAAGTCTTCGCCACTTTGCTGGAAGGGCAAGCAGGATTGTGGCTCTGAGGCCAGCACGCAGACCCAGCGTTCGCTGATGATTTCTGGGTTGATATAGCTCTGTTGGTCGGCCAGGCACTCTGCTTGGCTATCGAATCTCCGGGTGGAGGAGAAGCCGAGCAGGGTTTTGTTCATTTCGGTGGGCACCATGCATTCTTCAAATAGTTGCCAGTTGCCATCGATTTTTGCCTGGCTGTGAGACTGGAAATAACAGCGAATGTCCTCGAAGCAACCAGGGAAATAGCCAGAGCCCCACACCCACTGATCCTGGTAGATTTCGCAATCCCAGACCGTTTTTTTCAGGCAATCACTGCGGTCGGTACACGGGGCCGGTAGCACATCGACCAAGGGATCTTGCCAATCCGAGCAATCCGTGCCGTCTGGCTTACAAGCACAAATGCACAAGCCGCCGACTTCATCGGCGACATTGCCGCAGCTATCCACCCAGAACCAGCTATCGATCTCGCAGTGCTTGCTCGCCTGCGGCTGACATGAATCACAGTCGCATTCGCCAAAGGCGGAGCCGTCTTCTCGGCAGCTGGCGAAACCCTGTTGGCCGTCGGCGCAAGTACAAGGCACGCTTTGTCCGCTGGCGCAGAGCTCATTTTCATTGCCGCAAGCGCCGGCCAGCAGTCCCATTACCAAAGTCCCGAGGATACCCTTCTTCATAGGATGACCTTTTTACAAATATTTGAATTGTGATCTTAATCACATCGTCAAGCAGGGAGCACGTGTTTTCGTGCGCCAGAAAGGGGAGACCATAATGAAGACCACAAGTGTTGCGCAATGGGCCATTCTATTTAGTATTTTGATGGGGCTGAGCTCCTGCGCCGCCATCAGGGAAAATTGGCTCCAGGAGACCTGTAACTACGACGGTAGCTATGAAATGGGTATGAACGAGGCGCGCCGTGGCGAGGAGATGAATTCCTATTTTATCAAACAATGCCCGCCCGCCACGCGCGCGGAGGCCAAACGCGGTTACCGCGAAGGCTTTGCCGCTGGCGCGCACGGGCATTCTCTGGGCTTGCGTCAGGCTGGGTCAGACGCAGCCCGGGGACCGGGCTGGAAGTGCCAAAGTGCCTATGGGCAAAAAGAATGTGGCTACCACTGTGTCGAGGCCTTCGGCCAAATCGCCTGCGCCCAACAGCCCCATCATAAATGTGTGGAAGCCTTCGGCAATGTCCGCTGCGGCCTCAATTGCCGAGCGGAGTTTGGCGATATCGTTTGTGATTGAAACGGTAGCCGCAGTGCGGGCAGTCGCCGGTTTTACAAACGCAATGCCAGGCCGGCCAATAGGCTGGGGAAAAATTTTGTGCGGGTGGCATCATCGATCTGCAATATGCCGGCAAAGGCCTCGGCCTCCACACCTATGGAAAGCGACTCGGTGACGTGGAACCACAGGCTTAGGCGGGGGCCGGCGCAGAAGATAAAGGAGCTTCCTTGTACCTCGCCGGCCAATGTTTGCCACATCAGGCCGGGCGATAGCTCCAGGGCCGCGGCTAGGTCGACTCTCTTGCTTTGCCAGGCCAGGCGATAACCGATGCCGGCCTGGGCCATTGACTCGTACAAGTCGTCTGTGGTCGACACCGCCAAGGTCGTCTGCAAGGAAAAGACCCAACTGGCGCTTTGATCACGATGGAAAGCGAGCCGCAGCCGGCCGCCTAGATCCACTTGTTGGGCGACGGGCCTGCCGATTCCTCCGGTAAGCTGCCACTGCCAAGGATGCGGGCCGGAGGGCAAGACGGGTGCCTCGGCGACCACCGTGGTCGGAGTCGACGGAGCTGCAGCGGGCGATTCGGCCGCCACGGCCCCCTTGGTTTGGGCCTGGGCTATCAGGTCCAAGGATTCGAGTTGCGCCCATTCTAGCTGGCGAATTTCTCCGGGCGCCAAGCGCAAGCGGGTGCCCCGATTCTGTCCGTTGCGAAAGGCCCGAATTCCGTATTGGCCGGCGGGCAAGGCCACTTTGCGTGCCGAGGCCGCGCCTAACTCTGCCAGCACATGGTCTCGTTCCAGGCCGATGATTAATGCGCGCTCGATGGATTTATCAAGCACCAGGGCCGAGTCGAGGCGATTGAGAAAAGCAAGAACCAGCTCTCCCTGTCCTGACAAACGGTAATCGTAGACCGGGTGGTGCGGGCCGTTGAGAGTGGCGGCGCTGGAGCTGACCGTATGGTGATAGGCATAGCGGTAGGCTTCGGCCAAGGTGACTTGACCGTCGCCGGACTGATCGGCCGCACCGCGCAAGCCACTGACCAAGTGATGGGTGAAGTAACTGCCGCGGACCTCGTCGGATTCTAAGGCCACTTCGTCGGCGGCGCTGGAGGTAAGCAACACATCGCCGCTGGAACGCAACTCATCGCGAAGGCGAATGGCGAAAGCCGGGGCCGGTTCACCGCCCTTATCGCGAACGGCCGCGCCGGACTTACAAGCGTCGATAATGGCCAGACGCACGTCGGCTCCGGTTTGGGAAAGCATCTGCTTCAAGTCCAGGAAAGACAGTTTTTCCGGTCCCAGCTCGACCGATACGCCATCGCTGTGGCCGGAAAAGTAGAAGATGAGTACCACGCGCACTTGCGGAGAGCGGTGCAATTGGCCGACTCTGGCTGTCAGTTTGCTTAGGGCGGAGCGTATATGATCGAGGGCCAGTCCTTGCAGCAGTTGAATGTCAGCAGACTCCACATTGCCCACGTCAGCTAACACTTCAGCAAATTTGCCGGCATCCGTCTCGGCAAAGCGTAAATTGGGATGCTCGCCGCTGCCGGTATTGTGGCCTACCACCAAGGCCAAGCGATAAGTCTCGGCCCCCGCCGAACTTGCCATGAACAGGCTGGCTAGCAGCAGCCAGAGACGACCCATCTTCATGATTGCTCCAATTCTTGCGTCTTTCTCATAAACTCACCACCCTACATGCCGCGCTTCTTTCAATATGTCAACCGCTCTGTGGGCGACAGCGAAAGGGAAAAGGCCTGTCTTCTTGGCGAGATGCGAAGTACACTGCGGTATGTTTGAAATTCTTGAGAACGATTTTCTGACCGTGAAGGCCAAGTCCAGCGGGGCCGAACTGGTCAGCGTGGCGGCCAAAGCGGATGGCGCCGAGTTTCTGTGGCCGGCGGATCCTTCCATCTGGGGACGACATGCACCGGTGTTGTTTCCGCTCGTGGGCATGGTTAAAAACAACCAGTTTCGCTATCGCGGGCGTAGTTATCAGTTGGGCCAACATGGTTTTGCCCGCGACGCGGAATTTTCGCTGGTGGAGAAAAGTGCCGCGCTTCTGGTTTTCGAATTGGGTGAGACCGAGGCGACCTTGGCGCGCTATCCTTTTCGTTTCCGGCTGACAATCCGCTACCAGTTGCAGAGCAGCCGCGTGGTCGTGACCTACCTGGTTGAGAACCCGGACTCCGCTCCGCTCTATTTCTCTATCGGTGCTCATCCCGGCTTTGTCTGTCCGCTGGGCGATGATGATTCTTATTTTTTAGAGTTCGAGCAAGAAGAGACGGCTGCCCGTTGGCATGTGGTGGATGGTTTGTGTGGCCGGCCAGAAGAAAAGTATCTGGACCAGAGCAAGACCCTAGCGCTGTCAGAATCCCTTTTTGCCCATGGGGCGTTGATTTTCAAGGGCTTGCAATCGACGCGGATTGCGCTCAAGAGTCACAAGCATCCCCATTCGGTGACGGTTGATTTTGCCGGTTTTCCCTGTCTGGGCATTTGGAGCAAGCCTGGGCCTTTTGTTTGTATCGAACCCTGGTACGGCCTGGCCGATGCGGTCGACTTTGACGGTGACCTGAGCGAGAAGGAAGGCATTATTGCCTTGGCGCCGCAGCAAGTTTTTACTTGTCAGCACAGCATCGATTTTCGGTGAGTCAGGGTAAGAGCTTCCTGTTTTCAGGCGGGCACCAGCGTCCATTCCAGCAACACGATCAGGGTAAAATTAACTTTCAACTCGCTGGTGGTCAGTTTGACGATGACAAACTCGAGTACCGCGTTGCTGGCGGCGTCGGTGAGGATGGCCTTGGTGGCATCACTGTTGAATGTCCAGGTGCCGGCGTTGTTGGTTCCGTCGGCTTCGGTGGTGGTGTAGCTGTCGTCTGTGTTCAGCTTGATGCGGTACTGGCTTAAGTCCGATTGGTCCTCGGCGCCGTTGATTTTTGCCTCGCTGATTTCCAAGTATGAGCGGTGAGCATTTCTCTGCGGGTCCCCACCTCCTCGTCTTCTCCGCCACAGGCGCAGCCGAGAAGAACGACGGTCAGGAGACTGGCCAGAGTTGCCAAATGGGTGATTTTCATGATTCCTCCCTTGCCAACAGATGAGATCTTTGTGGACCTGATCCCATTCTAGCCCAAGCGAAGATTTCGGCAAATTATTGGCTCTGGTTCTTCGAAATTTGCCTGGCACTTGATTCCTAGTCCGGATTTAGGTCAGTATGGGCGGGTTCAGGCGGGGAAGGCCGATGGAGGAAGGAATGAAGAAGGTTGTTGGTGGCATGCTGGGGTTTTTCTTGTGGTTAGGTTTTATTCTTACTGGGTGTGGGCAAGGTGCGGATTTTGGCGTGCTGGGAGAGGAAGAGCTGGCCATCACGTATGGCTCGCCGGATGACACCCCGGCTCACGCGGCGGTGGTGGCCATTACCGACCGGCCGTTTTCCACTCCGCTTTGTACCGGCACTTTGATCAGTAAACGGGTGGTGCTGACCGCGGCCCATTGTCTTCAGGACTATTGGGCCAGCGAGATGCAGATCTATTTTGGCCAAGATGCGTATGCCAATCCCACCGCCGATCAGATTCGCCTGGTGGAGAAAATCTTGCCGCACGTAGACTACAATAGCTGGTCCATCACCAAGGACATTGGCCTGATCTGGTTGGCCGAGGATGCGCCGGCAGCGGTTACGCCGATTCCCTACTTGCCGGCGAGTAAGGGAATTAGCGACGCCGACATCGGCACCGAAATTGATATCGTTGGTTTCGGCGTGACGGAAGTAGAAGATGCTCTGGGCCAGAAACTACATCGATTGCTGAGCATCGAGACCGTATGTCTCCAGGCGACTGCTTGCGGCAATTATAGCCCGGCAAACCTTGGCTACGATCTAAGCGCTGGCGGCCCTTGTCAGGGCGATAGCGGGGGACCCGTTTTTATCATGCGTAATGGCGTCGAATACGTGGCGGGCGTCGTTTCCTTCGGTGATAGAAACTGTGATGATTACGGGGCCGCCACCATTGTAAGCGAGTACAACGATTGGATTGCCGATAACATTTCGGATGGCGGGGTCGAAATTTGTGACAACGGTATCGACGACGATGGTGATGGCTTGGCCGATTGTGACGATGGCGATTGTGCCGCCGAGCCGGATTGCCAAGTGCCGGTGGAGAACTGTGGCAATGGGGTCGACGACGATAGCGACGGCGATGTTGACTGTGCCGATAGCGATTGTGCCCAGGATGCCGCCTGCCAGCCGGACGACGAGAACTGCGTAAATGGCATCGACGATGACGGCGACGGAAAAGCCGATTGTGCCGACTCCGATTGTGCCACCGAGCCGGCTTGCCAGGCGCAGCCGGAGATCTGCGGCAACGGAGCCGACGACGATGGTGACGGCCTGATCGATTGTGCTGACTCTGATTGTGCCGCCGAGCCCGCCTGTCAGACCAGCCCGGAAGTTTGCGGCAACGGCCTCGACGATGATGGCGACGGCTTTGCCGATTGTGCCGATGTCGATTGTGCTGGCGATGCCGCTTGTCAGGCCAATACCGAGATTTGTGCCAACGGTCTCGACGACGATGGCGACGGTTATGTTGATTGTGATGACGTTGATTGTGCCGCTTTGCCTGGCTGCCAGACCAGCGCCGAAATCTGCGGCAACGGCCTTGACGATGACGGTGATGGTGCCATCGACTGCGCCGATGTCGATTGCGCGGGATTGCCCGTTTGCCAAGCCGGCGCCGAGATTTGCGGAAATGGCCTCGACGACGACGGCGACGGCATGGTTGATTGCGCCGACAGTGAATGTGCCTCTTTTGCCTCTTGCGCTACTGATACCCAACCGGGCGGCGGTTGTTCTTGGCACCGGGAGGGTCATGCCCGGACTCACCTGCTATGGTTTGCCTTGCCCTTGCTGGGGCTCTGGCCGAGAAAACGGCGTGCGCGGGTGTCCACGAGGCAAAAATGAGCATCCCTGGTGTGAGGCAATGTTTGGCCGGCTCCCTGCTTTGTTTCTGGATGGCGGGCTGTGTCGAACCCGGGGACGGTTCGTTATGGGAAGAACAGGAACAGGAGATTTTCTACGGGGAGACCGATGACGTTCCGGCCCACGCCGCGGTGGTGGCCATAGTTAATCGTCCCTTCGTTAAACTCTTGTGCACCGGCACTTTGATTACCCCGCGGATTGTGCTGACGGCGGCGCATTGTGTGGATGGCCGGTATAACAGTGCGGTACAAATTTATTTTGGTCCGAATCCCTACCCCAATCCGCCGGCGGAGCAAACCCGCTACGTGGATCGAATGCTAGCGCACGAAGGCTTCAACCAGTATATAGACAAGGACATTGGCTTGATTTGGTTGACCGAGGATGCCCCGGCCCATATCCAGCCCTTGCCGACCGTGCCGGCGAATTTGGGTATTACCGCGGCAGACATTGGCGCCGAATTCGATATCAGTGGCTATGGTATGACCGAAGCTGGGGTCATGGGCGAGAAATTGCATCGCACCATGAACATCTCGCTGGTTTGCCAAGAAACCCTCTGCGATGGCTATGCCCGCCGGAATACTTTTGGCTACGATCAGCCCGAGGGCGGGCCCTGCTCCGGCGACAGCGGGGGGCCGGCTTTTATGGTACGCGATGGGGTTGAGTACGTGGTCGGGGTTACTTCCACCGGTGACGCTCGTTGTACGGCCTATGGTGCCAGCACCAGCGTGAGCGAATATGACGATTGGTTGGCCAGCAATATTCCCGAGGGTACCGAAAACTGCAGCAATGGCATCGACGACGACGGCGATGCGGCCGTTGACTGTGCCGATAGCGATTGTGACCAGGACCCAGCCTGCCAGGCCGCGGTGGAAATCTGTGGCAATAGCTTCGACGACGACGGCGACGGCTTGGTCGATTGCGCCGACTCTGATTGTGCCGCCGAACCGGCTTGCCAAAGCACGCCGGAAAACTGCGGCAACGGTCTCGACGATGACGGCGATGGCTTGGCCGATTGCGCCGATTCTGATTGTGCCGCCGAACCGGCTTGCCAAAGCACGCCGGAAAACTGCAGCAATGGCCTCGACGATGATGGCGATGGCTTTGTCGATTGCTCCGATGTCGACTGTGCCGGCGGGCCGGATTGTCAGGCCACTGTAGAGATTTGTGGCAATAGTCTCGACGATGATGGCGACGGTTTTGTCGACTGTGCCGACGTCGATTGTGCGGCCCAGCCCGGCTGCCAAAACCCGTCGGAAAATTGTAGCAACGGTCTTGATGATGACGGTGACGGCACGATCGATTGTGCCGATACCGATTGCTCTGCCTTACCGGCTTGTGCCGCGGGTGGGGAAGTTTGCGACAATGGTTTCGACGACGACCGTGATGGTATGATCGATTGTGTCGACAGCGAGTGCGCGTCCCTTGCCATTTGCAATAGCGTCGGCAACGGCGGTGGCTGCTCCTGGCAGTCCGAAGGCCACGGCCACACCCCCGCTTTTTGGTATTTCCTGCCCTTGCTTGCCTTTGCTTGGCGGCGGCGCCGCGCCTGAGTTCAGCTCTCTTCGGTTTCGCCGGCTTTCATGAATCGTGACAATATGGTTGCCTGACGGGGTAGCGTCATCCAATCGCCGGCGGACAATTCAAGCGGGCTACGCGCCGGCGGGGTTTTGTCGTGATCGGTGATGGGCAGGAGCTGAATTTTGGCGCCCTCTTTGGCCAAGCGCGTCTCCACCAGGGCCATGCCTACCTGCCGCTCGGGCGTGGTGGTGGCGCTGGTCACATAACCGGCATCTTCTGCCTTGCGTCCGGCCAGCACCGGGTTGCCGGCCCGGATGACCTTGCCTCCCCGCTGATCGACCTCGAAACGAATCACGGTGCGTTTGCGCTGCTGGTGCCATTCGAGGGCAGCGGCGCGGCCAACAAAGAAGGGCTTGTGTAAGCGTACATAGGCACCATAGCCGGCCTCAATGGCTTGGACTTGGGCCGGCCCGGCCAGTTCGTGGCCATGCAAGGGGAAGCCGGCTTCGATGCGCAAGGAATCGCGGGCACCCAGACCGGTCGGCAAGATTCCAAACTCCTCGCCAGCCGCCAATAGGGTTTTCCACAGATCGGGGGCCCGCTCGGGATGGACGAAAATCTCGAAACCAATGTCTTCGCCGGTGTAGCCGGTGCGGGTGATGGTAACCGCGGCGCCGGCCAAGGTGCCCGAGCAGAGTTCGAACTTGCGCAGGCAGCCGATTCGGTCGCGGAAGCCATCCGGTTCGGCCAGTTTGGCCAAAATATCGCCCGCCCGTGGACCCTGGATGGCCAGATCAACGCGGCAGTCGTCGCCGCAGGCAGGATCTTTGAGATTGCGCATGCTGACATCGCCCTGGGCCAAAAGGCGCGGGTTGTGTTGGGCCAGCAAGAATTTCCCGTCCAGCACCGACTGAAACCAGGCCTCGTCTTCCGCGGCGTTGGCCGCGTTGACCACCACGATGAAACGCTCGGGCTCGAGTCGGTATACAATGATGTCGTCGATGCAGCGGCCGTCCTGGCCCAGCAAATAAGAATAGTGTGCTTGTCCGGGCACCAGCATGGGTACGTAGTTGGTGGTGACCAGGTCGAGAAAGCGTTCGGCGAAGGCACCGCAAAATTCTAACAGGCCCATGTGCGAGACATCGAAGAGCCCTGCTCGCCTACGAACGGCTTCATGTTCGGCCAGGATGCCCGAATATTGGATGGGCATTTGCCAGCCGGCAAAGGGAACCAGTTGTTTGGCGCCGGTCAGCTGCTGATGCTCGGCGAACAAACAGGTTTGCTTGATTTCTTCCTCGGGAGCTTTCCAGCTAAAAGAAGGCTTGGGCGAAGGCGGCGCGGATTCTGCCTGGCAGGCTTTTTGGCCAACAAAGAAGGGTTTGGCCAAAGCCCTCTCCCTATTTTGCTCGGGAAGGTCTTCCGATTTGGCAAACACTTTGGCCATGGCGGTACAGCCCACTGCCTGGGCCCCGGCTTCCACCAGGCGAGACCAGACCGCGACGGCCTTGGCCACCGGGACGAAGAGATCGAAACCTGGGGCCAAGTCCTCCGGGCGGTTGAGAATCCAGGCGATGTCCTGGTCCTTGGCCTCGACGGCCTGTCCTTTGGCGGGAGGGGTTAGCGCCAGAGCCTGGGCGATGACATCGGTGGCGCGGGGGCCGCGCAGACCCAGGCAAGTTAAGGGGATGCGGTCCGCACTGGGCGTGGCCAAATCTTCAATGACCACCGGCCCTTCGCACTTGAGCCACAGGTCTTGGTCATGCAGGAAATAGCCATCGGACAGGCCCCGCAGCCAGCGCAAGACCCGGTCTGGATCATCGGTATCTACCTTGAGCAAGAAGCGGTCGTATTGCTCTTCGTCAGCCGTTTGGCGAATGACCAGGACGCGGGCCAGCTGTTTTCCTTCGGGGGTCAGCATCTCGGTGGCCAGGCTCTCCCCGATTTTCAGGGCCATGACATTGCCCAGGCAGACACATTCCAGAAACGGTCTTGCCCGGCCTTGCCCAATTTCCAAGATGAGTGAACCACCGGCATCCAAGAGTCCGGTCCCTTCACGCAAGGCGGCTTCCTCCCGGTCTGCCTGACCGAAATCACCCGGCACCTGCCAGCCGTCGCGTTCTACCATTTTCACGGCCTGGCTCTTGTGCAGCGAAAACAGCGAGGTTGGCCGAGCGGTCGCGCTGTCGGCGCCCACAAAATGTGGGTAGCCGGAGACGGCCTCGGTGGTGTCGATGACCGGTTTGGCTTCGCCAAGCAAGCTCGCAACCCCTGCCGAGATTTCTTCGAAGATGACTGGATCGATTTTTCCCCGACCCCAGTCGGTACGGCCGCCGATATAAGAGAAAGGATGGATGCTGTGCAAGGTTTGGGCGATCAAATGCGCCAAGCGCTTCATATGATCCGGCCCCAGGCCGCGCTGGGTGACCCAGGTGGTGCCGAAGCGTATGCCCGAGGGATGGATGGCGTTGGTGTCGCCGAAAATGGTGTTCTTGTTACAGACAATGCCGCAAAGATCGAGGATGCGCGAGGCGATCTCTCCGGTCAGGGCTTGGCCGTTGGCTGATTTGACCCGGCGCAAGTCGATCAGACACATGTGGGTATTGGTGCCGCCGTAGGCCAAGTCCAGACCCTCGGCAGCGAAAGACTCGGCCAGGACTTGGGTGTTTTCCAGTACCTGTTTTTGCAACTGGCGAAATTCATCGGTGCCGGCCATGCGCATGGCCACGGCTTTGGCTGCCATCTGGTGAATGTGAGGCCCGCCCTGTTCGCCCGGAAATACGCCCAGATCCACTTTTTCGGCGATCTCCGGATGGGTGGAAATCAGCATGGCCCCGCGCGGTCCGCACAAGGTTTTGTGGGTGGTGAAGCTGACCACATGGGCCAGGCCCACCGGGCTGTTGAGCAAACCGGCCGCGACCATGCCGACCAGGTGGGCAATATCGGCCAGCAAAATGGCGCCCACCCGATCGGCAATGGCGCGCATCCGCGCCCAGTCGACATCCCAAGGATAGGCGGAAAAGCCACCGATCAGCAGTTTGGGTTGGTGTTCGACCGCCAGTTTCTCGATGGCGTCGTAATCCAATTTGCCCGAGCGTGCCACCATGTAAGGAACAATGCGGTGGGCGATGCCCGAGCGATTGACTTCTGAGCCATGGGTCAGATGCCCGCCGTTGGTCAGCGAAGGACCCATAACCGTATCACCCGGCCGCACAAAGGCGTTGTAAACAGAGTTGTTGGCCGCCGCTCCGGACAGGGGTTGGGTATTGACAAATATCTGCTCGGCCGAAACCCGCTCATTGGCAAACACTTCCGCGGTTCGGCGCCGCAGGGTAGATTCGAGGATATCGACGTATTCACAGCCCTTGTAATATCGGCGGTTGGCATAGCGCCGGTAATGAACGAGCTGATGGGAAAACGAAGACAGCCGACTCGGTGGTTCAAACAAAGTCCGCGGAGAAGGATAGCCTTCCGCGTAAACATTGCCGAAATCCGAACTCAAAGCCTCGCGCACCGGCGCTGGGCAAATGCTCTCGGAAGCGATCATAATGATCTTGCGATGCTGCCGTTCCAATTCCCGCCGGCTCATCTCAAAAATGAAAGGATCCGCCTCTTCGAGGCATGTAGCATTCCACACTTCTTTCACGACCCAACCTCCTGGAAAAAGGAGAGGTATTTACCTCAGGCCTTGGGGTCTAGCATCGGCCTCTGAGCGTGTCAAGAGAGCGGAGCTTGGGAGCTTGACTCGTGGATTGGTTTGGTCGTACTTTATAGGATAAGCCAGTGAGATTGTGATCATGCGCGTTGAGCGTGTTTTTCCTTTGAAAGGAGTGCCTGTGAAAGTTTTTGCCGGATTGGCTCTGCTATTGGGTTCCGTGTTGTTGAGTATGGGCGTGGGAGCGGGCGAGTTGAAGGGAATGAAATTTGCTGATGAAATCGAGGTGGCGGGCAAGAAGTTGGTGCTCAACGGCATGGGCATTCGGGAAGGTGGAGTCAACCGGCTCAAGGTTTACGTGGCCGGTCTTTATCTTGAATCCAAAACCAAGAACCACCGGCGGATTCTGCGTTCCAAGAAGGTGAAGCGCATCGAGCTCAAGTTCCTGATCAATGTGCGGGAAGATAGCATTGTCACGGCCTGGAAAGAGGGATTCGAAAAACACGCTGGTGCTGACTATGCCAAGATCAAGGATCGCGTGAACAAGTTGCTGACCTGGATGTCGACGACCGACGCCAACCAGAGTTATGTTTTTACCTATGTCCCCGAAAAAGGGCTCGAATGTGTGATCAAAGGCAAAAATATGGGCATCCTGGCGGGCCCGGACTTTGCCAAGATATTCTTTGCCATTTGGTTGGGTAGTCCACCGCTGGACCACAAACTGCGTTCTCATCTACGTGGCAGTGCCGAGTAAACGGCCTTATCGGCCCCTCCGTCCGCGCTCTTCTAGCCAGTTTTGGTACTTGCCGAGATCCTCATTCGGGTGAGAATCGTCAGCGCCTTGGTTTTTGACCAGGTTCATGGCCTTTTCTGCCAGGGCTAAGGCGCGGGTACGATCTCGGAGGGTTTGCCAGAGGGCGCGGGCCAGGGCAAACTGGGTTTCGGCGAGATTCTTGGCTTCGGTTTTTTGCTGGCTGCGAATCAGCAAGGCCCGTTCCAGATGGGGTAAGGCTTGCAGGGGTCGGCTCAGGCGAATCAGACATTTGCCCAAGCTGGTCAAAGGGGAGGACAGGCTCAAGTGCTTTGGGCCCAAAGTTTCGTCTAGCAGATCGATTGCTTGTTGGAACTTGCCAAGTGCCTCCGGGTATTTGTCTTGCGAATAGAGCAAGTTTCCCATGCCGGCTAGGGTGGCGGCTACATTGGCGTGTTTTGCGCCTAAGGCTTTGACAAAAACCTTATGGGCCCGTTGGTACAGCTGCAGGGAGGTCTCAAAATTCTTCTGCTGGCGGTGGATCTCGGCCAGGTTGCTGCAGAGAATGCCAATGTTGGGATGGTCTTTCCCCAGGGATTTTTCCAGGATGGCCAGCGATCGCTCGTATTCAGCGCGGGCTTGTTCGATGTGGTCTTGCTTCAGAGCCACATTGGCGAGATTCACCCTGGCGATGGCCACATCGTGACTGTCTGCGCCCAGCGCGTTTTCGTAAACACGCACCGCGCGTTCGATGTGCTGCCGGGCGGTTGGGTAATCTCCCTGGACAAAAAATACATTGCCGAGATTCATGTGCGCCTTGGCCACGCTGGGATGTTCCGGTCCCAGTGCTTTTTGGTAAATAGCCAGGGTGATCTCATGATGTTTTTGGGCTTCGGCGAGTTGACCCTGAATGGTAAGCAAGTTGCCCAGGTGCATATGGGTGAGTGCCAAGTCCGGGTGGGCCGAACCCATAATCTTCTCGCCGATGGCGATGGCGCG
>JAUVBB010000461.1 GCA_030591445.1 Deltaproteobacteria bacterium | reverse complement strand
TGGACAACGACCAAGAAGATCCCTGTGCCGGCGTGGACTGTTCTGATCACGGTACCTGTGCCCTGCACGATAACAATCCCATCTGTGCTTGTGACCCGGGTTACTTTCCGGTGGGTCTTTCCTGTTTCGAGGATTTGGTTCAGGATCCCTGCACTGGCATCACTTGTTCCGGACACGGCAGCTGTCAGCTTGAAGCTGAGCAGCCCAGCTGCGTCTGTGAAGAGGGCTATCATCCCGAGGGGTTCGAATGCCGCGAAAATGACGTGCAGAATCCCTGTGACGGCGTGACCTGCTCGGGATTTGGCAGTTGCGTGGTCGATGACGAACAGCCGGGCTGCCTTTGCATTGATGGCTACCACGCCGAAGGCTTGAGTTGCGTCCCCGACGCCAGCGATGCCTGCCAAGAAGTCACTTGCGGGGGACACGGCTCCTGCCAGGTCCAAGAAGGCAACCCGGCCTGCATCTGTGATCCGGGCTATCATCCCATCGGTCTGACCTGCGTTCTGGACCAGACAGCGCAAGATGGACCGGTCTGGTTCGTACACGCCTCCGACTGTCACTTTGGCGAAAGCGCCACCGCCGCCATGTTGACCTCGATCTTGATCGACGAGATCGTCACGGTGCTGCAACCAGCCGCCACTTTCATGACCGGAGACAATACCGATGGCGGGGCCACCCTGAGTTGGCTGAGCTATCGCAATTCCATCGGCGACGAAGTACCCGGCTATCCCAACTATTTCGAGGTGCCCGGCAACCACGACGTCAAGAACGACAACATCCCCAACTTCGAGCAATACTCCCAGGCCGGCCAGGCCGGTGCCGGGCTCTACGGCGAGAGTATAATCAACTCGCCGGCCGGCCGCATCCGGGCCCTGCGTGCCAACACCGCTGATTCCTCCACCAACATTATCAATATCGCCGGCTTCTTCGGCGCTGCCCAAGCGGGCGAATTGTTGGCTCTGCCCACGCCCAGTGACATTGTCCACTCCCTGATCGTGGCCCACCATCCAATGACCGGTCTAGAAAAGCTCCGTCTAGGCGGAGATTCCATGCAGCAGCTGATTGATCACAGCGGTGCCATGCTTTATCTCAGTGGCCATGTACACCACACCGCCCTGGATTGGCTCAACACCACCCTGAATGTCACCGCCGATAGTGTGGGCAAATCCAATCCCACTTCCTATGCCCTGGTCTCTCTCGACACTACCGGTCCAGCCGCCAAGTTCATCCCTCTCACCCAGAATTCAACTTGGCCAGTGGCCCTGATCACCCAACCGGCCAATGCAGATCTAGCCAAAGACAACCCCTATGCCGCTGCCTTCCCCGCCGGCCAAGCCAATGTCCTGGTACGCACTATCGCCTTTTCGCCCTCGGCGGTAAGCTCGGTCGAGGTCCAAGTCGATACCGTCGCCTGGCTGCCCATGGATTTCATGGGCGACCATGTCTGGCAACTAGCCATCACCGCCCCCGCCAATCCCGGCAACCGCACCATCCAGATCCGCGCCACCAGCCCCGAAGGCACCGCCACCGACGAAATCAGTATCACCGTCTCCCCCTGAATAAACGTTCCTCTGGTTTTCTCACTTCCGGGCAAGAATAACCGGGAGATCCAAATCTCCGGCCGGGGTTTTTCCGCTCAAGGAAGGAAAGTTCTCCACATCTTTGAACTCAGCCAAGCGCAGGACATCGACTAGTTCTTGCACGGTGTAGGCCTCGTTGCTAAGGGCATGGCAGCTCACCCTGCCGGTCTCTCCATCGATAGCTGAGAACCGGATGGTGGCAGCGCTGGCTTCTTCATGCCAGAAACTCTCCTGCAGAACCAAGTGAGGTGTCTCGGAAAACAGTCCCGACTGAGCGGAGTACCAACCCGGATCACTTTCCCCGCCTTGGCGTATTTGCTCTCGGCTTTGAATTTCGAGCAACAGAAAACCGCCAGGCTTCAGTGCTCGGTAGGCGTTTTTCAGAATCTCTAGCCCTCGATTCCGAGGAAAGACGTTGAATTGCCCGTATATCAACATCACCAGATCGAATCCCTCGCCCCAAAGCCCATCTCTTAGGTCGGCATGATGATAGGCACAAGAAAGCGCCTCGGCCTTTGCCATTTCCTGGGCATGGCGAATCGAAGCCGGGGAAAAATCGATGCCGACACATTCACAATCTTTTCGGGCCAAGCGAGCAGTATAAAACCCCGGGCCACAGCCAAGATCCAGCAATCGGGCCGGACAGGAGCCCAGCACCCGCGAAAAGATCCACTCTACCTGCTGATCGATGGTCTCACTTTTGCGACTGGCCAGATCGTGTTCCTGGCTCAAATGCTCAGCCAGCATCCGCTCACTGAACCCGGGATCATCCCAAGGGATATTATCTCCCTCAGACCAGGGAGCGGGATTCATGTTTCGATTGATTAGATCAATAATGGTTTTCGTCATCTTCGCGTTCCTTTTCTCATAACCCAGTTACCGAACCCAGCGCGCAAGAAAACCCCGGACACCGGCACAGCGGTGAGAAGTCCAGAGGCGGTATCGAAACCTAGCCCCTGCGAGCCGAAAACAATATGTGGATTACGCGAACATGACAGCGAGTAGGCTGGCACAGCCCAATTAGCCTGTCAACCGGTTCATGCTCTCTTCTTTTCGCAGTCATGTTTAGTTTTGGTGCAGTTGCCTGACTTTGAACTCCAGAAACTTCCTTTGTAGCTAATTGGTAAACAATAACAGCAAAGTGTATGACAATCGAGCGTCGTCATTAATGCCATAAATTATAAATACTTAGTCTGTTTTGATCTCGTCTGTTCTTGGCCGATATGTAGTTGTAATATTACATAGTGCCCATGGTCTTAGAGGTGTTTGTCTTTTTTTTCTATATTTTCTAACCATTTTCAGAACAGGATCAACTGGCATGAATATTGCTAGTAACCATAATGAAAATCAAAATCGGTAATGAACTGATTTAAACCTTGCGTTAACTCACGCGCAAAAAGGAGATTGAGATGAGAATGAAATGTATTTTGGGTATGGTTTTGGCCGTCATGGTTCTTTCGTCTGGTGGATGTGGCTATGATTATTACGAACTCGCGGAGGATTTTGATGATCCTGTGCTTGCTGAACACATTGCCCAGTTGGTTTCAGATGAGGAACAAATGGCAGAAATCGAAATGCAAAACAGCGGTGATGACACTGGTGCAATACTCGATCAGCTTAGTAGTTATAATAAAATGATGAATGACGTTATTCTCAGTATAGTGAAAGACATTGGAGACGGATCGGATGAAGACGATTCTGATTCATCTGCGGGTGGGGGCTCAACTGGGGACGATGGACCAGTTGAACTTTTTTAGAGCCTAAGAAAAATTGTGGGCAAGATCTTTCCCTCTGTTTCTCGGTTCCTCTGATTTCCTGATTCCTCAAAAATGATGTCAACAACAGGAATAGAGTCAAGTTTTGACTGGGCAATCAGTTCGTTTTTGTGAAATTGGTTACGGTGACATGGTGGGGCAGGGAGGAGACCCTAAAGATGCCTGAGTAGGTGCCCACTACGTTGCCGTCCCAGTCGAAGCCGGTTAGTTCGATGGTGGTGTCGGTGTCGAAGTTGAGGTAGTACTCGTAGTGGCCGGGGGCGTTGGGGATTTCCCAACTGCCGCCGGGGGTCACGCTGTCGACGCGCCAGAGTTCCCAGGTGGTGCCGTCGTCTATCTTGACGCTGAAACCGTCATTGTAGGTGCTTCCGTCATCGGCGATTTTGATCTCGAACACCGTGTATATCATGGCCAAATCGATAAACACTCCGCACAGGAAGGTTTCGGGGTTGAAGCGGAATCGGGCGTAGTAGCCGTGGAAATCGTCGCGGGGAACCGCGACCGGCTCGGTGGTGCAGACGGGTTCAGCCAGCACATCGAGCGAGACCTTGCGGGAAATCAGCTTGGTCTTGTTTGCGGTCGCGCAGGTGAAGGTGACGTTCGCCTGGTGCACCCCCACGGACAGGTTCCCCGCTTCGTCCTTGGCCGAGAGGCTTACGGCGGAGGGATTTCCCGGCGTCGCCGTGCCCGCGGCCGGGTCGATGACGAGCCAGTCCTGGTCGCTGGTTGCCGACCAATCGATGGATCCACCCGGGGCCGTGATGGCGACCATCTGTCCTTGGTCGAGCTGCCCGGATGCCGGGGTGACGGTCAACCATGTTGCCTCGCTGCTGGCCATCCAGTCGATGCTGCCCCCCTGGGCGCTTAGCGAGTAAGTTGCTTGGGCGGGTGAAAACGGCCCGCCCTCCTCGCCGGTGATCAGGGTCGCGTCACTGTGTTGGGGAGGTTCGACCAGGATGGACGGGGGGCTGTTACGGTCAGCAACACCCGCCGGTTGGTATTGCCCTTGCCGTTGGTGAGGTTGGTGAAAGTGACCGTTCCGGTGTAGCTTACCTGACTGAGGGCGAGTGCCTGGTCGTTGATGGTTATGACCAACTGCACGGACGGGGTTGCCACCGTTGCTATCGGAGCATCCTCAGGCCAACAAGGCCAGCGAAAGCAAGACCGCGCAGAAGCCACCATGAATCTCCATTCGTACCCACTTAGCCACGACAACCTCCCTCGGTGGAAATCATCACCCCAGTGCTGATGTAGATATTTCGCCATTCATTAGGTTTGCCGGCGATTTAAACAAGATATGCCGGCCTTGTCAATGAAGTGGGGATATCGACTAAGCTGCGACCAATCTTTAGAACAGGGAGGCTACTGAGGCGCGGGCGGCTTCCAGATAAGGGGTGGGGAAGAGGCCGATGGCCAGAACGAAGAATAGGCAGATGCCGACGGCTACGAAGAGGGGGGCCGACAGGGCGGCTTTCTCTCTGGGCTTATCGGGGTCGGGTTCCATGAACATGGCTACGGTGATCCGCAGATAGTAGTAAGCGGAGACGGCGCTGTTGAGTACCGCGACTACGGTCAGGGCGATCAGGCCATTGTCGATGGCGGCTTTGAAGAGGTAGAACTTGCCGAAAAAGCCGGCGGTGGGGGGGATACCGGCCAGGGAAAACAGGAAAATCGTGAGCATGATTGCTGCGGCGGGGTGGCTACGGCCGAGGCCGCGGTATTCGGCCAAGGTGGTGCCTTGGCCGCCGTGTTCGAAATGGGCGACTAGGGCGAAAGCGCCGACGGTCATGAAGGTGTAGGCCAAGAGATAAAAGAGCATGGCGGTGGCGCCCTGGGCGCCGCAGAGCAAGCCGACAATGAGGTAGCCGGCATGGGCGACCGAGGAATAGGCCAGGATGCGCTTGGTGTCTTTTTGGACCAGGGCCACCAGGTTGGCTACGGTCATGGTGGCGATGGCGAAGCCTTGCAGGAGAGTAAACCAGCCGGCGGCGGCAAATTCTCCGGTGCCAACGCGCAGTTCGGGCAAAGCAACTACCAAGACCCTTAGCAAAGCGGCGAAGGCGGCGGCTTTGACGCCGGTGGCGAAGTAGGCGGTGGCCGGGGTGGGGGCGCCTTGGTAAACGTCGGGGGCCCACATGTGGAAGGGCACGGCGGCTACCTTGAACAAGAGAC
>JAUVBB010000355.1 GCA_030591445.1 Deltaproteobacteria bacterium | reverse complement strand
TTCTTTTAATTCCAGGAGATGGGCAGGTTTCAGTTCACCCTGAAGGTCGGCCATGGTCTGGGCCATGGTTGGTGAGGCAAGAAAAATGGGCAGTAAAAAAATAGCACTGCCCCGCATTATTTTTTCCTCAGGACAATACGGTGCTTAAGCAGATCGATGTGATCGATCTCGGCGTCGAGGTCTTTCTTGTCGCCGAGGATATTGGTTAGCAAGATACGACCGTTTTCGGGGCGCATCATAACCACATCCTCTAGGATTAACTCTTCTTCTCCCCCGGTTGACACGAGATAGGCGCTAGATTCACACATTTCTTGTCCTCCGGACCGCAGTTTGGCCTGTTCAGCAAAATTTATTTCTAGCTAGTTAGTATACCGACTATGGGCTTAAAGAGGTAGGACTATTGTGAAAGCGTGAGTTTTGCTAGTGTTTGTTTTCACTAGGCCTTTCCAGATAGGCGTAGGCATTGTGGGCATGGATGGATTCTTGGTTTTCTACTTCGACCGAAAACCAGGCAATGCCCTCGTGGGCCCGCAGGCGTTGGGCGACCGATCGGGCGACATCTTCTACGAACATGGGGTTGGCATAGGCTTTTTCGGTGACGAACTTTTCGTCTTCGCGCTTGAGTACGCTGTAAACGTCGCAAGAAGCCTCGGCTTCGACGATTTCAATAATGTCTTCTATCCAGACGAATCGATTCTGGCGGTACTGGACCGTAACCGTGCCGCGTTGGTTATGCGCGCCCTGGTCACTGATGGCCTTGGAGCAGGGACACAAAGCGGTGATCGGCACCGTAACCTCAATCTCCAGCACCACTTCGTTGGCCCAAAACCCACGGATGGTGCAATCATAAGACATCAAGCCCTCGGCGCCGGATGCCGGGGCCCGTTTCAAAATAAAGAAAGGAAAGCTGACTTCGATGTGCGCATCGCGGGCTTCTAGCCGCTTGCGCATTTCCAGCAGCAGGCCCGGGATGGTGGTGGTGCTCATGTCTTGGCAATGCTCGTTGAGCAGCTCGATGAAGCGGCTCATGTGGGTGCCCTTGAACTTGTGGTGCAAGTTGACGAACATGCTCACCTTGGCCACCGTTCGCTGGGTGCCGCCCGAACGCTCTAATACTCCGATAGGGTACTGAATGTCCTTGATGCCAACCTTGTCAATCTCGATCTTGCGATTGTCAGGTTGGTTCTGGACATCCATGGTCGGTGTGGCGTAATCGCGGGTCATGAGGATTCTACTGTTCTCCCTCCCTGATCAACGAACGGAAGGTTACAACACTCGCCGCGGAGGTGCAACTGGTGAAAATCATATTTGGTGCTTGACCACAGCCAATGCTTTTGACACGATACCGCGGATTTGAACCCGATTTGGAGAATATCATGACCAATGATTTTATTCCTCAACATAGCTCTGCCTTTCGGCGCCGTCGTTTTTTGAATTGGTTTCCGATGGGTTTTACCTACGCGATGCTATATTTCGGTCGTTACAACCTGACCGTGGCCGCCAACGACATAAGCGCTATTCCCAAAGAGGATTTTGGAATTATCTTTGGCACCGGTACCCTGGTCTACGCGCTTTCCTTTCTGATCAACGGTCCGGTGACCGATCGCATAGGCGGGAAACGGGCTATTCTGATTGGGGCTTTCGGTTGTGCGGTCATGAACTTGCTGATGGGTTTGTTTGTCCGCGCTTCGGGTGGTGGCAGCGAAGGCCTGGCCTTGCCCTTGGTGCCTACCTTGTCGGCGCTTTACGGCTTGAACATGTACTTTCAGAGTTTCGGCGCGGTGGCCATCGTCAAGGTAAACGCCAACTGGTTCCACGTTCGAGAGCGCGGTGGATTCTCCGGGATTTTCGGAACCATGATTTCTTCCGGTATCTTTTTTGCCTTTACGGTCAATGGTTGGCTGTTGAGTTGGACCAGGTCCTGGGGCCAGGGAGGCGAATCGATGCCCTGGTGGGTGTTTTTTGTGCCCTCTTTTGCTCTTTTTGCCATGTTTGTCGTTGAAGTCTTCCTGTTGCGCGATTTGCCTTCGCAGGCGGGCCATCTCGATTTTGATACCGGCGATGCCTCTTCTGGAGAAGGCGAGGGGTCCATTCCCGTTTTTGCGCTCTTCAAGCGTATCTTAACCAATCCCGTGATCTTGGTCATTGCCTCGGTTGAGTTTTGCACCGGCGTGTTGCGCAACGGCATCATGCATTGGTTTCCGTTTTATGCCAAGGAAGTCTGGGTATTGCCCCGCAGCCATCCCTTGCGGGACGGATCTTGGGCGCATGGTTGGTTGATTGTGGCTTTGTTTGCGGCCGCCGTGATCTTTTTTGTGCTGGCGGCACGAGCCAAGGGCAAACGCCGCGTCTGGTGTGTTATCAGCGGTGCCTTGCTGGCCTTGGCTCCTTTTATCCAAGGGGGCTGGGGCGGAATATTGATGGTGGCCGGCGTTATCGGCGGCAATGTGGCCGGTTGGGTCAGCGACTTATTTTTCCAAAGCCGGCGTGCGCCGGCGGCCGGAGGTCTGTACTTTATCCTGGTCGTCTGTTCTTTGGGCATGATTTTCTGTTTGGGCGGGACCGATCGCCGGGTGGGTTGGGTCGATGCCGAAAAAGACCTTTCGCTACGCACCGGCGATGAGGTTGTGGTGGCTGGTCTGGTGACCGAAATCAATGATTGGGCCGATGTATCGCGCGGGATTGCCTGTTTCCCGTCTGCCTGCTTAGGCGAAGGTGTAAACTGGGACCCTAAGAAATGTATGTGTAGCCGGAAAGCAAAGCCATTGACTCCGGAAGTGGTCTCGAAAGGCTTGGTACCCATCGAGGTACTTCGTGACGGGGAACGCTTGCAGCTGAAATGGAAAGACCCCAAGGCAACGGCCCGGGCCGGTGAGAAGCGAGTATTACCAGCGGGACCGGATCTCACCATGACTCCCTACCTGTTGGGGATCTTGGTCTTTCTCATGTCGCTGGCGGTCATCGGTACTCATGGGCTTCTGTCTGGCACGGCCACCATGGACTTCGGCGGCCGCAAAGCCGCGGCTACAGCCGTCGGCATGATTGATGGTTTTGTCTATTTGGGCACCGCGGTACAGAGCATTAGCCTGGGATTCCTTACTACTCACAACTGGGCATTCTGGCCCATCTTCTTGTTTCCCTTTGGTCTGGTGGGTTTTGTATTGCTCACGCGCATCTGGCACGCGAAGCCCAAAGCCGCCGGTGGTCACTGATCCTGTGCGGTTTTTAGCAGATCGATGTGGCTACGGATGCGGTTTTCCGCTTCTGGGCTTTGACTGAGGCCAAGTGCCTTTTCCAAGACGGTCAGCGCTTTTTGGTTGAAACCCACCCGGGCATAGGCCAGGGCCAGTTGGAAGAAGAGGCTGTCATTCTGTTGTAGTTCGGTTGCCAGTTCCAGTTGCGAGATGGTGCGATAGTTCTCGCCCAGGTCTTGATAGATTTCCGCCAGTTTAATGTGCATGTTGGCGAAAAAAGGTGCCAGCCGAATGGCTTCCAATAAGAGATCGGCAGCAATCTGTAGGTCGCCGAGTTGATGGGCGGCAAAGGCATCTTGGACGGCGTTGTTGACCTTTTCCGATAGCTCGGCAAACGAGGGGCCGGATTCACGAAAAGACATGCAGTTTTCGATGATTTTCTTTAGTTGCGCGAGCCGCAGGGGTTTTTCCAAATAGGCATTGGCGCCGTAATTGAGCCGGGCTTTTTCAGAATGTTCTTTGCCCTTGTACACCGCGCTGATCATGATAACCGGCACATGCTTGCTGACTTCCGCATTCTTTAGCCGCCGGCAAAGGTTGAAGCCGTGCACGCCTGGTAGCATGGCATCGAGCAGGATCAAGTCGGGCAGGCCCTCTCTTATTAGCTCGATGGCGACCCGGCCATCCTCGGCACCTTGGGCCTGGTAACCAGATTTGCTCAGGAACTCGATGAGCATTTTTCGTAAACTCTCATCATCGTCGACGACCAGGACACTGGTTTTGGCGGCCGGCTCTGCCGACTTCGGCGACAAATCCAGTTTCAGAATGGCGCGCTTGGTGTCTTCTTCCAGAAAACTCTCTGGTCTGATTTTCTCTTTGGCGGTCGCGTTTGTCGGCAGGGCGGCCTGATTGACGGCGAGTTCCAGATGACCGGTAAACCCTGCTAACAAGGAAAGATCAAAATCATGGCCGGTGAAGAATTTTTGCTTTTGGTTGAGGCGGCTGCGATAGGCTTGTTCGATAGCATGATGGAGCGGGCCCATTAAGGCACCATGTTCGATAATGCGAGCCCCGCAAACAAAGCTGACTTCGTCGAGGCGCGCTTGCTCGTGCGGATCGGCCATGGCGACGACCAAATTCGCGCCCGCTTTTCTAATGGGCAAGATGGAGAACTTTCGCGCGGTCTCCAGTGGGAATAGGTCGAGCAGGTCGAGCGTCAGCACGCTTTGGGACATTACAATGTAGGGCGCGCCCGATTGTTGGCTCAACATCCGCGCCAATGTCCGTTCGCTGGCCAAGCCCAGCTCCAAAATGATGGAAGCCAAGCGTCCGCCTTTGTTTCTCTTTACCTGCAGGGCGGTATCTAGCTGCTGCTGGGTCAGCAATCCTGCTGCAATCATCATTTCGCCGTAACGACTCACCTTGGGCCTCCTAGGGTAGGCGTTTCCAGTGGGCGGCGGAACCAGAGACGTTCATATTGGGTGCTTCGGCGGCCAGCACGTACTCGGCTCGGCGATTTTGGGGCTCATCGGTTTCATCAGGAGTGGGGACCTTGAGACCACCTTCCCCATAGCCCTGGTAGAAAACGGGTTGAACGAAACCGCGAAAGCGGAAAAAACGGGCAATGGCCAGCGCCCGTTTCTCACTGAGAATGCGATTGCTGTCGGCGGTGGCTACGGTGTCAGTGTGTCCGGCCACGTAGAGCTTGACTTCCAGGAGGCTGCCATAACGAGACAAACCGTCTTGCAGCAAATGATAGGAGTGGTTCAGTTTGCTTATTTCGCTGTCCCTGATATCCCATTTGCCGGTTTCGAATTCAACTTCCTGGTGCGGGATGTGGTAGGTCCAGGGTATTAATTCCAGGTCTTCGTGAATGTTGTCAGTGTCATAAGCAAGCAGGCGGATTTTTAGCACCTTGCCGTCTTTTTGTTTCCAAATCAATCGTGCCTGCTTTGCCGGCGGCTGTACTTTTTGGCTGCCCCGATCAATCAAGGTGCCGTCCTCGGCCGTTACCTCAAAGTCAACTTGGCTAAGTGCGCGCTTCGCTTTCAGCAGGACGGTGTGTTCGACCAGATCGAGGTTGTCCCGGTTGACCGAAAGGCCAAGGGCCGCGATGACCTCGGCCGTGAAGTCCAGATCCATCGAACCGCTTTCCCCCGAGGCTCGGGTGAGTGCCAAAGATCCTCGGTAACGGTGCCGGCCGCTGCTTTGGGGAATGACAAAGGAACGTTTGGAACCGCGCGGGATGTTAAGCAGTTGCTGTTGGATCTTCTTGCCGTCGTCGCGCGTCAAGTCGAGCACCAGCTCGCTTAAGTCGCCGAACACCGAGATCGCCAAGGAGGGCTGTTTGCCGGCGGCTACTTTGTCGTTCAAACGGACATCGATTACCTGGCCGGCGAAGGCAGTAGCCGTCATCATGGTGCCGAGCAGGATGGGCAGAAGACATCTTTTCATCATCAGTCCCTCTTGGCTGGCTTGCCCAGGCGCCGGCCTGTTTCGGCGGCCGCGCCGGTTGGCAAGTCCAGATGGGTGACCAAACGAATGGTGGTGTCGGAAAGGGGCAGGGCCAGGATTCCCTTTTGCTTCCATTCGGCGAGCGTGGTTTCGGTGGTGGCCTGTTTGTCAGTATGTACCAGCAGGATATTGCTTTCTGGTTCCTGTACCTGGAAGCGATGGTCGAGCGCCGCTTGTAGCTGTTGGGCCAATTCCTTGGCGCATTGATGATCGTCGGCCAAGCGCTCGATATGATGTTCGAGGGCATACAAACCGCAAGCGGCCAGTACCCCGGCCTGTCGCATCCCACCCCCCAGCATCTTGCGTAGCCCGCGCGCGCGTTTCATGGCTTTTTGGTCGCCAACCACCAGCGAGCCCACCGGGCATCCCAAGCCCTTGGAGAGGCAAAAAGACAGGGTATCGACCAGCTGGGCATAGCGGGCAACCGGCACGCCACTGGCCACGGCGGCGTTGAAGATTCTGGCGCCGTCCATATGCAGACGCAGGTTCCGCTCCTTTGCAAGCTCGTGCAAGGCTTGCATTTGGGCAAGCGACACCACACGGCCGCCGGCCAAATTGACCGTGTTTTCGACTACCAGCAGCTTGCTAATGGGCTCATGGATGTCGTGGGCTCTGATAGCGGCACGAACCTGTGCCGGCGTCAGGATGCCGTCTTGCGAGTCAAGCACCGAAAAGACGATTCCCAGCAAGGCGGCCCCGCCGCCCACCTCGTGGGCAAAGGAGTGGGTGCGCCGTTCCATAATCGCTTCGTCGCCCCGGCCACAGTGCAGGCCTAACCCAATGAGGTTGGCCATGGTGCCCGAGGGGACAAAGAGCGCGGCTTGGCGCCCGCAGATTTCGGCTGCCCGTTCTTCTAGACGCCGAACGGTGGGGTCCTCTTCCATGACATCGTCGCCCACCTCTGCCTGGGCCATGACTTGACGCATGGCTGCACCGGGCTGGGTGACGGTGTCAGAACGGAAATCAAGAATCGTGTTTTCGGTAGGCATGGCAAATCCTTATCATGGCGGGCCAAAGAAGCAAAGCCCGGGGCGGATCAATCCTCGGGTTTGGGTTTCTTACGCATTTGCTTCTTGTTTGCCTGTTTGGTTTTTTCCTGCAGGCGTCGTCTCTGGCTGGAACGAGTTGGGCGAGTTGCGCGCCGTTTTTTGGGTTTAATATTGAGCTGCGTAAGTTTTTCTTCCAGCCGTTGGAAGGCGATTTCCAGGTTTTGGGACTGGGAACGTCTTTCCGTGGCGGTAACGGTTAGCCCGCTGCCAAAGTGATGGATTCGAACGCCGGTACGAGACCGGTTGCGATGTTGGCCACCCGGGCCGGAAGCCGTAAAAAACGTGACCTCCGATTCGCGCTCGAGGCTGGCGCGGTCGGTGGCAAAAGGCTCGGCCGGCGATGCTTGCTTGGATTCTTCGCTCATAGGTCTGGCGCTCTTACCTTGATGGTGAGGGTGATGGACTGAGGATGGCGGTGCAAGATCAGTTGATGACTACCGGGGGAAAGCCGCAGTCCGCTACGCGGCGTCTGTCCCGCTGGTCGACCATTGAGCTTGATTCTCATCCAGGGCGCCGAACGCAGAGCCAGAGACCAAGTGCTAAGCTTCGGTCCGGTGGGACTGAATCTCAGGGTGATGTCCGGCCGCTTGCCGGTCACCGGCGTCAGTCGAATTAGGTGGGCCTTACGATCATGGAAGACGATCTCGGTGTTTTCGATTTTCCGGTGATCCATCCAGACCCGAACGTCTTTGTCGGTTTCCAGCGCCAAGTTGGGCAGGATCGCGGGCTTGGTTGGGGCCTTCGTTGTTTTTCTTCTGATTTGGACGGGTTCAGATTTCGGTGGCGCTGGGGTGGGCGCCGGCATTTCTTTCCACGCCGGCAGCTTGTTTTCTTTGCTTGGGCTGGGTGTGGTTTTCAGCAGAATAGGGGCAAGTTGCTTGGGTGGGACCATGGCTTCCGGCGGCTTTGGCCACCACTCAAACCAGAAGATGGCCGCGGCCAAAGTCAAGCCAGATAAAAGCAAGCC
>JAUVBB010000234.1 GCA_030591445.1 Deltaproteobacteria bacterium | reverse complement strand
TCCGCGGGTACCGTCGGAGATATCGAGGGTGACGGTACGGATGGTGACCGAGATGCTTTCGGCCAGATGGCCCCGGGCATTTTCAGCGGCGTTGCCGACGCAGTCCTGCTGATAGAAAGTGGGTCCGGAATAGCCCAAGGCACACATCTGGCCGGTTTTTCTGGGCAGCCGATCCACCCAGTTGGGAGGTGGGCCGTGTTGGATGATCACGATCCGCGGACCACAGGAAGTCATGGTCATGAGTAGGGTGGCGGCCAAAAGGCAAAGTTTGAACAGATATTGGCGCATGTCTCCTCCGCGGGACGGTTCCGGGTCAGAGAAGCTATCACTGCTTCGGTTGGCTTTCCAGAAAAAAAGGCCGGTGTCTTGCGACCCCGGCCCATTCTACACCTTGATTAAGCCTTAGTGGCTTTAGTTACCGCGTTTGGCTTCTTCCGACTCCAGATCGTCGAAGGACTTGGCGGCATTGGCGCGTACATAGTCGCGCAATTTGGAATCCAATTCACCCTTGTTGGCCATCATTTCGCTGACGGCGGCCAGGTCGAGCACGGCCAGGGAGTAAATGGTGCCGTCGGCCGGATCACGCCAGGTGTCGACAATCTGGGCGCCATTGATGTCGCCGATGGAGATGGTCTTTTGAACCTGGAGCACGTCGGCTTCGTAGCTTTCCTTGCTCATGTCGCCGGCGGTGGTGCTGCGGGCATAGTCCTTCATCATGTAAGCGATGTAGGTGTTGAAAATTTGCAGGATTTGGCGGCGGGCGCGGTTGTTGGCCCGGTCACGTTGCATGGAGACGTCGATCATTTTGGGAGCGGATCCCACTCCGTACATGGCCTTGCCCCGGTCACCGGTGAAGGCGCCGCTGCCTTTGAGCACCCAAGCGGGGGCGCCGGAGGCGGTGGAAGCGGTGAGGGCGTTTCCGCCACCACAAGCTGAAGTTACTACGCCGAGGGCCAGTACCAGAGTCAACACGGATAAAATGGCTACACTTTTTTTCATTTTTACATCCTCCTTAAGAGTAGGTCTTGAACGAATGAATAATAATCTACAACTTAGAGTTGTACTTAATTTTGGTTACCCTCTTGCCATCGACTGTGCTGAGCACGTCGAAATCTATCCGGCGATTGCCGGACTCACCTGAAAATCTGCCCGTAATGAGTAAATCTACCCCCTTCTTGAATAGCTTCGCAAGAGATTTCTTTCGTATTTTGGAGCCCATGCGATTGATGATCTTGTCCACTTTGCTGTCATCGACCGGTTCCATTTTGTCAGCCTGGCTCATCTCCTGAAGCAGCCCTTCTCTAAACATTTCCACCATCTTTTCGTTGTCTTCGTCTTCGTCTTCGATGAAGCCAACTGCCACCTTGGGCACGAATTCTTCGCTGCTGCCCACATCCCCTTCTTCAAAGGCGGAGATTTCGTCCTGGGTACCAGCTTCGACGGAGCGGCCGCCCTTTTTCTTCAAATAGAGCCAGCCAATTTCTTCTTCGTCTCGCTCAACCTTGAACTTGGTTCCGGCCCAGGCCTTGCCGCGCACTTTGACTTTTATGGTGTCGCTGACCGCGTTGACGTCTAGGACTTCGATGCTGGCTGTTGGCACACTGTGTTCGATAATGCTGATGATTTGTTCTGAGGCATCGCGCAAGGCTTTGGAATCGATCATCATCATGTCTTCGGATTTGCCGGCTGATTCGCCGATTTCTCCGGTTTTGGCGTACCCTTTTAGCAACTTGGCGATGTCTTTCATCGCCCGGTTGACCTTTTTCAGGTTTTTCATGTTGTAATTTTTGGCCCAGACGATCTCGGCCGTCTCTACGTCTACCAGTAAGATATTGAACTCTACCATGTTGGCGTGGCACAGAACTTCGGTGGCCATGACCAGATCTGCTTGTAGAAACTGACCCAGCACTTTGGCGGTGGTGGGATCGGAAAGCCCGACCATTGACATTTCGTGCTCGGCCAGGATTTTCTTGAGTTGCTCTCGGGATACCACCCGAAAGGCTCCGGTTTCCACAATGCGAGTACGCAGCGAGCGGGCAATGGTGTCGGCATAGGTGGGAACATGACCATGGCAAGCCGGTCCTACCGCCCACTTGGTTTTGGGGTCGCCGACCACGATTTTCTTTTTGTCTGCCAGGGCGCTAAAGGCCAGGCCCAATGTAAGCGCAAAGGCCACGCAAGATAGGCCGATTTTTCTGCTCATGGTATATCCTCCTTGGTGGATTTGGACGGAACAGCCGCCGGATCATTCAAAGTCTCATTCAAAGCGCCAGGCTCATCGGGGAGCGCAAGCACACATTCAGCGTAAACAAACTTGCCGCGGGTATAGACTCGTTCAATCGTTGCCTCCCGCAGAACGCCAGGGGGTTGCAAAGAATAACCCTCTTTTTTCAGTAGCTTGACTAGATTTCGCCGGGCCCGGTTGGCGGCGGCCTGGCGGGCCAAGGACACATCCCGGCCTTTGCGGGCCTTGCCGGTGGCCCGGGCGAATTTTTTGGGGCCTTCGGTGGCAATAGTGGCTGGCAATTCCTCGTCGCTAAGCACTGGGGCAACTTGCTCGGCTTCGGTCTCTGCCGGGGCCGGTGGATCTTCTGGAGTCAGCGCTTGGCTATCGGTGGTGTCGATGATGGCCACGGGGCCGGATACCGCCTCGACTTTGTCTTCGGTGCAGCCCGGCGCACATGCCAAACAAAGCATAAGGCATCGCACTGGTACTGACATCCTTATCCGGGTCCCCGGTTTCACAAGGATTTCATCCTCCATCTTTTTGAAGTGGTCATGGTAACTGAGGCCAGCAAGCGCGTCAACCGAAATGGGCGACCTTTATCTTACGAATGCGCCTTGACTTTAGGGCGGAGTCATTCTAGGAAAAGGTGCCTTGTGAAGAGGGGGATGATTCGGGAGGCAATAGATTGACTTCAGCAGGGTTAAACCTTTCGGTGAAAATTGGAAAACCAAGATTGTGGCAACGCTTGTGCGGCGTGGCTGATTTTTCTTGTCCACTGAGCGTGTCGCCGCTGGCCTTTCGTGATCTTGGCCTTCCGCCAATGTTGTCGTTCTTCTTGGGACGCTCCCAGGGGCAAGTCATCGGACCGGCGGTTCTGGTCGGCGATGAGGTAAGCCCTGGACAGGCCTTGGGGAAGATTGACGATAAGTCTTTTCGACCCAGCCCGGTGGCGGGCGTGATCCGCGCCGTGCGCGAGTGCCCGGATATCCAGGCCGGCCCAGGGGGCACGGCGGTTTTGATCGAACCGGCAAGCGCAGTGACCGCGCCAGTGTTTGCGGCCCTCGATGCAAAAAGCGCCGCAGTGGAAGCGGTCATGGAACGTTGGCGAGTGGCTGCGATTCGTCTTGGTAATCGCCCGCGTAGCTTGTTGGTCGACGCTTTGTCTGGGACAGCTTCCTTGGTGGTGTTGGTCTCCGACCAGGAACCAGGGGTAAGAGTAGCGGCTTCTTTGTTGGCCGAGCGTGGCGACGATGCCCGGCGGGCGGTGGCTTTGTTGGCCCGCGTGTCTGGCGTCCAAAAACTATGGGTTGGTGCGGCTGCGACTCAGTCAGAAGCCGCCGGTCGCTTGTGTCCTTCCTCGGCCACCGGCCTGCTGACATTGCCGGCGCGCTATCCGCACACCTTAGCGCCCATGGTGGCAGCCCGTACCGGTGATGCCCAGGCGCTGGTGGTGAGTTTGGAGACGGCCCTGGCCGCCTACGATGCGGTGGTCCATGGCCGCTTGCAAGAGCACAAACTGCTGACCCTGGTAAACAGCCGCGGCGCGAGCATTGAGAACCTGCAGGTGGCGATGGGAACCCGCTTGAGCGATCTGGTAGCTGCCTGTAACTTGCGCCTACATAGCGGCGACAAGCTGGTTGCCGGCGGACTCATGGGCGGGACTAGCCAGTATTCCTTGGAGGCGGCTGTGGACGAGGGCGTAGATGCCCTGGTGCACGTGCCGGGCGAAGAAGTGGTACCTTTTACCGATGAGCCTTGCATCAATTGCGGCGCTTGTATCGATGTTTGCCCACTGCGACTGCAAGTACAAAACATCGGGCGCTACAGCGAATTCGGTAAGTTTTCAGAAGCGCGCGCATATGGACTCGACGCCTGTATTGAATGCGGTCTTTGTGCATCCGTGTGCACAGCTCGCCGGCCCTTGCTGCAGTTGATCCGCATGGCCAAACGGGAACTAGCTCAGCAAGCTGCCGCCGATGAGGCGGTAAGGGAGGCCAGCGGTGGCGACTGAACCAATCCTTTACACCGTCGGCGTGGCTCCGCACCTGCGTTCCCGGACCAGTATCGCGGCACTGAACTGGACCATGGTGCTTGCTTTGTTGCCCACGGAGATTGCCGGCGCCGTGGGTCATGCCTATGGCTCGGCAAGCGGTGGGCAAGTTGACTTGGGTACCATGAGTCAAACTCTGACCGCCGTGGCCAGTGGCTTGGGGGTCGAGGCGGCCAGTCTTTGGTTCTTGGGAATCATGGGTACTCTCACCATGGCCCTGGGGCTGGGCATGCTGGTGGAGTATCTGACCCAGGTGCTCATGCGTCAGCCCTACCGGGCGCTGGATGGGCACGGCGCCTTGATGGGCGCCTTGTTGGGCTTGATGATGCCGCCGACCACTCCCTGGTGGGTATTGTTTTTCGGCATCTTGCTGGCCATTGTGCTGGGCAAGCAGTTGTATGGCGGCATCGGCGGCTATGCCATGCACCCGGCGGTGGTGGGCTGGTTGATTCTGCTGCTGAGTTGGCCGCATCATCTCTACCCGATTGGCTCGGCCTCCATTGCCGCTGCCAGTGTCTGGTCGGTGGGGGCTACTTTGGCCGGCGGGCTTTTTCTCTGGTGGCAAGGATGCATCCGGCCGCAGATTCCGATAGCGGCCCTGGCTTCGGTCGCGGTCTTCTCCTTGCTGTTTGCTTCTCGGCTCAACGGTGGGCCACTCGATCAGATCTTGGACGGTCACGTGATACTGGGGGCTTTCTTCTTGGCCACCGATGCTACTAGCTCACCGGCCAATCGCCGGGCCCTGTGGATTTACGGTGCTGGTTTTGGTTTTCTCACCGTCTTGATTCGCGCCTTTGGGGTCTGGCCGGATGCGGTTCCTTTTGCCGTCTTGCTGATGAATATTCTCAGTCCCCTGCTCGACCGGCTCAAACCACGCATGCGGGAGGTGAGGGCCTCATGAAAAAGACCCTCCACATGTTTGTGGCCCTGGCCGGCATTGCCTTGGCCAGCGGTTTGGCCTTGGGTGGTTTGCACCAGGTCACCGCCCAACGGGCCGCGGACAATATCCTGCGCTTCAAGAAAGTGCCCGCCGTGGTGTCGATCTACCAAGGCCGGGGCCAGGCACTGGCCGCCGATCAATTGGCTGCCTTCGAAGACCAAGTGCTGCAAGGCCGGCGGCAAGTGGATCTGGGCGAAGAAAGTCCGCTGAGCCTGTTTCTCATCGAAGCGGCGGGCTCGTCCCCGGTGGTTGTTTTCGAGGCTTTCGGGCAGGGTTTTGGCGGTGATCTGGGAGTCATGGTGGGTTTTGACCTGGCCAGCGAGAAACTGGCCGGCATTGGTATCACCACCATGTCCGAGACCCCCGGTTTGGGCACCCGGGTGCGCGAGACCAGATTTACTAAGCAATTTGTTGGCTTGGGTCAGGATGCCGCTTTTCAGGTGAAGAAAGACGGCGGTGTCATCGACGGCGTAACCGGAGCCACCGTGTCTAGCCGGGCGGTGGCCCAGGCCGTGGACCGGGCGCGTAAGCTATTTCAGGCTCACCGCCAGGCCATTGTGGCGGCCATCAACAGCGGCCAAGAGAAGGCATCGCCATGAGTGCTTCCCGATTGGTCAAAGAATTTAGCAAAGGTCTCTGGAGAGAGATTCCTCCATTCCGCTTGGTGCTGGGCCTTTGCCCGGCCCTGGCGGTCACCACCACGGCTGAAAACGGTCTGGGCATGGGCATATCGGCCACCTTTGTGTTGGTTTGTTCCAATGGCTTGATTTCCCTGCTGCGTAAGGTCATTCCCAACGAGGTGCGGGTGGCCTGTTACATTGTCATCATCGCCACCTTCGTCGTCTGCGTGGAGATGATCACCAAGGCCTACTTTTTTGAGTTATCAGAGAGCCTGGGGCTGTTCATTCCGCTGATTGTGGTCAACTGCATCATCCTGGGCCGGGCCGAGGCCTTTGCCAAGAAGAACGGGGTGCTGCTATCGCGGGCCGACGGTCTGGGCATGGGCTTGGGCTTTACCTTGGCCTTGACCGGTCTGGGCGCCATCCGCGAGTTTTTCGGCGCCGGCACCCTGGGCCTGGTTTTTGGCGAGCAGGTATTTTTCGATCAGCCATTCGCCTTTTTGCAGCAAGCTCCCGGTGCCTTCGTGGCTTTGGGTTTGTTGCTGGGCCTCATGAACCTGGTAGGTGGTAGCCGTGGCCGCTAAGCAAAGACCGGGGAGTCGAGCATGAATCACACTATGGAACTGGTCATCGGGGCCATCTTTATCAACAACATCCTGTTGGCCAAATTTCTGGGCAACTGTCCCTTCCTGGGTGTGTCGAAGAAGATGGAGACGGCCGTGGGCATGGCCGGGGCGGTGGTTTTCGTGCTCACCCTGGCCGGCATGATTACCTGGCTGGTCGAGCACTACCTGCTGGCACCCTTTGGTATCGAGTACATTCGCACCATGGCCTTTATCCTGATCATTGCCACCCTGGTGCAATTCGTAGAGCTTTTTCTGCGCAAGTCGATTCCGGCCCTCTATCAGGCCCTGGGTATTTTCCTGCCCCTGATTACCACCAACTGCGCGGTTTTGGGCGTGGCCATCATCAACATCCAGGAAGGCTACGATTTGTTCGATGCCATTGTCTTTTCGGCGGCC
Organism: Deltaproteobacteria bacterium; assembly: GCA_030591445.1. Lineage (GTDB taxonomy): Bacteria > Myxococcota > B64-G9 > B64-G9 > B64-G9 > JAUVBB01. The sequence goes on along the minus strand of JAUVBB010000234.1, from coordinate 4,122 downwards.
TCGGCAGCCGGTTTTGGCTTGGCCCTGGTGTTGTTTGCCGGCATTCGCGAACGTTTCGAGACCATCCGGGTGCCCAAGCAAATCGAGGGAACCGGCATTGGTTTGGTGACCGCGGGACTGCTGGCGCTGTCGTTTTTTGCCTTCAAGGGCATGATCTGAAAGGTGGCATAGATGGGAATCTCTGCGCTGGTGATGTTGGGCATCGGCCTGGGTGCCGCCGCTATCCTGGCCGTGGCCGCCCGCGTTTTTTACGTGAAGGTTGACCCCAGAATCACGGCTACCGAAGACGCGCTGCCCGGGGCCAATTGCGGCGGCTGTGGCTATGCCGGTTGTGCCTCCTGTGCCGAGGCCATCGTGGCGGGCAAGGCTCCGGTTGACGCTTGTATTGCCGGCGGCCCCGAGGTGGCGATCCAAGTGGCGGCCATCATGGGAACCGAAATCGGCGTGGCCGAGCCCCGAACGGCAAACCATTTTTGTACCGGCGGTGATCGGGCCGAAAGAAAGTTTCATTACGAAGGGGCGCTCGATTGCCGGGCGCTGTTCGATCTCCACGGCGGCGATCTGCGTTGCAAGGTCGGTTGCTTTGGTTTGGCTACCTGTGTGCGGGCTTGTCCATTCGACGCTATTGTCATGGGTCCGGAAGGTTACCCGGAAGTTTCGGCCGAAAAGTGCACCGGTTGCGGTACCTGCGAGCGGGTTTGTCCGACCAAGGTCATTCAGGTCTTCAAGCTCAGCGACCGTTTGATGCACTTCAACAATGACCACGAGTGCCTGCCGCCTTGTCGGCAGCTGTGTCCGGCCCAGATCGATATTCCCAGCTACATCGATTTGGCCACCAAGGGTCAATACGCTGAAGCCGTAGACGTGATAAAGGAACGCAATCCCTTGCCTCTCATCTGTGGTCGGGTGTGCCCGGCGCCCTGTGAAGCCGGTTGTCGGCGCGTCGCCATCGGCGATGAGCCGGTCCATCACAACTACATCAAACGCTTCGTGGCCGACTGGGAGATGCATCATCCGCAAGCGCCGCCGGTGATTTCGCCGGAGACGGGGAAGACGGTGGCCGTGATCGGCGGAGGTCCTTGCGGTTTGTCTGCAGCTTACTATCTTAGGCGCCTGGGCCATCGGCCCGTGATCTTCGACGCCAAACCAGCGCTGGGGGGCATGGCCCGCTACGGTATTCCTGAATACCGTTTACCCAAAAAGACTCTCGATTTCGAGATCGATGAAATTCTGGACCTGGGTGTCGAGGTTCGTTGCAATCAGCAGATGGGCCGCGATTTTACTATTGCCGATCTAGAGTCGGAATTTGACGCTACCTTGTTGGCCATGGGCGCCTGGGACAACTCCTCGCTGCGTTGTGAGGGCGAAGATCTAGACGGCGTCTGGAAGGGCACCGAGTTCCTGCAAAAGCGAGAGCTGGGCATCAAAGTAGATTTGAGCGGCAAGCGGGTGGTGGTGGTCGGCGGCGGTAACACTGCCATGGATGCCTGTCGATCTTCGCTGCGCATGGGGGCCGGCGAAGTAACGCTGCTGTATCGGCGTACCCGCAAGGAAATGCCGGCCAACCAGGTGGAAATCGATGCGGCCGAACATGAAGGGGTCAAGTACCACTTATTGGCCGCTCCAAAGCGCCTGATCGGCGATGAAAAGGGCAAACTAACCCAAATCGAATACATCAAGATGGAATTGGGGGAGCCGGATGCCTCCGGAAGGCGCCGGCCGGTAGCCATCGAGGGCTCCAACACGCTCATGGACGTCGATGTGGTCATTGCCGCCATCGGTCAGCGGCCGCTCAAGGATTGGTACACCAAGGATCTCGAAGAACGCGGTCTGAAACTGACCCGCTGGAACACCATCGAAGCCGACGAAAAGACCTTACAGTCCGACGTGCCCCATATTTTCACCGCCGGCGATCTTTGGAGTGGTCCGGCCCTTTTGATCGATGCCATTGGCACCGGCCGGCGGGTGGCTCGTTCCATCCAACGTTTTCTCCTGGGCCTCGATTTGGGCTTTCCGGAGGGTACCTTTGTCGGTCCGCAGAAATTGGCGGTCTCGAATCTGGTGCCGGTATTGGGCGTGGGCCCCAGGGTGCGGGTCTCCCAGCCCGAACTGCAGGTGGCGGACCGGATCAAGAACTTTGAAGAAGTAGATCTGGTGGTGTCACCAGAGAGCATGCGCGACGAAGCGCTGCGCTGCATGCGTTGCGGAACCCTTTGTTACTTCAATGACGAGCAACGTGATGCCCACCTAAGCGGGCGTCCGTTGCGCAAGAAAGTAGGCGAGTTGTTGCAGAACTCGCCCACGCTTCGTTAGCTCAAGAGGTCTGGTTTGGACGGAAGATTTTATTCTTGCTGGGACGGGTTGGCCTCAGGGCGGGCACAAACCTGCGGAGTGACAACGCGCAGAATGCTTGGCGTCAACTGGGGTTTTGCTTGTAGCTGCCGGTCGGCCAGACGCATCACGCTCCAGGCCAAGACCAAGCCCGCCGTACAGCCAAGCAGAACCGCGAGGTTTTTGCCCAAGCCCAGGGCCGGGTACACGGCGGCGCCGGTGATAGCGCCAAGCAATAAGCCGATCAAGGGCAGGCCCCATACCAAGGCCGAGGCTTTTAGTTCTTGGGGCCCGGTCAGGTCGTACTCCACCCAATCGCCAACCTGGGCGCCGAACTGGTTGTCTACGGTAAGCAAGTACTCTCGGGGCACGGGCATCGGCGTCAGGACCATGCCGCAGCTGCCGCGTTCGGCGCAGTTGCCGCAAGTGCTTTGCGGGGTTTCGCTTACTTGGGCGCGTCCCTCATTGGTTTCGATGACGATTCCTACTCGAACCACGTTGGCCTCCTCCGTCCTCAGCATCTTACACGATTGCGACTTGTCGACAAGCCTGCCGGGCTGGCGGCACCGCTAGGAAAAGGAACATGTCCATACGGAGCAAGCAGATAAAAATCGTGCCCTTGTTGGCGTTGGTTGTGGCATTGCTGACCGTCGGCGCCCTGGGCGCCCTGCTGCGGCCCGCCCAGGAGCCCGACCGCAAGCTCAGCGCGCGCATTGGTGATGTGCACTGGAACCACGGGCTTCACGCGCGCATGCCGGAGATTAGCAATTGCCAGGTCTGTCATCATCAGGAGCGCCCGGGCAACATGCAGCTTCGTCCCTGTGGGTCCTGCCACGGGGTCCAGGAGGCCAAGGCTGAGTCAGAGGCCCCGGCCCGCATGGGCGTTTTTCATGCCAAATGCATCGGCTGTCACCAGGCCATGAAGAAGGGTCCGGTGGGCTGCCGCGATTGTCATCGCCAGCGTTTCCACGGCTCCGCCGGCGTGGTCGATTGGGATCATCGTGCCCACGCTCGATTCCTTGATATGGGCACCGGTGAGCAATTCCATGACCGCTGTCAAAAGTGCCATCATCAGGATCTAAACGCCAAAGACGAAGGCGATTATCGGCCCTGTAGTGTCTGTCACCATCCGGCGAGCGTCTTGGGTCTGAACCCGGCCACCGGTCTGGCTCTGCACCAGCAAGAGAGCCACGGCGACTGCATTGATTGTCACATCGAAAGCCAACCGGCCGAGGGCTTGCGCACTTGCAAAGATTGTCACCGGGCCTGGGCGGTGGATCCCAAACAAGACCGGCCGCCGATAGAACAGGCCATCCACGGCCTGTGTTTGCAGTGTCACAACGACGTCAATCCCGAGCGCCGTGAAAATATGCCGGCCCGCTGCGACCAGTGCCATCGTCCCGATCCTTCGGTCATCGCCGATGTGGAGGTGGGTATGATCCTGTGGGATCACGATCGCCACGCCCGCTTCACCGAGGATGGCCGCTGCGATACCTGTCATCATACCGACGAGGCCCAGGGCCCGCACATGGCCTGTCGTCAGTGCCACGGCACTGGAGTTTACGACAATCCGCCCCTGGTCGAGGTGCTGCGCAAAACTTGCATCGGCTGTCATCAGCAAAAGGAAAACGGCTTGACTGATTGGGCGCGGTTGGTGGCCCGGCCGGTGGTTGTCGAGTTGTTTAAAATCGAAACAGAAGCCGGGGAATTCTACTGGAATCACCAGGAACACGCAGTCAGTTGGTCGTTTTCCTGCCGCAGCTGCCATCATCCTTTGGCCGAAAAATACCG
>JAUVBB010000606.1 GCA_030591445.1 Deltaproteobacteria bacterium | reverse complement strand
GCGGCGGCGGGCTCGACCGATCCGGCCTCGATCTGGCTACCCACCCTGCTGGCCACCCTGGCCTCTACCATCGCCGGCATTTTGGCCGCCAAGGCCTATGCCAAAATGAAGCGATTTCAAATCATCGAGCTGCCGGTTGAAGCTGAAGTTGTAGCTGAAGCCGATGAGACCGCGGCCGATCAAAGTGCCGATTCGAAGGCGGATGACACCGCCGCTGAACTGCAGGCAAAATTTCTCGCCCCCACCGAAAGAGCCGGCTGGAAAACGCGTTCGTTTATCTGGGCCTGTGTGGCAACTTTTTTGGTGGCGGCGGTGATGCACTACGTCGACTGGTGGCGGCAAAGCGAAAACCCCTCCGGCTTTCGGCTGGCCAAAGACTTCTTCTCTTTTTGGGCCATCCCGGCTTTGATGGGCGGGTTTTTGCTCTTCGGCGCCTCGCGGAAAATAAAGGTCTATGAATCCCTGATTGAGGGCGCCAAGGAAGGTTTTCAGGTAGCGGTGCGCATCATTCCTTTTCTGGTGGCCATTTTGGTGGCCGTGGCCATGTTCAAGGCTTCGGGCGCCATGGATCTACTGGGTTCCACCCTGGGCCGGGCAACGGCCCTATTGGGCATGCCCCCCGAGGCCTTGCCCATGGCCATCATCCGGCCACTTTCCGGTAGCGGTGCTTTTGGCTACATGGGCTCGATTTTTACCGAATACGGGCCGGACTCTTTCTTGGGTCAATTAATCTCGGTCATGCAAGGCAGCACCGAGACCACTTTCTATGTGCTGGCCGTCTATTTTGGCGCCATTCAAGTCTTTCAAGTTCGCCACGCCGCCATCGCCGGCCTAACCGCGGATTTGGTGGGCATCATTGCCGCCGTCGGGCTCAGTCACTGGTTCTTTTTGTAAGCCAAGAGCTTGGTCGGCCGCAAAACCAGCAGAACCGCGGGTAGCAAAATCAGGTCCGCGACCAGCGCCAATAAAATGATGATCGCCGAGACCAAGCCAAAATAGATATTGGGCCCAAAGCTGCCTAGCAGCAAAATGGCAAAACCCGAAGCCAAAACCAGGCTGGTGACCACGATGGGCCGGCCGGCTTCATGAATTGCGGTCTCGATACCCGCGGCCAGCGCTTGCCCCCCAGCCAGGGCCCGGCGCAGACGCACCAGGAAATGCACCGAGTCGTCAACCACCAAACCCAGCGCGATACTGCCAATCATGACCGTACCCGGATCGAGGGGAATGCCGACCAGACCCATGAAGGCCAGGCCCAGAAATACGGGCACGAAGTTCGGAATCATCGACAGCAGGCCCATGGGTACCGAACGCAGCAACAGCATGAGCATGAGGGTGATAACCGCGAAGGCAATCAGAAAACTGCGCATCTGGTTTTGCAACAGGTAGACTTCCATGTTTTTCATGAGATTGATAAAGCCGGTCACCTCTAGATCCAGATCCAGGTCTTGCGCGGCTTGGGCCACCCGGGCCTCCATGGCCGGCATCTTTTCCATCAGATCTTTGGTCGCCGAAACCTTGGCCCGCACCGAGATTCGCCCCAGCGAATAGTTTTCCTGCACCATTCGCTCCAAATCCTCTTCCCCCTCCAAGAGCAGGTAGAGTTGGGCCGCAATCTGGCGGCTCTGCGGTATTTGCGCCCATCGAGGATCGCCCTCGTGGAACAAGCGATTGAGTTCCTTGAGGCTATTGGTCACCGACAGGGCGCGCGAGATGGACGGGGAACCTTCCAGCCAAGTCTGCAAGTCATCCATACGCTGCAACACTTTTGGATCTTTGAGTCCCTCGCCCGGCGCCCGCACCATCAGCTCGATCGACACCGTGCCGCCCAGGGCCTCTTCGATAGCCAAGACGTCTTTTCTGATCTTGGCATCCGCGGGAAAGTAATTCAAAGGATTGGGTCCCACTTCGATACGCCGCAAAGGCCAGATAGCCAGGACCATAAGAATCAACGCCACCATGGTCACCACCAGACTGACCGGGCGACTCGGTCGACCCAGCCAAGCCAGCAGCCGCGGCAAAAACGAGCGCCGGCGTTTGGCCACTGTCGCCTGGTTCAGACGGTACCAGGGCAATAAAAAGGGAACCACGGTAAAGCTTAGCAAAAAGGCAAAACCCACGCCGGCAGCCGATAGGCAGGCAAAATCCCGGATGGGACCCAGGTTACTGGAGAGCAGGGACAAGAGCCCGGCGGCGGTGGTGGCGCTGGTGAAAAAACATGGCACCAACAAGTGGGTCAAGCCATCCACCATGGCGTCTTTTGCCTGGTGACCAGCCAGCAAGTGCCGGTCGTACTCGGCCAGGATGT
>JAUVBB010000365.1 GCA_030591445.1 Deltaproteobacteria bacterium | reverse complement strand
GTCGATTCGGTGATGTTGGGGCTGAGCGCGGTGGAAGAGATGTTCTTCATTGGCAAGAACGCTCTGGATACCATGGTCTCGGTGTCGGGTAACTTGTTGTATGAAGACGATTACCACGAGCGGCGCTTGAAAGCGTACCAGGGTGAGCGCCGTTTGGTGGTTATGGTTACCGGCTACATGCAGTCGCCCTTGTCTTTCTACCGGCTGGCCCGCCAACTGGGCAACGATCTGTTTGACACTTTTACCTATACCTGGGGCGACTATCCTTACAGCCAGGATCTGACTCTGAGCTCAGCGCAGCTCGAACTCGTGCTGCGCGAGATTAACCGTCGTCTGGGGCCCGAGGAGATCTACCTGGTGGGCCATTCACAGGGCGGCGTCATCATCCGGGCCATGGTACAGCATGGCATGGGCGCCGACTTGCCCATTCGCAAATGCCTGTTTTTGTCCTCGCCGCACCAAGGAACCTGGGCGGGCTTGGGCGGAATTCCTCACCTGGGCGTGCGGGGCATGGCCGGAATGGTGCCCTACATTCGCAAGGTAAGCGGAGAAAGCGGCCTGCAATTGTTACCGGGTAGCGATTTTTTGCGCGAGCTCAATTCCCGGCCGCTGACCGAAGGCATCAAATTCAGCTCGGTGTTTTATGCCTTAGATCCGATGATTTGGCCGCCGACCAATGCCATTCTTCCCTATCCGGAAGCGCAGAACCACTTCATTCGCAAGATAGGTCATGCCCAGCCGCTCTACTGTTCCCGCGCCCACCAGGTGGCCGTCAAGGCTCTGTACGGTGATTTGTTCAATCGTCGCGAGATCAGGGAAGCCCGCCACAAGGAAATCTGATGTCTAGCAAAAATGGAGCAGATGGAAACGTGGTCTTGTCGCGAGGCCTGTTGTTTGGCGTGGCGCTGATTAGTGGCGCCAGCTTGATGCTAGAGCTGACCCTGACCCGCATCTTCTCGGTTACTCTCTTCTACCACTTTGCTTTTCTGGTGGTCAGCCTGGCGCTCTTCGGCATGGGGGTAGCGGGCATCGTGGTCTATCTGCGCGGGCGATCTTTGCGCCCGGAGCGGCTGGAAAGAATCTTGGCTTTTCATGCCCTGGCCTTTGGGTTCAGCTCGATCGTGGCCTTGTGGATGGTATTGGCCACCCAGGTGCCGCCCGGCTTGGGTTTGGAATCGCTACGCAATCTGGCCGCTTTGTATCTGGTGGCCGCCTTGCCCTTTTTCTTCAGCGGCATGTGCCTGGCCATGGTCATTACCTTGCAATCGAAGCATGTCAGCCGCATCTATGGCTACGATTTAACCGGGGCGGCGCTGGGTTGCCTGTTGTCGATCCCGGCCCTGAATCTCTTGGGCGGGCCGAGCACGGTATTGGCCGCGGGTGCGCTGGGTGCCTCGGCGGCGATTTTGTTTGCCCAAGCGCCCCGACGCCGGCTGGTGGCCGCGGGTCTGGCCTCGCTGTTATGGGTTCTGGTGATCGTTGATGCCAGCGCCGGCTTGTTTGCCGTACCTTCGGTCAAGGCCATTGACGAAAGCCAGGTGATTTTTGCCCGTTGGAATTCTTATTCTCGGGTCACGGTGTCTAAGACCCGGGAAGATCACCACTGGATGAACATCGATTCCGATGCCGCCACCCGCATTTTTGCCGCGAGTGCCTATCGCGATGGCGCCCGGGCCAACCTGCGCTTTTCCGAAACCCGGCTGGCCTCGTTAGTCTATGAAGTACGCAATGGTGGTCACGCCTTGATCATCGGCCCGGGCGGCGGTGCCGATGTCATTGCCGCTCGCCAATACGGAGTGAAGAAAATCACCGGTGTCGAGTTAAACGGTCTGATTGCCGAAGAGGTCATGAAGGAAGCGTTTCGGGAATACACCGGCGACTTGTATTTGCAAGACGACGTGGAAGTGATCGTAGGCGAGGGCCGCAGTTTCGTGCGCCGGGCCCAAGATCGTTACGATTCCATTCAGGCCACCCTGGTCGATACCTGGGCGGCCACCAGCGCCGGCGCTTTTACTCTGTCGGAAAACACGCTTTATACCCAGGAAGCCTTCGGTGATTTCATCGAGCATTTGACCGATCACGGCGTGCTCAGCATGACCCGTTGGCTGCGGCAACCGCCGCGCGAATTTGTGCGCCTAATCAGCCTGGGCGTGGCGGCCTTGCGCAATATGGGCGTCCGCGATTTGCGCCACCATTTCTTTGTGGCCCGAGACAATCGCATGGCCAGCTTTCTGCTCAAGAAGACGCCCTTTTTGCCCGAAGAGCTTACGGCCTTGCGCGCGGCTTGCCGGCGCGATCGCCTGCGGGTGATGTACGATCCCGAGCAACCGGACCAGGCGCAAAATATGGTATCGACCCTGATTCGCAGTGACAATCCCGCCGAACTGTGGCGTGCCCATCCTCTTGATATTTCGCCGCCCACCGACGATCGGCCCTTTTTCTTCTACACCGTGAAGCCCGAAAACTTTGCCGGCCAACTTTTTAGCGGCGCCGCCGAAAAGAATGACATTGGCGTGCAAGTGCTTTCGGGATTGCTGCTGGTGGTTTTGTTCTTGGTCTTGCTGTTTTTCCTGGTTCCCTTGCTCTTGTTCCGGCGGGCCGATGTGCGGGTTGATCGCGGCCGAAAGATGGCCAGCCTGATGTTCTTTGCCGCCATCGGGGTTGGCTTTATCGCCTTGGAAATTTCCTGGATGCAGCACTTCGTATTGTTTTTGGGCCATCCGATTTATGCCCTGGGAGTGGTGCTGTTCGTATTGTTGTTGGCCGGTGGTACCGGCAGCAGCCTGACCCAAAAAATTCCGGCCGAAGCCGCCCTGGCCCGGGTGATGCCTACCGTCATTGCCCTGGCCCTGGTCGTAGTTGCCTATTCTTTCTTGCTTGGGCCCCTGTTTCGGGCCCTGGTGGGCCTACCGCTTTGGCTGCGCATATTGCTGGCCGGCGCCATCTTAGTTCTACCCGGCCTGATCATGGGTCGCATGATGCCGCTAGGAATCAAGGCCCTGACCACTCGTTTTGCCGAAGTGGTCCCCTGGGCCTGGGGTATCAACGGAGCGGCCAGCGTGCTGGGATCAGTGCTGGTGGTAGCAGTTTCGATGAATGTCGGCTACCGCGCCGCGCAGATTCTAGCCGTCAGCGTGTACCTGATCGGATGTGTGCTGCTTCGTCTGGGCCTGCGCCCAGCAAAAACGAATACCGAGGAAAGCCCGCCTATCTAGTTGCCGTCTCAAAACCCTTTTTTTCATCCCTGCAAAGTTCACAGTCTGTATTTTGATGATTAAAATAAAGATGTCATCCCCGAAATGTTTCTGTCGGGGACCCATAAGTGGCTGTATTTCTTCCGTTCCTGGGTCCCCGACAGAAACGTCTCGGGGATGACGGAAATTTTATTCAAGCATCAGAGAATCTACTAAACGAGAGGTCTTTGGTTTTTGAGACGGGTACTATCTGAGTTCAATCACGCCGTCGGGGATGTGGTCGTTGCTGCCGGCTTGGTCGCCGGGTCCTAGCAGGAAGGGCACCGTGACCGCGGTGGTGATCAGGGCGCCGGCAATGGTCCAGACCCACCATTTATTGTACCAGGCTGGAACCAAGGCCGGTGCTGCGACTTCGGGCCCGGGGAGGGGCGCCTTTGGGAGGGCTAAGATACGAGCCTGTTCTTGCTGGGCGGCCAAGCCTTCCGGGGAAAAATCGGTAAAGGGAGTAATCTTGCCTACAATAAAATGTTTTTGGCCGGCTTTGACATTGATGGTCTTGGTGAAATCGTTATAGCCCTCTAACTCGAAAGATATCTTGTGATCGCCTACCACCACGTCGCGGATGAGTGGGGTGTGGCCAACCAGATGTTCATCCACATAGACTTCCACCCCGTCGATATTGGCAGAGAACTTGACCAGACCGGAGAAGGGCAACAAATCCACGGGCAGATCGATCTTTTTGCCGGCCGGAACCTTAAAGCGTAGTTCCATGGTGCTGTAGCCGGCCTTGGTTGCTTTTAGCTTGTGGCTGCCGCTACGGATGCGAATGGATCTGGCAAATGGTGTTTTCCCGCGCAGTTTGCCGTCGATATAGACCTTGATTCCCGCGGTCATCGACTGGATTTTCACTTTGCCTGTCCGCGGTTTTTTCGCCGTGGCGGTAGCCGACCAGGTAAGCGCGAAGGCCCCCCAGGCAAGCATCAGTACGATTTGGCAAAGGCGTTTTTTTGACATTTTACCCATCCGCTGGTGTTTGAGATTATAGGGTCAGAAATGATTTGCATCAACTTTGATTTGTCTTGGGTAATATACTTGACTACCTTGTCCTACATGTAGTACCTTGGTTCTGTTGTTTGGCTTCCACAAACAAAAAGGGAGTTCGAGACATGGATCGTAGAACCGAGCCAAGGTTCGGAAAAGTTTTTTCGGTTTACATTTCTGGTGCCTGGGGTAGCTCTTTGGGGATCGCGCGCAATATTTCCGAGGGTGGATTGTTCATCGAAACCCCCGATCCTTATCCTCTGGGCAGTCGGATGACAGTAACTTTTGCCAATCCAGATGGCGAGACCGAGATGACCGCGCTGGGCGAAGTTACTCATATCTGTTTTCTCAATCGGACCCCGGCCGGTGCCTTTCGGAAGGTGATGACCGGAATGGGGATAAGATTTATTCATTTCATTCAGGAAGTTGAACACACTAACGAAGTAGAAGTCTACGCGCAACTCCAGTAATTCGGTTTGTGATACCCACCTCCTTTTCTCTTGCATCTAGCCGCGTTTTTGCTATATTGCCCACCGGTTGTGCGCGATTAGCTCAGTTGGATAGAGCGTTGGCCTCCGAAGCCAAAGGCCGCAGGTTCGAATCCTGCATCGCGCGTGTTATTTGGTGATTCAAGTCAGGAGAGTTGCTGATGTCAAAATTTGATAGAAGAGAGGGCCAACCGGACGATCGGTCGGGTGGGAAGCAGGTTGAACGCAGGTCGGAGGACCGCCGGGAATTTATCAGGACCTCCGTGTCCCTATGGGTGGAAGAGAAAAAAGACGACGATCTGTACTTCCAGCAGGCGGGGAACCTGTCGGTAGGCGGTGTGTTTTTCGAACGCACCATTCCGCACCCTCATGGTACCCGGGTGATGCTAAAGTTTAAACTATCCGAAGAGATAGGAGAAATGGAAGTGCGGGGTGAAGTGGTCAACCCTGCTGATCAAGCGGATGATGTTGGCGCCAGGGTAAGGTTTGTTGCTCTGGATCCGACCATCAACGACATCATCACCAAGTTCGTTGAAAGTAACGCCGAGAAAGACATCTAGCGTATCTCTTCTTATGTTGACAAAGGCCTAAAGTTACTTATACTTGCCCGGTGTTATGGCTGGGCAAAGGAGTATAGCAGTTGCGTTTGTTATTGTGTGAAATCGAGAACGAAGGCTCCACGGTCGAACGCGAGCTGAGCCAAACCTGGCTGCAAGAAGTTCTTAGCGGGGCCGGGCCGATTGAGTTCCGTGCACTGCAGGGCAATACGATTTCATTAAAAGCCCGGCGCTTGGGTTTGGATGTGACCATCGAGTCTAGTTTTACCCTGCGCTTGGCACCCGAATGCGCGGCTTGCGCGCGCGAATTCAAAATGGATGTAGTGGTGGCTTTTGCCCTCAATCTCAAACCAAAACCGCGCAAGAAAAAAGTTTTGGCGGACGATGTGGAACTTAGCTCCCAGGAGTTAGACGAATTTTTCTACGAGGGAGATGCCATCAATCTAGAAGAAATTTTTCGCGAGCAAGTGCTTTTGGCCTTGCCTATGTATCCCCGCTGCACTCCCGAGTGCCAGGGTTTGTGCCCCAGTTGCGGGGCCAATTTGAATCAAGGGAATTGTGGGTGCGACCGGGGCGATTTGGATCCTCGCCTGGCCGTGCTGCAAACACTGAACAAACATTGAGCCGGGAAGAACACCCGGTAGAGGCAGGAGAAACCCATGGCAGTACCCAAGAAGCGAAAGTCGAAAGCCCGGCGGGACACCCGTCGTGCCCATTGGAAACTTACGGCTCCGAACGTCATTGATTGCCCGCAGTGTGCCGAACCCATGATGCCGCATCGTATTTGTCTCAAGTGCGGTTTCTACAAGGGTCGCGAGATTCTCGAGATCTCCTCCTGAATTTATTGGTTCGCACGGCAAGCAACACCGTAGGCTCTCTCCCTCTGACTGTAGCGATGGTACGACTCGTTTAAGTACCTCATACAGTGCGCTGGCCCTGTCCTTAGGAAGGATTTGCATGACCACCGAGGAAAAGGTGAAAGAGATTGTGGGCAAGGTGCTGGGTGTGGCTCCTGAGCAAATTCGGGTGGATGCCAGTCTCAAAGACGACCTGGGCGCGACCTCTCTCGATCGCTACAGTATTTTGATGGAAGTAGAAGAATCTTTTGCCCTGGAGTTAGACGAGTTTCCGGAAGAAGATCTGGAAGAGAAAATTGCAACCGTAGCCGATATGGTCACTTTCCTGGACCAACAAGGTAAATAAAGGGTCGCTCGATGGGCACTGACGAATCCAAAAACAAAGTGACCCTGGCCGTGGCGGCTGATCATGGTGGCATTGCGTTGAAAAACCACCTGGTCGGCCTGCTGGGAAAGTGGGGCTATGATTGCCAAGATATGGGCACCCACAATGAGGAATCGGTGGATTACCCAGACTTCGCGCGCAAGCTGGCCCAAGCGGTGGCGGCTGGAGACTATCGCTTAGGCGTCCTGGTTTGTGGCACCGGAATTGGCATGTCCATGGTTGCCAACCGTGTCCGCGGGGTCCGCGCCGCGTTGTGTTCTTCTGCCTACACGGCTCGCATGGCTCGGGCCCACAATGACGCCAATGTTTTGTGCCTGGGCGACCGCGTCACCGGTTTTGGCGAAGCCGAGGACATTCTACATACTTTTCTGAACCAAGAATTCGAGGGCGGGCGCCATGCCCGCCGGATTGGTAAGTTCGATCCAGTCGAAAACGGGTGAATCATGGCTGCGAGACCGGCGTGGGACCAATACTTCATGGATTTTGCCCGCTTGGCGCAAAGCCGTTCCTCCTGTCTGCGCCGTAAGGTCGGGGCGGTTATCATCAAAGATCGGATGGTGCTGGCCACCGGCTACAATGGCGCGCCCAAGGGTGTGGTTCATTGCGAACAAGCCGGTTGTATCCGGCAAGAGCTCGGGGTGCCGTCGGGGCAAAGACATGAGCTTTGTCGGGGATTGCACGCCGAACAAAATGCCATCATTCAGGCCGCCTATCATGGGGTGAGCATTTGCGGTGCCACTCTCTACTGTACCGTTCGCCCCTGCGTGATCTGTGTCAAAATGATCATCAACGCGGGCATTACCCAGGTCAATTTCTTGGGCCATTATGATGACCCCTTGGCGCAGTCGATGGCCGACGACGCGGGTTTGGCCTTGGTCTGCCTGGAGTCCCAGCAGGACGTGTCCACGGCGGGGGGCGAATCGTGAAGTGTCCTTTCTGCGGCAAGCTCGACAACCGGGTCATGGATTCGCGGCTAAGCAAAGAGGGCAATGCCATTCGCCGCCGGCGTGAGTGTGCTGGTTGCGAGGGGCGTTTTACCACCTACGAAAGAGTAG
>JAUVBB010000072.1 GCA_030591445.1 Deltaproteobacteria bacterium | reverse complement strand
TTGATGATGTCGAGATTCTTACCCACAAATTAGCCTTTGCAAAAAAGAAAGCCCAACTGGAAAAAAGAGCACTGACCTTTGAAGTCAAAGAACGACGGGCCCGGCTCGAACAGCAGCGTTTGGTGGTGGAAGAGTTAAAGAGGCAGGTTGAGGCACTTACCATTCTTTCACCGGTGGACGGACTGGTATCCCGATTGCACGTAGAAGATCGTCAAGCAGTGGTCAAGCACACTTCCCTTTTTACGGTCGTGGACCTAAGCGCCTTTGAGGTAGAAGTAGCAATTGATGAACAATACGCAAGTGAAATCGGCTTGGGTACTCCAACCATCATTGATGTGCACGGGAAATCCTACTCCGGACAAATCAGAACCATTGCTCCGGAAGTTCAGGGCAACCGAGTCAAAGCTTTGGTGGCATTTACCGGTGCGTGTCCCACCGGGCTCAAACAACACCAACGCGTTACCTCGCGGTTGGTTATGGAGAAAAAAGAGGATGTGATCAAGATGAAGCGTGGGCCGTTTTTGAAAAGTGAAGGGGGCCGGTGCGCATATGTTGTTGCAGATGGATTGGCGGTCAGGCGAGAAATCGAAGTCGGTCTGATCAGTTTAACAGAGGTGGAGATTCTTTCGGGGCTAGAGGTGGGCGAAAAAATTATCATCTCGGATACGAGTCGCTTTGAGGGAAAAAAGACCGTGTTGCTCAGAAACTAAAATAGGAAATCCCAGCAGAAGAGAGGTTGGTTGAAATGGTCAAGATAATCGAATTGAAAGACATCAACAAAGTCTATCGAACCCAACATGTGGAGACCCACGCCCTAGAAGAACTCAGTTTGGAAGTGGCCAAGGGAGAGTTCATTTCAGTGATGGGTCCCTCCGGTTCGGGAAAAACGACCTTACTTAATATCATTGGTCTGTTGGATACATTCGACGGGGGAAGTTATCTCCTGGACGGTGATAGTGTTGCGCAACTCGGGGACCGGCAGATGTCCCGTCTGCGCAATGCCAAAATCGGTTTCATCTTTCAGAGCTTTAACCTGATCCCCGACCTCAATGTGTTCGACAACGTGGAAATGCCTTTGCGCTATCGCGGCATGAAAGCCAAGCAGCGCCGGGAGGCGGTTTGCGAGGCGGTTGCCACGGTGGGATTAACTTCAAGGCTCAAGCACCGGCCAGCCCAGTTGTCGGGTGGACAACAACAGCGAGTGGCGGTGGCGAGAGCTCTGGTGGGTCAGCCCAACCTGGTCTTGGCCGACGAACCCACCGGCAACCTGGATTCGGCCATGGCCACTGACATCATGGATCTGCTGGGACAGATTAATGAAAAAGGCACAACCGTGATCATGGTCACCCACGACTCCGAATTGGCGCGGAGATCAAAACGGCAGATCCATCTGCTCGACGGCAAGGTGATCGACTTGACAATGGTCGATCCGCACACGCCCCTGTTTGATTCCCCAAATAATATGAACGCGCGGGGCTAAAGATGTTTGGCTATCAAATCAAGAATGCTCTGCGCAGTCTCAGACGCAATCCTGTTCTGTCTGGCTTGTTGGTTCTTGCTATTGCCCTTGGCGTAGCCGTGTCCACTGCCGCGTTGGCTGTCTACTACATCTATTCTGGAAATCCCATTCCCCAAAAAAGCGATCAACTATTTTATGTCGAGCTGGACAACTGGATCCATCCATTGGACACCAAGTCTGATGAACCTGAGGATCCGCCGATCCTGATCGCGTATCGCGACATGATAGGTTTGAGTCAAAGCGATATTCCCACCTATCAAAGCGGAATGTTCAGAACCCACCCCACGGTTTTTCCGAACCGCCCGGACCAGCCCCCTTTCGGAGCTAAGGCAAGGATGTGTCATGGAGACTTCTTTTCCATGTTTGACGCCCCCTTTGCCTATGGCAACCGATGGGACAAAAGCGCCGACACGAAGCCAGAGCCGGTGGTGGTACTCAACGCGGAGACGAACCAGAAATTGTATGGCGGAGTCAATAGTGTCGGCAAAAAACTGCAGATAGAGGATCGACTCTTTACCATTGTCGGCGTGCTTGCACCCTGGCGACCCAATCCGAAGTTTTACGATCCGGATTACGGCAATTCGAGCACGGATATAGCAGAAATATTTTTACCGCTCGCGTACTACAAATTGATCGAGCCCACACGCACCGGAACTACCATATGTCAAGGGCCCATGGGGCCTACCCTGGAGGACCTTCTCCAATCGGAATGCGTGTGGATCCAGATGTGGGTCCAATTGGATTCCCCCCAGCAAAAAGAGGAATACCTGGCCTATTTGGACGCCTATGTGACGGAGCAGAAAAAACTGGGCCGGTATCCGAGACCTCTCAACAACCGACTCTTGTCAGTAATGGAGTTATTACGAGATAGGAAGGTGGTTCCTGAAGAGGCCAAGGGGCTGGCCATCATTTCCCTACTATTCCTTGTGGTATGTTCGGTAAATTTGATTGGCATTCTTCTGGGAAAATTTTTATCCCTGGCCCCGCAGATGGGTTTGCGTAGGGCCATGGGAGCCAGCAAATTGTCCATCTTTATCCAGCACATCATCGAATGTGAGGTGGTCGGAGTCTTGGGCGGGGTAGTCGGGCTGGGACTATCTGTGTTGGTGTTGGCCGTCGTGAACCGAGCGCTTGGCGAGGCCGGAGCATTTGGCCTCGATTTGAATATGCTAGGCGCGGGACTGGTGCTTTCGTTGGTTGCGGGATTGGTAGCGGGGATTTATCCAGCTTGGCGGATTTGTAGAGTGCCACCGGCGGTGCACCTCAAGCTTCAGTAGGCCTACAGACGAAAGGATTTAGCTATGGAAATCGGGCCGATATTTCGAGCGTTACGCCACAATAAAGTGCGCTTTGGACTCATTGCCGTGGAAGTGGCATTGACCTTGGCGATTGTAAGCAATTGTTTGGCCATGCTTTTTGAACATCGTGATGCATTCTTAGAACCCACTGGGCTAGACGAAGAGAACATAATAGCGATTACCACCGGGCCCTTTGGCAAATCATTTGACGATGAATCATTTGTCGATGTGGTACGAGAACGAGATTTACGAATGTTACGCGCAATCCCAGGGGTCCATGGAGCTACCGCGATTGATTTTTTGCCACTCGGGGGCAGTGGCTCATCCTGGAATCGGAGGCCGGTCGGGCCAAAGATGGAACAAATGGAACAATACGCTACCCCTCACTACGCCGTTTCCGATGGCGCCCTTCAAACCATGGGGCTGGAACTGATTCAAGGACGAGACTTTCGTGAATCTGATTTTCAGAACCTTCCCAAAGTAGGGGAAAGCGGAGAGGTGAACATTATCGTTACCGAGGCCTATGGGCGCTTGCTCTTTCCAAACGGAGACGCTCTGGGAAAGGCGATTGGCGATCCCGACTATCCAATTCACGAGATTATCATTGGTATTGTACGGCACCTGGATAACCCTTGGCCATGGTCGGATACACGGAAACACTGCACCATTCTGCCCGGCAAACCCGGAGATAGCCATAGTATGCAATATCTGGTTCGTACCGAACCCGGAGCGATGAATACAGTTTTTTCGCAAATTGATGAGAGTATTCGCAAGGTCAACAACGAACGTACGGTTAGAGTTCGTACCCTCACCGAGGTCAAACAAAAGGCATTTGGCTATGGATTGCTGATGACCAAACTGTTTGGTGGCATTATCGTAATGCTAGTAATTGTAACCTTGCTCGGAATTGTGGGCTTGACTTCGTTCTTGGTCACCGATCGCACCCGACAGATCGGTATTCGCCGGGCACTGGGTGCCACCAAAGGAAACATACTTCGGTATTTCTTGGTGGAAACTTGGCTCGTCAGCGGAATCGGGCTAGTTCTCGGCGTCATCCTAGCGCCATTACTCAATGCTCTGCTTGCGCATGTGGCGCAGACACCGAAACTGAATCCAGCCATGCTGCTCATAGGCGCTTTGGTTCTATGGGGAGTGGCTTTGCTGGCTGCTTTGCTGCCTGCTTTACGGGCGACAAATATTGCTCCGGATGTGGCAACCCGTGGATAATTGGAAACGAGTAATACTGGGTTTGGCAATCTTACTGATTGTCTCACTGGCAAAGCCCAGTCCCACCAATGGGCAGGAACTAGATCTCGAAGACTGCTTAGATATTGCGTTGTCTAATCATAATGACATCAAGTTAGCCAGGACCGGAATTGATTACGCTATCGCGGCGAAGACGGGAACCCGCTTCGGCTACCTACCCACAATTTCAATCGAAAGCAGCGCTGCCAGTACTTTGGCTGACGGATCTTTTGTCGATGAGAACGGCCAATCGATTGAAACATCTGGTTCCGCGGAGGTCTACTATTCAGTGGGAGCGAGGATTCGTCAGAATATCTTTGACGGTGGCAAATGGTGGAAAAGAATTACTAGGGCCAAGCACGAAATCGGACGAGCGCGGCTAGGTCACGAGCTTGTTCGCCAAGAGATTGCCCTCGTAGTTATCATACGATTTTTTGAGTTGTTGACCCAGCGCAAACAAAAAAAGGTACGCGAAAAAAACCTCGCATTAAGCAGCGATCAACTTCGTTTGACCGAATCGAGATTGGAAATAGGGACGGGCAATCAAGTTGATGTCTCCCATGCCGAGGTGAGCCGAGCCGAAGATTTCATCGCCTTGGAACGGCAGAAACATGGCATCGTAAATGCAAAAATCCAACTCAATTTGGCCATCGGCAGGCAAGCGGACGCCGACATTTCGATTCGCGTTCCAGGCTGGGAACCCAGTATACCCAAGGAAATAGATCACGAAGGTAGCCCAAATCACCCTCGAATAGCGCAAAGCAAAATAGCTTTGGAAGTAGCGCACGACGATCTTTCCATTGCCCGGGCAGACTATTGGCCTACCCTGTTTGGCACGGCATACTACCAACGACAGAGTTCCTCGATTTCAGATGTCTATGCAGAGTCTGATCAACATCACGCGGTAGGGGCATCTATCAATCTGGAGATTCCAATCTTCTCAGGGTTCAGTACCAGTGGCAGGGTAAGTGAGGCTAGGGTTGAAATTCAAAAACGCGAGTTGGCACTTGATCAAGCACAAACTGACCTGCGCGCTCGGATCGCTGCTGCAGTCGGGGAGATCAAGGCGCTTGGCTCAATTGCCATCATTGAAGAAGCGAACATTGTCGCCGCCAAGAAGAGCCGAGAACTGATTCGCGCGCAATATGCATTGGGCCTTTGTACGGCATTGGAATTGCGGGACGCACAGCTCTCCGCCACCCGGGCTGATTTGGCCGCGGTGGAGACTCGTTACCAACTATACATTGCCATCGCGGCTTATCACTATGCCCATGGTGATCTGCTTGCTCGTTACCAGGGAAGAGGTGGTGTCGATGCAGCCGCGCATCCAAAAAAAGAATAGACAGATAACATGGACGCGGATTCGTTTTTTCCCATAGGATAAAGTTATGAACGCAAGCCCCCTCAAAGTGCTCATTGTTGATGATCACAACGCGGTAGTTGAATCTTTGCGGATACTCTTGGAAGTTCACGGGTTGGAAGCAGTATGCACTACCGACCCTGACGAGGCGTGTCGTATAGCTGCCTCGCAAGCGCTGGGCGCTGTTATTCAAGATATGAATTTCGAGCCCAATGAAACCAGTGGGGACGCGGGCGTCGCACTTTTTCGATCTTTGCGCGAAATCGATGAAAAACTACCCGTTTTGTTGATGACCGCCTGGGCCTCTGTTGAATCGGCAGTCGCGTTGATGAAGGAAGGGGCAAGCGATTATCTTGAAAAGCCTTGGAACGACGCGCATCTGATCACGACGCTCAAAAACCTGGTCAAGATTCGTGAACTGGAAGTGGAAAACACGCGGCTTCGTACCATCGATTCTGAAGCCCAAGAAGCATTGGCTAGAAACTACGATCTTTGCGGAATCGTTTTTAGAAGTTCAAAGATGCGGCAAGTCATCTCGCTGGCGATCAATGTGGCCGATTCAAATGCCCCGGTGCTAATCACCGGTCCCAGCGGGTCAGGCAAGGAACGACTGGCCGAAATCATTCACGCAAATTCTCGGCGATGCAAAAAGACATTGGCCCGGATCAATGTGGGAGCTGTTCCAAATGAACTCATTGAGAGCGAGTTATTTGGAGCAGAGCAGGGAGCCTACACCGGACTAAACCACCGGCGTCTTGGCTTTTTCGAAAGTACCGATGAAGGTACATTGTTCTTAGATGAGATCGATTCACTATCTCTCGACGGACAAGTCAAACTACTGAGAGTCGTACAAAGTGGGGAGTTTGTACGGCTCGGATCCAGTCAACCTCGTTGTGTTGATGTCAGGATCATCAGCGCTACCAACGCAAACCTAAAAGAGGCAATTGCCAATGGAAGATTTCGCGAAGACTTGTTTTTCAGATTGAATGTTATCGAAATTCAACTGCCAGGCTTGGCGGAGCGGCCGGATGATATTCTACCCTTGGCCGAATTCTTCCTGGAAAGATACATAAAGGACGAAAAGAGAGCTCCCAAAACACTGAGCGAGGAAACCAAACAAGCACTCCTGGAATATTCCTGGCCCGGGAACGTGCGCGAATTAGAAAACCGACTTCATCGTGCCTTCCTGGTAGCAACTGGAGAAGAAATCCAAAGCCATGATCTTGGATTGGAAGAGACTAGCGCCGCGGTACCAAGTGACAATCCACGAATCGAAACAAAAGGGGCCGCTGGCAAAGAAGAACAGGAGATTCTTGATGCTCTCGGTGCCGCGCAAGGAATAGTCGCCCACGCCGCCCAAAACTTGGGACTCAGCCGTCAAGCACTCTATCGCAAGATGGCGCGACTGGGCATTTCAGTAGAACGAAAATCTACCCATAGTTGATTCCATTCAATGAACCAAACCAGTGAAAACAATGAGACTAGAATGGAGTCGGATTCCAGAAAATGGTCAGTTGAAGGACGAATCGGCGCGGCGTTTCTTGTACTTTTAATCACAACTACTGGGTTAGCGGTGGGGGCCGCTCGCCTTTCAATTCCTCTTGGGCTAAGCTTTTTGGGTATTGTATTGGTAGAGCTCATCCTTGGCATTTGGATGATTCGAACAATAACCCGTCCGCTCAGAAATACTCTCGAAGCACTCAAAGGGGGTATCGACAGCTTTGCCGATCGGGACTTTAGTATGCGACTGGTTGCGACCCGTACCGACGAATTGGGAGATATCGTCAGATGCTACAACACAGCAGGCAAGTTACTTCAGCAGGAGAGGAACAATGTTCGGCAAAAAGAACTCCTGCTGGCCACCGCTCTCAATCGGTCTCCGGTTGGAATCGTGCTAGTCAATTCACGGGACCGGGTTACTTATGCAAATATCGAAGCGCGTCGGTTGCTTCTAGGCGGCGACAAACTTGATGGTCGACTGCTTGAGGAACTCATAGATGGCTGCCCCGAAGAAATGAAGCAAATGCTTGGTTGCAGAACCGACGGTATGTTTTCGGTACGCATTGGAAACAATGTTGAGTACTATCATATTGACCAGCGGAGCTTTCAGCTCAACCAGCGTCCCCATCGATTGATTTCCTTGCAACTCATCACCCATCAGCTCAATCGCCAGGAGGCGCAGGCTTGGAAGAAGGTGATTCGGGTAGTGTGTCACGAGCTCAACAATTCACTAGCTCCAGTCTCTTCGCTTATTCATTCGGCAAAAACCATTGCCGGACAACCAGAGCAACATGCCAGATTCGAAGAGATCTTCAGCATCATCACCGATAGACTGGAACACTTACAAGTATTCATAGAAGGATACGCCAAATTTGCCAGACTACCGGAGCCGCGAAGAGAGCAGGTGCCATGGTCAGATCTACTCGCCTTTGTCGATGATAGCGTTCCCATAAAATTGGTAGCTCCCCTGCCCAATCAACCCGGTTATTTCGATCGCTCTCAACTCGAACAGTTAATCGTTAACCTGGTCAAGAATGCCGTGGAGGCTTCCGATTCAAAACCCAATATCGAAATCAGTATCAGACAGATTCAGGACAAGGGCGTTTTACTTGAAGTCATGGATAGGGGCCGAGGTATGGATGAAGAGACCATCCAAAAAGCCGTGTTACCGTTCTATTCAACAAAGAAAACAGGCAGTGGCTTGGGACTGCCCTTGTGCCGCGAAATCATCGAAGCCCATGGTGGCCATTTGGATCTCCAGACCCGTTCCGGCGGAGGCACCGTAGTTGCCTGTTGGTTGCCCGAAACGAACATGGGTAGGACAAACAGCCGCCTTTTTCCAGTCGTCTAATCTCCTCTGATTCATGCTCGTTTCCGTGTTCAATAGAATTTCAGAGACTTATCATCGACTATGTTGTCAACTGTCGCGACAAAATGCCACCCCAGGTTTCGTTCGTCTGAACTACAAGCCGTAAGAGGACGGTGTGGTGTGGAAGGGATTGACAATCCGTATTTGATCGATGATTTGTTCGTCTTGCAGGTCTTCGGTTAGCAGGTAGGCGCAGTTTGCAATCTTGGCGGCGGAAAGAATCAAGCTGTCCCAGTACGATATTGCGTACTTGGTTTCGATTCTCCAGGCCCCCTCTATTGTCTCGACTGAGATGGGCAAGGGTTGCCAGGTAAAGAATTCCCGAATCTCGGCGCGAGCGGCATCGGCGGGCATTCCTGGGGTGAGTTTGCGGGTTACTACGGTGTAGAATTCGTTCAATACCTGACTACTTATCCGGCCCGCGCGTTTTTGCCAAAGCGCGCGGAGCCAGGAAGCCGCCTGTTGTTGCTTCGCCCCGGCATCCTGATCCCTGCGATAGACCAAGACATTCGTATCCACGAAAAATTTATCGGTCATGGATTTCGCTTCGCTTGGGGTATGGTTTTCGTGAACTGATCAGCATTGGCTCCCGGGAGAGATTGCTTTTCATGGCCGATTCATATTCTTGAGCGTTCATCATCCGCCGATGCAGGAGATCGGCGATATAGCGAGACATACTCATATCCTGCTCGGCCGCACTTACCCGCACCCAACGTGCCAACTTTTCATCAATTGTAATTGTCAGGTTCTTCATGACACAATAATAACAATTCACGATTTTCGTGTCAACCATAAACACGCAAACACGGGGTCTGTGTAAATATATATCCGTCGAGCCGACACCGGTTTTGTCGTCTAGACAAAGTGGGCACCTTCATTTGAAACCCCGAAGAAATGGGGGTAGAAAACGATCCTGAGCGCAGCATGACTCGGCTCAGGACAATCACGGGGAGGATCCCTTGAGGTTTATCGCCTTCATCTTTTCTGGCTTGCTATTCACCCTCGGTTGGGGCGTGATTGCGGCGCTTGGATTCATGACTATCTATTTGGGCTGGACCACCGGTCAGGCCGGAGGATTTGCCCTGGTGCTATTCTGCCTGGGGGTAGTTTTCGGATTCCGGTCCGGCTATGTCATGGAATACTGTGATCTCCCGCCCAAACAATCTTTCCTGAGGCCCTTGCGTGAATTGCTCGCCTTTGTACACGGTGAACGATTGCCACCACTAGCACGCACAAATCAGCAGGCCTCCTTGCCCCGTATCTCTGAATTGGACTCTCCAGAGATGCAGCAAATCCGTTCCTTCAGTCGCTGGATCTTCGCAAATATCTGCATAACTCTTTCGTTTGCCGTCCCAGCCCTTCTGGGACCCATGGTTTTCAAACTCATAGCAGAACTCGGACTGACCGGAGTAGCATATGTCATCGTGTCTGTTGCCGTACTGATGGTACCAACTGTATTCCTACTACTGCTGGCAAGAAAAATTAGCCTGCAGAGAGAAACACTCCCAAAACAGTAGTTGCCAAGTTCCCGATGGGTATTCATGTTAGGCGCTATTTTCGTCGACTTTTGAATTGGCTTCGTTAGATCTTGCTGCTTTCATTTCCAATTGAATTTTACTTCTCGTCCTCATTTCAACTAATTTTCGTAAAGTTTTCAAAAATGGATGATGATCGGTTTCATCTTTTCCGTAGGTCAAATTGAGCTTGTACTCAAGAGCTTCCCAAGTTGAAATGTCGGCATCGTTATGCTGGATTACAGCCTCTAATTTATCTAGTGCATTCGCAAGCCTTGCTTCTGGTGTCTCACCAGCATTGAATTCTTTTTGTAATGAAGAAATCTCAGAACCCAGGTTGGACGGAAGAAATTGAATGAGCTTTTCCACTTGCGAAAATTCATGATCATCATCTGCTTCATTTTTCTCAAATGCAGGAATATCGCCATCAACTTCGCCAAGATCATGAAGATCAATACAGGGACGTTGTTGCAAAAGTCTACTTGTGCAATATCGCAAATCAGTATGATTTAACTCAAGTAGACTTTTGCAACAACGTCCCTCTCCATTCCCCTACTACTCGTCCAAAATCTCAATCGGAGGAACCGCTTCTCCGGGCGCCAATTGCTTCCACTGCCTAAGCAACTGTCCCATGAGGTGTTGATACACAGAAAGTTCAAATATCTGGATGTTCTCGAACTTGAATTCCCCACCGATCATTGGGTGTATCTGCCAGCCGTAGCATTGCCCTCCTGACAGGATTTGACCTTCTGATTCGCACCGAAAAACAAAACCATCTAAAAACCAGGTCTCGTGCTGGGCAGGTTGGTTTTTCAAATAGTTATACTCGGCTACCGTTTCTGCGACGATGGATAGTCCCCCCCTCCAGCAGATCGAGCATATGTACTGCGCCATTTCTTGTGACGAAAAACCAATCTCCGAATTTGGACATCTGTATGGGATGAAAATCCTCAGGAACCAGCCACCGCCACGACTCAAGCAGAGCTTCTGTATCGACTCGCTCCAAATCGATCGTCAGGTCAATTTTACCCATGCACTTTACCCTGATTTCTTGAATCACGCTTCGGCGCGTAGGCGACCATAGCGTACGTTCATCTTGCTCCTCTAAGATACCAACCTCATGAATCCCAACAAGTTGTGAAACAAAACCTCAAATTTCAATAACTCAAAACTGTCCACCTGCAGTTTTTTGCTAACCAGCACATTCAAATTCAAGTTCAACCTTGTCGGGCGTCTCGTGCGCGACAAGTTGGAACGCATTTGAGTCATGAATGAATTTTGACAGTTGGTGGGTGTCGCCCAGTGAGCCACACCATTTGTATCCGGAATCTAGAGTTCGCATTGCGTCGGTTGGATTGAATTTAAATATAAGGGATAGCTGCCAGATATTCTTGTCTTCAAAACCGCCAAAAATGAGTTGCCGAGTAATGTTAAGATCGAAGAAAGCCCCATCGCCCCAGTCATACGTTCCCCATTGGAAAAGGAGCATGTCCGCATCCTCGTCAAAGGAACAGCCATCGGCTCGGTCATCTTGGTAGAACGAGAGCATCGCGTCGATACCTTGGGCGGGCGTCATATTGTTGAGTTGAAGAGCGCCGCCTCGTAGATGTTTCTGGAATGCGGATTTTGCATTTTTAGGTTTCATTGGCTCTGATAGAATAATCTTTTTTTCCATTCTCTTTCTCCTACTGGGTGAGACAACATGTCAGGCAGCCTCGATCGCTGCGAGGAGAGCCGACGCTTGGACCACAACCTCCGGCTCGCCAAGCGACTCGACCATGTCTGCCGGTAGATGATCCACGGCACTAGGTGACCGGACCAAGGGCCGAGCATCTGGAAAGTAGAACACTCCATTGCCTAGGCTCATCAACTCGAAGAGGGCCTCCCACAACATTTCATGGGCACATGGTCGATTGACTGTTACTCCGCTGACCCTCGATTGGTCGTTGTCACCAACGAAGGAGAGATAGAGGTCGGACTCACAATCGGGACCAAAAGACAATTGCCACCCGTGCTCGTCTTCGGCGACCAGTGCGGAACCAAGCGTGCTCCGCACTTGCTCCACCAGAACACCGGCGGGCTCGCCGTCCTGAAACCATTGTATGAATATGTCGAAGCTCACATTGCCTTCCTAAGGTCCTGAATCAGGAGTGGTCATTGGCCGTAACCTGGTTCCATTCTATTCGCCTACTTCGTTCACTCCCGCCCAATGGTCAAGTTCTCGCACAACATATTCAGCGACTGCCTCATCCAGGGAGTCTAACTTTATCCGCTCCTCAGCAACTCCCACTCTTCCGATCTCTCCTTTCTCCGTGAGATACCATCCACCGCTTGTCCTTTTGTCCTCAGAGTAGGAGATCCACTCCTCGCGGAGGGTGGGGTGAAGCTTGATCAGTGGGAGCAAATCGATTGGCCCAAAGCCACTGCGCGCCATAAGATATTGGGTACGCGCAAGCGCCTCATGGAGGGATAGGCCCGCACCTCGAGCCGAGGTCTCGTGGCCGATCCTCAGGATAGTAAGAAGTTGAGTGTCCATTCCGTTCATCGCTCAGTACAGCTAAAGCTAGATATCAGTCGATTGTTCACCTTTGCTCTTCTCCGTCCGCAGACTAGTAGGTACTCAGTTCGAATCAAATTACGACTTGCTCCTTGGACTGTATACCCAAACAGAGTCATTGAAAGGGACATTCTGATCGGGTCTTGGCAAAAAATAGGTGGTACCTCTCATGAGTCGCTACATTAACGACTGTAACGACTCACTGTTTTTCGAATGGGGTTTAGTGGTTTATGTATTTGTTTTTTATGATGTTATCAGCCCGGAAGAGACTCGTTCTTGGTCATGTCTTCAACTGTAACAACTGCGGCTGGCAAGGTAAAAATTCGGTATGGGGGTCAGGGGCCCACTGAGGGTAGGTCTTCGTGCATCAGGGTGTCTAGGAAGCCTATGTAGTGGCGGATGGCGTCGGGATTGGTGAAGAGGGGGAAGTGGCCGTCGTTGGGGTATTGGACTAGGACGGCGGTGATGGGCTGGCCGTCGGGGCCGGTGGTGTTGCCGGAGACGGGGGCATCCACGGCGGCGATGTTGCGTAGTTGCATGGCTACCGGGGTGCGGGCTAGGGGCTTCATGGGGGCACAGCCGGAGGCGGCGGCTAGGTTTTCTATTTGGACGGGCATGGTGCGATCGTCGTGCATGCCTTCGGAGTAGAAGAGGTGCATGGGGGTCATGCCGGGGGCGGGTTCGCGTAGGTAGCGGCGGGCGTAGTTGATGGGGTCGGAGCGCTCGACGTAGGCTTGGAAGATGTTGATCACGGGATGATCTAGATCTAGTTCGGCGTCGTCTAGAATCAAGAAGGTTACTAGCAGGGAGCGCAGGTCGAAGGGGTACTTTCTTTCTAGCACTACTTGGCCGAAGCCACCGCCGGCGGCACTTAGGACGGCGCCGCGGATGGCTTGGGCGGAGCCTAGGAAAAGAGGGCCGGTCATGCCGCCTTGGCTGTGGCCGAAAAAGGCTACTTTTTGGTCATCAAAATGAATCTCGGTGCCTTGGGGATTGGCGGCGGCGGGGACTTGCAAATCTGCTACCAGACGGCGGAGGGCGAACAGGTCGGTGGCGCCTTGGCGGAAATTATCGCGGAAGGCTTCGATATTAGCGATGTTGAAGGTGGCCAAATCTTCATCGACGTCCCAGAGGTTGCGATCGCCGTGTAGGGGCTGATCGATGGCGATGGCGGCGATGTTTTTGGCGGCCAGGCGGTCGCAAATGTCTACCTTCTCGTTGCAGAAGCCGTGGCGGGAATCTCCGGTGCCATGATGGTACAGCACCAGGGGCCAACCGGCGGCGGGGGCGGCGGTTTTGGGAATCGAGAGATCGAAGCCGATCTTTACCCAGCGTTGCGGGATTGGAATTCCCTGGGCACCAAAGACGAAGCCGCCGCCGCCTTCGAAGTTGGGGGGTTCGCCGGCTTGGAACTCGGGTATCTCGAACCATCCTTCGATCAGCAATAAATTGCTCTTGTCGGCCAGGACCCGCCAGTCGGTGATTTGGGGGGCGGGTTGTTGCCAGATGAAATCACGAATTCGATCCATTTCGCCGATGATTTCCTGGGTGGTAAAAACGCTTAGCGCGGCCACTTCGCCCCGGCTTACCAAGTCTAGCTCTTCTAGTTCGGCGTAGACTGGATGCAAGAGTTGCCACCAGGCAAGGTCCAGGGGATCTTCTGGAGCCTGGGGATACTTGGTGCGTTCGAAATCGGCGCTGGCACCCAAGGGGCGACCAATCTGGTCGGAAAGAGCGCGGGTGACCACCGCGGCATAGCGGGTGCGGGCGCGCAGGGAAAATCCTTCGGCGGGACGCAAGACCAGGGTGTTGCTGGGGGTGAACTGTTGCTTCTGCTCGATGAAGCGAAGCCTAAGGGGGATTTTTTCTCCGCGGTGGGCTCCGGCCGAGAGGGCGACTAAGAATACGGGCGAGGACGGGGCCAGGGTGTCGAGGGGATCTTTGGGCAAAGCGCCGGCATCCAGGCCGCCTTCAAAGGAAAAATAGCAGGCGGAAGTGGTACCGAAACCGTGGGTGGCTCTTTGGGCGGTGGCAATCCAATCGGCTAGCACTGAGCTATTGCCCGGATTGGGAAATGCGCTCAGGTCCATGGTTCCGCTCTCGGTCAGACGCAGGTCACTGGGCCAGGGAGTAGTGAAGAAACTGGCCCTGGGATCGTGCCAACGATACTGGGCGCTGACCCCGGTAAGGGCACAGTCGGTCTCGGGTCCGCAGCTACCCAGATATGGATCTTCTGTCTCACCTTCTGGCGGGGCAGAGTCACAGCCGAGGACCAAGCAGCCCCAGAGCAAAGAGCAAACAAAGATCCTCGCCGTTATTGAAACCGTCAAAAAATGCAAAATCGTTATGCCCGAAACGTTTCGAGACTGTCGATAACTAGAAAAATCAGCTAGAAACAACTCGTCATTCCCGAAACGTTTCTGTCGGGAACCCATAAGTGGCTGTATTTCTACCGTTCCTGGGTCCCCGACAGAAACGACTCGGGGATGACTACTTTTTTTCTTCTGTATTTCCATTTATCGACAGTCTCTTATTATCACGGGCTAACTCCGGCGCGAGTGGGCATGTCGGCCAGCATGCGATCGAGGTCGGGCTCGTCCATGCCCAGATGCCAGTTGACCATGTGATCGAGCACGCCATCTAACCAGAGACCGCGTTCGGGCTCACTTTCTGCCTCGCGCAACAGGGCCAGCCGGCCAATCAGTTTGCCGACCACGCGATCGTCGCGGGCCGGGGCACCCCAACCGGAGGTGATCTGCCGGACCGTGCCCAGCACGCTGTCGCGGCTTTGCTGGATGATTTGTATCGATTCATCCAGGAAGCGGGGCGTCCACTCGGCCGGTTGACAGGAAGTAAGCCGGGGTATCGGCAAAGATCGAACTTCGTATAGATTGATGTTGTTGTTGGAACTGGTCAGGCGAAAGCGCCATTCGAGCGGGACCGAATTGAGCAGGCCCAGCAGATAGGCCCTAAGCAGGTCTAAGTCCCAACTGTCTTGCGGCTTGGGGGTCCAGTAATTGAGCGAATTGCCCAGATAGACTTCTTCGGGAACCACGGCCGCCACCAGGCGACGCTTGGCTTCCATGTTGACGATACCGGTCTGCACCACCCGGGGGGAGAGCACATCTTGCCGCCAGCGGCCGGGGCCGCGGGCTTGGTCGAAACCGTCAAGATCCAGCCAGCGCTCGTGCGGATTGTCGGTGCTCAACTCTGCATGGTAGGGCATCAAATGACAGCCGCGAATCAACAAGGCGGGACAAACTTCATCGGACATAAACTGGCGGTAAAAGCTTTGATCAACTTCACCCACCCGACCATCAGCCAATTCCTCAATGCAAGACTGGTTGGCCTGACTCATCTTGGCGGCCAAGCCACAGGCGGAACTGCTGCTCGCGGGGATGGGCAGAGTCTCGCTGCATAAGGCAGCCAGATCCGAAATGCACACGCGATGCTCCTCGCCGGGGCGGGTGCCATCGGCCACCAGCAGGCTGGGATCGCCGCCGGTGGTTTTTTCGGCGGCCATTAAAACCACCGATTGGCCGACTTTTTCGAAGCTGCGGGCGCTCTCCGGAAACAGCTCTACCCGGCGCAGCCAGCCGGAGCGAAGCATATGGGCCCGCAGCGGGGCGGCCGTGCGATCCATGAGAAAGCCGTAGGGCAATACAAAGCCCAGCCGACCACCGTCACGGAGCAGGGCTAGCGAGCGTTCGAGAAACAAACGGTAGGTATTGAGGCTTCCGCATAAGGCCAGTTGGTAGCCGCTTTGGCGAATGCGAGCCACGTAGTGCTTGAGTCCCTGCCGCCGGGAAAATCCTTTTAATACCTCGAAAGGCGGATTGGCTACCACCAGGTCGAAGCCGGACCCGGTGACCAACTCGGCGGGAAAGTGTTTTGCCCAATCGAACTCGCCCTTGCCAACTGGCTCGGGCGGCAGAGGACCGGCAAGAGTATCGCCAGTGACAATCGCCTGGTCCAGCCCCGCCACCGGTCCTTGCCGGGGATCGGCCCGCAACCATAGTTCGGTGCGCGCCAAGGTCGCGGCCATGGGGTCGAGATCTACTCCGCGCAAAATGCTGCCGGCCAGTTGACGCCCGGCCGCGCTTCTCTCTGCCCCAGCCAGGTTCAGGCCATCTAAGAGCCGGTCCAGGCAAGCAAGCAACAAGCGGCCACTGCCGCAAGCCGGATCCAGAATGCGCAGATCCTCGATGTTCACGCCGGCGACAGAAGTCAGCACCATTTCGGTCAAGCGGGTAGCCATCCAGTCGGGGGTAAAGAAAAGCCCCGAGCGCCGCCGCCGGGTGCGACCACGCAGCAAGGCCAGCTCGCCGGATTTGTTCCGCTGCAACTCGGCCTCTTGCAACATTTGATACAGCTGGCCAAGATCTTGCTGGGCCGGAAACTCTTCGATGGCGTCGAGGACATCGGCGCTCAAGCCGTCGGCATCAGCCAGCAAAGGACAGCCGGCCTGCGCACAAAACTGCCACCACTGGGCCAGACCTTTGCCCGTGGGCTCTGCCCCTAGCTCCGCCTGCAAATTTTCGTCTTGGGAAAGATCCAGCAGCAAGCGTTTGATCAACATGGCCTGGGCGGCCAGCCGGCCGATTTCTGCCGGAGCCCGATCGCCCTTCGCCCTATCCAATTCTTGCGCTGTCGCCAACAACACCTTCTCCAGAGGAGACCACCTCGTCCGTCCCTTGGCCATACCCGCTCGCCTCTCCTTCCCCGTCACCTTGGTCTAGCCCGTCTTTCCGCTATTCTTGATTTGCCCTTTGACCAAAATCTCAAATCGCTGGCCGGATCGCTGAATCACCCGCACATTGCCGAACTTGATCCGGCGACCCTGGCTGGATTGAAGCCGGCTCTGTTTCTCGAACCATTGGGAAAGATGCATATTTTGGTCGCTGCGGCCCAGATCGGCGTTGATCACCTTACATAAATCGTCGACCTCCATACTGCCCTGGACCAGGTAGCGGCCAGGGCTGACCTCGCGAATCAAGTCGCCCTCTTCCTCATCGTGCTCGTCTTGGATCTCACCGACGATCTCCTCAAGCACATCATCCATGGTGACAATCCCCACCACCCGACCCTCGTCGTCTTCTACCGCCGCCAGATGGGAACGCTGAATCTGCATGTCGCGCAGCAACTCATCTACTTCGAGATTCGATCGACAGCGCATGAGGGGACGCACATACTTGCGCCAATTTTCGCGAACCCCCTCCTGATGCAAAATCAGGTCTTTGACCACCAAGGTGCCAATCATTTCGGAGAGCTGGTTGCGAAAAACCGGGTAACGCGTGTTTTCAGATCGGGCAAACTCGCGCATAAGCTCATCGTAAGTCGCCCCCTCACTGATGCCGTCCACACTGAGCAAGGGAATCATGATGCGGGCAACCGGTTTGTCCTTGAGCGCCAGAACCTCGCGGGCCATTCGGGTTTCGGCCGGCTCCAGCTCGCCTTCGCGCGCGCCCAGGGAAAGGGCGGTCATCAACTCTTGGCGTGACATGTGGGTATCTTTGCTCTGTTTTCCCCGCAATATCGGCCAAAGCAAGATATCAGCCAAACCAGTCGCCAGCCACACGATGGGCTTGAAGATCCAGCCAAAGACCAGGATGGGCCCGGCCACCCGAATGGCAAAGCGCTCTGGCTGGTGCGCGGCCAGGGTCTTGGGGGTAACCTCGGCGAAAATCAGCAACAAGAGAGTAACCACCAGAGTGGCATAGACCGGTCCCAACAAGACGGTGGCCACCGCCGCGGCCATGACATTGACCAGATTGTTGCCCACCAGGATGATACCCAGCAATTCACCGGGATCTCGAATCAAGTGCAATGCCCGCCGGGCGCCACGACTGCCTTTCTCGGCCAGGTGGCTCAACCTGATTTTCTCACAGCCAATCAGCGCCGTTTCAGACCCAGAAAAGAAAGAAGAAAGAACCAGCAGACCAGCGAAAATCAACGAAGACCAAAGCCAACTATCGTCCATGCATGCATCTCCCCAAAGTTCCTGGCCCAGTATGCCCCGCCAGATTCTTTTTGTCACGCCCTGGACAGCTTGCATCCTTGGCGGGGCTTGCCTATCATTACCATACGTGGATGATTCCAAACGCTACCTTGGGCTGCACACGGTCGGGATGCTACGCGAGCTTATTCGCAAGTGGTGGCATGTGGATATCGGTTTTGCCGACGCGGCCGGCCGTCTGCTCGACGAGGCCTGGGGACACGTGCCCCCTTCGGGAAGTGACTTCTGTCGCGCCCTGCTAGCCTCCGATCCGGGCCGCCGGCGCTGTCTCAAGTGCGTACGGGAAATTGGCCAGCGTTTTCGCCATGAGCGCGATCATCTCCAGCCTTTGAGCCACATCTGCCACCTGGGTTTGGGCATGACCGCCAGTCCGCTATTGACCCGTGATCGCTTTAGCGGCTTCATCTTCTCCTGCGGTTATTCCAGCCG
Organism: Deltaproteobacteria bacterium; assembly: GCA_030591445.1. Classification (GTDB taxonomy): domain Bacteria; phylum Myxococcota; class B64-G9; order B64-G9; family B64-G9; genus JAUVBB01. The sequence continues at coordinate 1,797 of JAUVBB010000072.1, read as the reverse complement.
GGAGTTGAGCCGCACCCGCGTGGCCCGCCTGCGCGGAGCGGTCGCTGACCTCTTGCCCGCTGAAATAGATCTGGCCGGAGAGCGGGTGCCCTGGCTGGGCCGGGAAGACGTGGAACGAATGAAAGAACTGCTGGCCTATGGTGCCAGCGAAATGACCCAATTCGACCAAGAGCTGACCCGGAGGCGACTTACCGCCACCGGCCGGGTGGGCAAACAGGCCTTCGCCGAAGTCATCGCCCATTCCCCCGCCATGAGTCGCACGGTCAACGAACTCAAGCAGGTGGCTGCTAAATCCACGCCCATCCTGTTGATGGGTAAAAAGGGAACCGGCAAACAAGTGCTGGCCCGCGCTGTGCACGTGTCGAGCCCGCGCCGCAAAAGCACTTTCACGCCCTTTTTAGGGCACGAAGACCCCCACAGCAATGAAGCACGCCTGTTCGGTCAAATCCGCGGCGGGCCCCTGGGCCGGCTGGGGGTGCTGGAAGCAACCCGCGCCGGCACGGCCTACCTGGGCCCGCAAGCCTGGCAAAGCCCAGAGATCCAGGTCAAATTGCTGCGTCTGCTGCAAGAGCAAAACCTGGTCCCCCTGGGCGGGCAACGCCCAATCGACACCGACGTTCGTTTAATCTTGGGCATAGAAAGCGATCTGGAAAGAGAATCCGGGGTCTCGGTGCGCCCCGATCTGGCCCAATGGCTTCGGCCCTATGCCGTCGAAGTTCCTCGGCTCCATCAGCGCATTGAAGACATTGGCGATTTGATCCAACTCTTTATCCGCCGGCATAGCGGGGCCGAGCGCGGGCCGGCCAGCGTTCACCCAGAGACCCTGGCCCTGCTGCAGCGCTACGCTTGGCCGGGCAACGCCGTGGAGCTAGAAGAGGAAATCCGCAGTTTGCTAAGCCTTTGCCCCCGTGACCAGGCTCTGCTTCCCGACTTGCTTTCCCTGCGCATCCGCCAAGCGACCGGCCATGGCTCTCAGGCTCTGACCAAGGCCTTGAAAGAAACCCGCGAACTAAAACACGCGGTCGAAATCCTCGAAAAAGAACTCATCCGCGAGGGCCTGATCCGCACCCACGCCAACAAGTCCCTGCTGGCCCGCCAACTGGGCATCAGCCGTTCCAATTTATTGGCCAAAATCGAAAAATACCGCCTGAGCCCCAAGGGCACCAAGTTCTGAACTTAACAGATTCTTGACAGCCATCGCCCTAAAGACACTAATAAGAAGATGCCAAATACTCATTGCCTCAAACGGAGTCGACTTCCATGATGAATTGGATTTGGCTGGGAATCATCCTGTCCTCCATTTTGTGCGCCGGATTCACCGGACAAATGCAACAAGTCACCATCCGTTCTTTCGAAAGCGCCAAAGAAGCAGTCGACCTGGCCATCAGTCTCATCGGCATCATGGCGCTGTGGCTGGGAATTATGCGCGTGGTCCAGGACGCGGGGCTGCTCAACAGTCTGGCCCACGTGCTGCGCAGACCTATGCGTTTTCTCTTTCCGGATGTGCCCGAAGATCACCCGGCCATGAGTGCCATGATTTTGAATTTCGGGGCCAACATGCTGGGCCTGGCCAACGCGGCCACCCCCTTCGGCATCAAGGCCATGATCGAACTTAACAAGCTCAATCGAAACAAAGGCGTGGCCACCGATGCCATGTGCCTTTTTCTGGCTATCAACACCTCCAGCCTGGCCCTGCTGCCCACCGGGGTCATGGGCGTCCGCGCGGCGGTGGGCTCGACCGATCCGGCCTCGATCTGGCTACCCACCCTGCTGGCCACCCTGGCCTCTACCATCGCC
>JAUVBB010000050.1 GCA_030591445.1 Deltaproteobacteria bacterium | reverse complement strand
TGAAGGTCGAATCGTCCAGGCTAGGACTGAGCGGACAACCAGAAAAATCTTTACCAAACATGCAGATAAAGCTGTTTCTCGGCGCGAAAATATGTTTCATTATGGTCGATGGGACAGGAGCATAACAATTGGAACATGCATATACCGAGTGGTGGTCGGTGAAGGATTGGATCACAGAGGAGTTGGCCACCGCCGATCTAGGGGACACGCGTTTGCTCGATCGCATGCAATTGGTTTTAGAAAGACTTTCTGAGTCACCCGATTCCAGTGTGAAGTCGACTTTCAAAGGCGCAGCGGAGGTGATGGGTGCCTATCGCTTCTTCAACAACGCAAAGACCAGTGTGGCTAGCATTCTGGCGCCGCATCAGGATGCCACGCTAGAGCGCACCAAGCAGTTCAAGCGAGTGCTTTTCGTCCAAGATACGACCGAACTAGACTATACCAAGAAGACGAAGATGGAAGGCAGGGGGCCACTGAGCTCCACGGACAGGCAAGGATTTTTTGCTCATAACCAACTGCTCATCACACCAGAGAGGTTGGTATTGGGGGTATGGAACACACAGATCTACGCAAGAGATGAAGCCGAGCACGGTAAAGGTGCAAAGCGTAAGCAGAGGCCCATAGAAGACAAAGAGAGTTACCGATGGCTTGATGGCTATCGGGAAGCATGCAGCCTGGCACAGGAGGTGCCCAAAACACAGGTGATAAACTGTGCCGATCGAGAGAGCGATGTGTACGAAGTATTTGAGGAGTGGCACCAGCGACTGGTCAACGATCAGGTGGCAGCTGACTGGCTGATACGCAGCAATCAAAATCGCAGAATTGAGAAAGATACCAACGTCAGTGAAGATGAAGACGATAACTTACATCGAACAGTCCGAGAAGTGGTGGAAGCAAGTCCATTGCTTGGCGCCATCACTGTTTCCCTAAAGAAGAAGACACAGAACAAAAAGGTGAAGGGCAATCGCAAGAAGACGATACGAACTCCAAGAACGGCAGAGCTAGAAGTTCGCGCCACGAGGGTGACAATCCGGCCTCCTTACCGGAAAGGAAAGAAACTTCCAAAAGTGTCTTTCTTTGTGGTGATGGCCAAAGAGAAAGACCCACCCAAGGGGCAGGATCCGGTTGACTGGGTGTTGATAACGAGCATCGAGGTGACGGATTTCCAGAGTGCTTTGGAAATCATAGAGCTTTACAGGGTCAGGTGGGAAATTGAGGTTTTTCATAAAGTTTTGAAGACTGGATGCAGAATCGAGGAGCTACAACTGAAGAAGGACGAGCGCACGAAGGTAGCCATCGCATTGTACATGATCGTGGCCTGGCGTGTTCTGTACGTTATGAAGTTGAGTAGAGAGTGTCCCAAGTTGCCTTGTGACGTTGTTTTTGAAGAAGACGAGTGGCAGGCATTCTGGGTGATTGTGCATGATGGAGATCCCGATGCATTAGCCAGGAAGCCTTCTCTTGAAGAGTTCGTCAGGAAGGTTGCCGAGTTTGGAGGCTATTTGGGACGGAAGCACGATGGGCCTCCCGGTCCACAGTCTATATGGCAAGGGATGGCACAGGTTCGAGCCTTTACTCTAGCCTGGCAGATCTACGTCAAGAAACAAGGTTTCAAGGCATACAAAGACAGCAGTTGATGTTCTTGATGTGAGATAGCTTTTGATTTGATTCCTAACCGAGAAGCACCCTCCTGGGTCCCCGACAAAAACGTCTCGGGGATGACGGCTTTTTTTCAAGGATCATCCATTTATCGACAGTCTCGAAACATTTCGGGGTGACGGGAAGATTGGTTTGCACCCTGTCTGCTGATAGGTCGCCAATAACCATGGCAGCCTCGACGATGTGTATACGGCTCAGGGCAACGCCCTGGGTGGGCTATGCATGGCTACACGATTGTTTACGGCAACCACGGGTTATGCCTGGCCACACGTTTTCTTACGGCACCCACGGCATATGCCTCGGCAATGCCTTTGGTTCTGGCAACCATGCCTATAAAGATCGAATTATTTTGTTGGGCGATATAGGGCGCCGACCGGGCAGACGTCGGCGCAGCGGGTGCAGGTGCCACAGTCTTGTTCGGCTAGGGGCTGGGCGTCGAAGGTGCTGATGACGGTTTTGAGTCCGCGAAAGGCAAAGGCCAGGATGTCTTTTTTGACCAGGTCGCGGCAAACGTGAATGCACTGGCCGCAGAGTACACAGTGGTTGGGATTTAGGGCCAGTTCGGCGCGGCTGAGATCGATGGGGAAGTCGGGCTCGATCTTGGCCAAGTGCTTGGGCTTGAGCGGGAGCTTGCGCGCCCGGGCAATATCCTGTAGCGCACAGCGCCGGTTGGCTGGGCATTGCTTGCAATCTAAGCGGTGCACCGACATCAGCATTTCGAAACCGGCGCGCACCAAACGATCCACCGCCGGGCTACGGGTGCGCACCACCATCGCTTCGCGCACGGTCTGGCTGCAACTGGGCACGGGTTCGGCCATTCCCTCGATTTCGACCCAGCACAGCCGACAGCCACCGCTGGGTGGATTCTGCTCGCGAATGGCGCAAAGGTGGGGAATAAACACCCCGGCGTCGAGGGCGGCAAAGAGCAAGCTAGTGCCTGGGGCCGCGTGCACGGTTTTACCGTCAATGCTGAAGTTGACCTCGCTCATGACTTTTCTTTCTTGGTCTCCGCGGGCGGTCGCGGCTCCGAGGGCGGTAGCTGATCGATGGGCGAAATCGTGGTTACGGCATTATATTCGGTCGGACAAGCCACCCGGCAGGAGTCACACTTGGTGCACAAAGCCTGATCGATGACTTTGATGCGCGACTTGGGGCTGGTAAAGATGGCCTCCACCGGGCAACTGCCCACACAAGCGTCACAGCCACGGGCACACTTGTCGGGCAAGATGTAATAGGCGGTCATTACATTGCACACCTTGGCCCGGCATCGACCTTGTTCGATGTGCTCGACGTATTCATCGCGAAAAAAACGCAGGGTGGTCAAGACCGGATTGGGCGCGGTCTTGCCCAGGTTGCATAAGGAACCGGCGTGGATATCCTGGGCCAATTCCTTCAACCGGTCGAGATCTTCCATGCGGCCCCGGCCTTCCACGATAGCGGTAAGAATGTCGAGCATGTGCCGGGTGCCAATGCGACAGAAGGTACACTTGCCGCAGGACTCGGCCTGGGTAAAGCGCAGAAAGAATCGCGCCGTCTCAACCATACAGTTGTCTTGATCTAAAATAACCATGCCGCCGGAGCCCATCATGGCCCCGGCTCGGCGCAGGGAGTCAAAGCCGATGGGCAGATCGAGCTCGCTATCGGGCAAACATCCCCCCGAGGGCCCGCCGATTTGTACCGCGCGGAACTCCTTGCCCCCGGGCACGCCACCGCCAATATCGAAAATCAGCTCACGCAGGGAAGTACCCATGGGCACTTCCACCAGGCCGGGACTAACCACCTTGCCGGCCAAGGCAAACAAGGCCGTGCCCTTGCAAGCATCGGTGCCGCCATTGGCAAAATTCTCGGCGCCTTCTTGCAGAATGGGAGCGATACTGGCCAGGCTTTTTACATTGTCCAGCACAGTGGGCTTTTTGCCCAAGCCTTGCTCCACCGGATAGGGTGGCCGCATGCGGGGCATGCCCCGGGCTCCTTCCAGGGAGGCGATCAAGGCAGTCTCCTCGCCACAAACAAATGCCCCGGCACCCTCGGCCACCTCCACATCGAAAGCCAGGCCGGAACCCAGAATATCTTGGCCCAGCAGACCGGCGGCCCGTGCCTGGTCGCGCGCTTGGGTAATGCGCGCGACCGCCAGCGGATACTCGGCGCGCACGTACACATAGCCCTGGCTTGCGCCCACGGCAAAGGCACACAGAATCATGCCCTCGATGACGGCATGCGGGTCGCTCTCAAGCAAGCAACGATCCATGAAGGCACCGGGATCGCCTTCGTCACCGTTGCAAATGATGTACTTTTCCTCGCTGACTTGGGCCCGCGCCATGGCCCATTTCTCGCCAGTGGGAAAACCGGCGCCACCCATACCCCGTAGCCCGGCTTGCCGCACTTGCTCGATCACTTGTTCGGGACCCAGGGTAAAGGCCCGGACCAGAGCACCGTAAGCACCCAAGGCCATGGCCTGGGGCAAATCTTCCGGATCGTGCAATCCGCAACGGACCAACAAACGACGTTGCTCGCGGCCAAAGCGAGGGTAATCGGACATGCTGGGAAGCATTTCGTTGGCTTCGGTGGCACCCAGCAAATACTCCAACAAGGGATCTTCACCGGCAAAGAATTCTTTGACCAGGTTGCGGGCAATGATGGGATTGAGGTGATGATAAATCAGGGGCGGATAACCGGGCCGTTTCAACAACGCCATGGGCTCGGCGTAACAATGACCCATGCAACCCACCTCAATTACCCGGCCCTCAATGCCGGAGGCTTCCATTTGTTCGCGGAAAGCAGCCAAGACCGGCAGGGCGCCCGCCGACCGGCCGCAAGTCGCGCTGCCCACGGCCACGGTAAAAGCCTGGTCGTCAAACAACTGCGCATAGGCCTTGGTGGCCACCTGGGATAGGGCATCAAAACGCGCGGACACTGTTTTGGCATCGACCGGAATCACGTTTTGGGTCCCTTTCTTTTCAGCTGATGTTGCAGCAACAAACCGTCGACCTTGGTCGGCGCCATGTCACCGATAACTTCAGTACCCACCACGGCCACCGGGGCCAAGGTACAGCAACCCACGCAAGCGACCCGATCCAGGGAGTACTCCCTATCGGCGGTCACCTCCCCCTCTTTGATCTCCAGGCGCTTCTCAAAGTGCTCCATGATCTTCTTGGCTTGCTTGATGTAACAGGCCGTGCCCATGCAAACCTTCACCGGATATTTGCCGGGCGGCACAAAGCGAAACTGGTTGTAGAAGGTCGCCACGCCATAGACCGAAGCCGGCGACAGGCCCGCCGCCTCGGCCACCGCGCGCAGGCCACTCTTAGGCAGATAGCCGAATTGCTCCTGCAAACGCAGCAACACCGCTATCAGGTTTCGGTTGTTGGCCGGATCGGCAAAATGAGCTTGCACCCAATCATGAACTTCCCGATCTTCTTCTTTCCCCATCGTCTAGCCTCGCCACCCCTTGGCTGCTTGCTTTTGAACTTAATGCCCCGAAGGGCCGGCGTCAAGATCCCTGGGCTGCCTTTGTAAGCGCTTGGGTTCCAGTGGCCAAGGCGGCCAGCAGATAACAACCCACGCCGGCAAAGAGCACCACGGTGAAACCGGCGGTCATGCCCAAAATCACGGCGCCGATAGAACCCACCACCGAGGCGAAACCGTTGACCCCCCAAGCCCAGGGAATGCGCTCGGGATAGGAAGAGTCCAGCCGGCCAATCCACAAAGGAAAGGGCATGCCCATGACAAAACCCACCGGCGCGAGCAACACCACCGTGGTTAAAATCCGAGCCCAGGCCGGCCAGGCCAAGGTAGTGGCCACCACCCAGGGAACCACCAGTGCCGTAACCGTGGCCACCAAAGCCGCCACCAAGCAAGCCCGCAAAGCGGCCCCACTCCCGGTAAATCGACGGGCATAGGCACTGCCCAAGCCGGACAGCACCAGCAAGCTACCCAAGACCGTGGAGAAAACCACCACCGGGCGGCCCAGATACAGATTGAAGCGCTGGATGAATCCTACCTCGACTACGATATAGGCCATCCCCAAGGCGGCAAAAGCCAGCAGGGTGCGCAGACGGCCCTGTCCCGAAAGGGCCCGGCGTTTGAAAATCATGAGCGGGATCACAATGAAAAGCAGCGAGACAATCAGGGTCTCGAGCAATAGCACCAGCAAGGCCGACTCGGCCACCGGCCGATCTTCCAGGGCCAGGCGTCCGCCTTGGCCACGGCTGAACACGCCGGCCAGGTCATCGAGGCCAATCTCGGAAAAAGGCACGCGCTGATTAAAAAAAGGCTGGTCGTCGGTGGCCGGCCGGACAATGGCGGCAAAGGGTATCGACACCGATTCGGGATCGGCCGCCGAGAGCAGCTCCGGATAAGGTGCCTGCTGCTCAGCCCCGGGCAAATACAAGGCCTGCAAACCATTCTGCTTCAGTACTTGCGCAAATGCCGTCACTTCCTCGGCAGTAAATGGCCGTAGGCGCAGAGCGAAACCGCCGTAGAAACTTTGCCCCGCGCTCGGCTGCCGCCAGGCCATGACACTTTGCGCCAAGTGCTTCAGGCCCCGCGCTTCGAACACCGCGCGCACGGTAGTGAACAGTCTGGGCAAATGGGCCTCGGGTCGGGTAAAGAGCAGGACGCCGTCGGCCGATAAGTGATCGAAGTAATCGGCAAAGGCCTCCAGGGTCAACAAATGGTTTTCAGCCAGGCTCAAGGAACCGGAGGACAGGGCCGCGTTGGAGATGGTGTGCGGACAATGAATCACATCAAAGCGCTCGGTCATGCGCCGTAGAAAGCTGCGGGCTTCGTCGGTCACCACGGTCACCCGCGGATCCCGATACAAGAAGCCGGTGAAATCGGCCATGTATTCGCTCACCAACCAGTTGATGGTGGGGTTGATCTCCACGGCCAACACGCGCTCGGCGCCATTGGCCAAAGCCATCAACACTTCCCGGCCGCCGCCGGAACCCACGGCCAAGACCAGCGGCCGGTCAAAAAGCCGATAGAACCAGGCCTCGTCCCCCTTGGTGGGGGTCAGGGCAGCCAAGGGCTCACTGGGGTGAGCCAGTCGGGTCAAAGCCGTACCGGCGTCGATGAGAATGGAGCGATGTTCCTGGCCCCGCCGATCATGATAACGAATGACATCCACCCGGGAAATAGTGTTCCAGGCGGTAAAAAGATTTTTATCCGGATCGGCCAACACCTTGCCAAAAACTTTGTTGGAACTGATCCGCACCGGCACCAAGCGCTCGGCCAGGGGGGTAAGTGCCAGCAGAGTCACGCCGATGACCGCGGCCGCGATCACCGAGCGCCGGCCCTGCTCGGCGCAGATGAAGGCCGCGCCCAGGGCCGCCAGGGCCGCCGAGAAAAAAATGGTGCCCGAACCACCGAAGACGGGCAAGGAAAACACCGCCATCAGTGACCCCGCCCCCGCCCCGACCAAATCGAACAAGTACAAGCGATGTACCGCATGGGCATGCCGGGTCAGCAAGCCGGCGATGGTGAGGCCCGAGAAAAAAAAGGGCAAGGTCACCGCCAGGTAAGAAAGCGGCAGATACACCCACTGCCAGGGATCGGTACCCAGGGAAAAGGGCTCGAAGGGTACCAAGTTATACAGCGCATAGCCCAAGACAAAAGCCACCGGGGTACCCAGGGAAGCAAAAGCCAGCAAACGGGTGGAGATCTTACGGGCGTCTTTTCTCAGCGCCAATACCACGCCGGCAAAACCCAAGCCGAACAAGGCCGTGCTTACCACCATGAAGGCAAAATGATACCAGAGGCTAACCGACAGAATGCGAGTCAGGCTGACCTCGCACAAAAGCGTGGCGGCCGCAATAAACAGCAGGCCGGGATAGGTACAACGTGGAGTCGAAAGAGAGCCGGAGTGCATGGGGATTAGTTCAACGGTGTTTTCAGCTCCACCCGCACAAAGTAATGGGTACGGGCATCGCTGAAGATCTCGATCCAGTGATCCCCTTTCTGGCGTAGCTTCTGCTCACGGGCAAAAACCCGATCACCGCCGGCGATGGAAAAGATATCATCGCCATCGCTACGGTATTCGTAAGAATCGTTACAACCGGGTTCGTACCAAATGATTTCGGTGTCTTCACCGGGATGATCGCGGGTCTTGAAAAAGAGTTTGACCACCACCGTGGTATCGGCCGGGGTGGTCACCAGGAAGTTGACGTAGCCCGGAAAATCCCCCTCGATGTACTTGCTCTCGCCCATGGCACAACCGGCCGTATATTGGCAAATAGGAATGTTGGATTCACAAGGGTCAAATTTCGCCCCGGCAATAAAATCACCTTCATCCACTCCGCAAGCGGTCAGCGCCAACAACAAAAGTCCGGAAACTGTGATTCTTCTCCAATTCACGTCACTCACCTACCTGGCCGCTGCTAGCGCAACACAGTCCCTTCCAACACCGAACTCACGCTAACGATGGCGACACCCTTGGTCTCACCGTTTTCCACGACGGAGTGCAGCGCGTAGTTTTGGCGCTCGATTTTCAGCTGAAAATTAATCGCCATGTCCGCCGAGAGGTAGTTGATAGCCGCGGCCGGAACCTCCAGGCAACCATCGTCGAAAGTGATACAACGCAGTTTGCCATAGGGAGTATCAGACCCTTCCCCCGGTATGAGTTTGAACTCGATCACATCGCCGTTGCCAGCCTCCCACTGCACCTGCAGCGGATCCTGGCGCAAGAGATCAATGCCGATCGAGGGCCGGCTGGTGAGATCGGGGTTGGTCAAGTCACCCAGTTGGGTGAGCACCACCGGATCGGGCGTGGCCAAGGTGTCTTGGAAAGCGGGGAAATCCGTCGCCCCGACTCCCGATTCCACCTGGAAACGAACGGTGTCATCCAAAAAAGCACGGCCCGGCAGAATCTCGACACCGATCCGGGGCGGCTCCCCGACCGGCTCCATGACCAGATCCCCACCCACCAGGCCGCCGACGGTTACCTTGCTCGCGGTCAATTCATGCTGTTCGCCTGTGGTCACCGGCAGACTGGTGTAAATGAAGCAGGCGGTAGTAAAATCCTCTTGGCGGGCAGCCAGTTCCACCTGGTAGTCGACCATGTCCCGGAAAAATGCCTGCACTTGGGTCACGTGGTTTGGGTCCGATCCGGACAGCACATTCATATCACTCACCGCCAGGCGTCCGATCCAGAAGCTGTCGAAGTTATCGTCCTCGTCAATGATATTGGGAACGCCGTCGTTGCCTTCGCCGCAGGCCGAACCCGAATCGCCGCAAGCAGAGAAAAAAGGAACCAGCAGGAGCAGAAATACGGACAGGGCACTTGTCAGTGAGAAGAGGGTATGCATGAGTCTATGGTATCCTTGGCATGGTTCTGCGGTCAATATTCTAGGTTATTTTTCCTGGATGGCGAAGAAATCGCCGTCGCCGAGGGGAATCTCGGCCCAATCCGGCTCTTTTTGCCCGTCGAGGAACTTCATGGTCACCAGGGCGGCCCGGAAAATCGAGTAGGCATAAGGATTGTCCAGCGGGGTCTGGGCAAAATAAACGAAAATGTTATTGTAGCCGGCACCGAAGCCGGGCACCGTCTCTAAGGTTTCGACCAATTTGACGTTCTTGACCTTGAAGCTAATGCAGTTTTTGTTGGCCACGCCGACCACCACCGATTCGCGAATGCGGCAGAAGGTGTTTTGCGGGCAATCCGAATCGGTCAGGCAGGGTTCATTGTCTTTCGAGCCATCGCACCAAAAACCGGAAAGCGGCAATTGACTCTCGTCTACCTTGACTGTTACCCAGGCCGGTTTTTGGTTCTCGTCCAAACGCATGCCGTCGGGGCAAGACCAGCTTTGACAGGGAGTCTCGGTACAAACCCCGGCTTCAGGATCGCAATCCATGCCCGCGGGACAACTCAAGTTCAGGCAGCGATCGGTCAGGCAGGTCCCCAGCAGCGGGTCACAACTTTGGCCCAGATCGCATTCCGAAAGCGTGCAATCTGGCAGGCAGCGACCGGAAGAAGAATCGCACTTCTCGTTGGCGGCACAGAAGATGCGTTCGCACTGATCTGGCTCGCAGGTACCGGTGTTGGGATTACACCATTGGTCGGCCGCACATTCCGCGGCGCAGTCTTTGACGCAAGCACAACCGGCGTAGACCAGATAGGTTCCGCTACCGATGATATCGACCTCGGAGCCAGGCACCCCACTGGAAGGATCAGACCAGGCCATGGTGGGATTGTCGCGCACGGAACCATCTTCGCGCCGGGAGCCGGCCGGGTAGTAATGGATGGTCCAGGCACCATTGGTCGAACGACCGGAGACATCGGTTAGCTCGAGCCCGGGAAACAACATGCCCGGTTGGGTAACAAAAGGCACGATGCGCAGCCCTTCATCGATCACGCGATAACGATAAGCGGCCCCGGAACGCGCCTTCATGTCGTTCGACTGCGGATCGAGATGAAGCTCAAGCTCCTGCCCGTTTTTCAAACCATCCATGTCGGTGTCTTTGAGATGATCCGGCTGCAGGTAGTTGGTGCCCACCCGGAATTCGATCATATCCGGATAGCCATCCCGGTCGGAATCGAACAAAGACAAGTCGGTACCCAACAGCTTCTCTTCGCAATCGTTGAGGGTATCGCCGTCGCGATCCTTGTAGGGAAACTCCAGACCATGGCAGGCCTGCGGTAAATCCATGCGCAAGGGATCGAGATTGACGGTGGCAAATTGCATCTCCAGTAAATCGTTTATTCCGTCTTCGTCGGTGTCAGCCAGGGTGGGATCGGTATCCGTGCCCAGCGGGTTGGCTGCGCTCCAAACATCTTCGATACATTTACAGCTCATCACATAGGTACATTCTCCGGCCAACATCTCTCCATAGCACCGTTCTTCCCAATCGCTCATGCCGTCGCCATCGCTATCGGGTAGGTTTTCGCCTCCGATCGACTTGGCATTGATGTTGGTAACCATGAATGCCTTTTTGACAAAGACACTTTGGTTGGTGGCAAAATCAAGCGCGGTAAAACCCATCTGGGCAAAGAGGGAAAAACGCAGAAACTTGCCGCTGCCCCGGAAAGCCATGGAGGTGAGCAAGCTCGCGGCGCGGTCGTTCTCCACCCCGGCGGGATCGTCGCAAACATAGGTAGGACAACACTCTTCGTTGCGCACACTAATGGCGGTCGGGTCATTGGAACAGACCCGCGGAAACTCACAGCGGCCCACGCCGTGGTGAGCACAGATGGCGTCTTCATCACAACCGGTGGCGTAGTCGCCATCGCAGAGGTTCTCCGCGGTACAGGCGCCTAGCCCCAAGGAGGCGCAAAAACCGTCATTGTCAGAGCAAGCCACCGTGTGATCGTCGGCGCACAGACGCTGGGGCAGCATGCACTCTTCGGTGCCGGCGCAGTTGGCCGGACAGGGAGTGGTGGAATTGCAAAAACGCGGATCGGCGGTGCCCTGGCACTGGCCGGGGATGGAATCAACCTGGACGGTATGGAAAGCGACTTCCGCCGCGCCCTGTTCCTTGCCAAACTCCACCATATCTTCCACGGCCTGGACCAAGCGACACTTCTCGTCACAACCTTCGCCAGTGGTAAGCAGGGCTGGATCCGGTGGCCCGCTGGCCAGGAAAATAAACACGTAGCGGGTCCGAGAAAGCGTGCCCGGGTTGGTGGTCAGCAAATCACCGGTAAAAATAGAAGAGGCCAGCGACAAAGCACCCAGCCAATCGCGGCACTGGCCCGAGACGCAGGCCCCGGCGCCAAAACCCAGGTCGGCCGCGGCCTCGCGCAACTGGGCCAGGCTCTGGGTATAGCCCGGCGTCAGCTGCTTGACCTCACCGGCGAAACGTACAATGGCAAAGGAATAGTTCTCGGAAGTAACGTAACGATTGATTACTTCCTCGACCGCAAACTGTCGCTGCTGCTGAGGCTCGCCATAGGTATCGACCAAAAACATGACCCGCACCGGAAACTGCCGCTGCGCCGGATCATCGGTACACACACTGCCCGACAAGGTCACCAAGTCAGGAACATTGACCTCAATGGTCTTGTGATAAATGTTGGTGTCGGTACACGATGCTACCAAGAGCAGCGCCGCCCAGGCGGCCCGGCCAATCTTGACTGGCGGACGTCTCATCGATGCCTCCTCGCGATCACGGGCAGTTGCTTTCGGGGTCGGGGTTGGTCGGCGTGGGGCAGCCGTACTCGCAACGATCATCGTCGCAGTAGCCGCAGTTGGCCGGACAATCCCGCACCAGGCGAATGGTCACGCTGTAAGGATGCTCATAGTCGTACTTGCGAAAGGTGTCGTTGAACACCCAGAGGTAGAAGCTGTCCGGGGTGTGGTATTCACCGCAAAAATAGCTGCATTCGCCCGCGCCAACTCCCCAGGTGCCGCTGCCGGCGGTGACCTCCGGCCCCATCGGGGTCTGGCGACCGGGATCGACCAAAATGCCTACGGGCATGCCCGATTTGCCGTTGTTAAATGACCAGTCGATTTGCAGATCCCAATCCACCGTGACCGACTTCTCCGCCGGGCTGGATTCGGGCTCGGCCGGCACCACGGCACCGCCATTGCGGCTCATCACATACCAATCCTGATCGCCACGATAGGAAAGATAGCCCACGATGGGCCCACAGACGATCTCGCCGCCGCTTTCGGTGCAATTGATGGGAGTGGCCAACTGCTTGTTCCAATTGCGGCTGGCGTTCTCCTGAGACTCGGTCATATAGGGCAGGTACAGGCCGTTGGGCGGTACTTCGTGGGTGTCTTTCTCCTGGCGCACGGTGATGGTCAGGGTGTAGGCATTGTCGGCATCGAAACGCTTGGACTGGTAATCGCTGACCCGAAAGTAATAGCGCTGGCCGTACATCGGCGCCACCGTGTGCAAATGCTTGGCATTGCCGGTCTCGCTCCACTCTACCCCATACATAAACAGACTGGTCACCCCGCAGCCCCAGTAGGAACCGCCATTGAGACACTCGCCGCTGCCCTTGCACTTGCTCAGGTGGGTCAAGCACTCGTGCGAGGGACACTGGGCCTTCAAACATTCGATATCATTGTTGCAGCCCGAGCAGGTGCTGACCAATTCGCCACAAGCATCGCCGGCGGTACAAGGCGTATGCGGGTCTGCCACCAGCAAGTTGATGACCGGCTCAATGGGACTGGCGTTGGGGAAAACCAGATCGATTTCCAACAAGGCCGGGTGTACGTCATCGACCCCGGGCGATTCGATTACATACCAGTCGTCGTCGCCGCGAGTAGCCAGATAGGCCCCGGTGATCGTCGACCCGCTGGTGATGGGCGTGGCCTGGGCCCACTCTTCGTTTCCGGTCCCAGAGCTATCACGGGCATCGGGATTGTTCCGAGTGCTGACGCTTAAGCTGTAACCGAGGTCGAGATCAGCATCGTCGCCGTTGATATCGGAGATCTTGATATAGTAGGTGCCGGCCTCGGCCAGGGCCAAGGAGTCGTGCAAGTAGGTGTTGTCGCCATTCATCCCGTCCGTATCCTCGCCGGCGTTGATGCGGGTGCTGCCGTCGGGCATGAATACTTCATAGCGCAGATCCACCTCGGTTTTTGCGCTGTTGGTCAGCTCCAACAGCATGATCTGGCCGGCCGAGCTAACGTCAACTTTGTACCAATCCTCATCTTCGCGATAGGAAAGGTAGCCCTGGCCGCCGGCGATGGTCTTGGCCTGGGCCGCACTGTCATTGGGCTCGTATTCGTCTTTGTCCTGGACCACCCCAATGCTGAGCAGGTAGTTGTTCAGCACCCGCGAATCTTCGGTATCACCGCGATCGTCGCGCACTTCGATGAAATAGGTTCCCGCCTCTTCTAAGTACCAGGTGGAGTTCAAGTTGGTCTTGCCGTCAGTGCTGTCGTTATCGCATTCACCGCCGTAGCGAATATCTTCGCCCTGCTTGTAGATATCAAAACAAAGCTGAACGGTAGAAGCCAATACATTGTTCGACAAGCTAACATCAACGATGGAGCGCGGCTGGGTCACCTCGAACCAGTAATGGTCGACGTCCCTCTTGGGACAGATATAACCGCTGGCCGGTTCGCCGTCGGGCACCAACTGCCACTCGGTGGCGGTAGAACCCTTCTGCGAATCGTCGCGCTGGCAAACATCGATACCCCCGTCCACGTCATCGCCGCCATCAGAGTTGCTGTCCTCGGACGTACCACAAGTGCACAAAGCCAGAGACAGAATCACACTCGATAAGATCGGGAAACTTTTTTTTAGCGTCATCACATTGCCCTCGTCGGCATGGGTTTCGTTCACAGCCAGCGGGATCGCTCAGGGACCCGCGGGTAGATTCTGCGCGCTATCGAACAACTTGCAGTCTTTTTCCGCATCAAACCAGTCGGTACAACGCCGGCGCTTGGCCGGGTCTTGCGGCACACACAGGCCCTGGCAACGCGTATGCGGACAGTCGGCGTCAGAGTTGCAATTCATGAGACAAAAGCCGTTGGCCGCGCACACCATGCCCGTCTCCGGACAATCGGCATCCACCTGGCAAGAGACCTGCACCGGGTAATAGCACTCGTTCAAAGACACGTTGCAGCGGTAGGGCGGACAGTCGTCGCTGCTGGAACAGGGTTCCTGGGCCAAGGTGTCGCAGGAGCCCATGTTGTCTTGGCGATGACACATGCCCACCTGGCAATTGTTGTCGATGTTTTCGGTGGCCGGATCGCAGGCGATAGTGTCGTCGTTGAGGCAACTGTTGTCCGCTCGACAGAAGGTGGTTGGGCAATCCAAAGAGGTGACACATCCCTTGTCGGGATCGTTGGCGCAGACGAAACTGGTCTGGCAGAAGTTGGGGGCACAGTCCAGGTCGGCGCTGCATAAAAAGGGACTGACCGCGCAATCGCCCACGCATTGGCCGTCGGTGCAGTCGGCCCCATTGGGACAATCGGCGGCATCGAGGCAGAAGGTCAGTACGCTCACCGAGCAAGTGTTGGCGGTACAGTCGAGGTTGTTGACGCAGACATCGCCGCCCAAAGCACATGTTCGGCTTTCCAGGGTGCAGAAATCGAAGGGGCAGTCGATGTCTCGATCGCAAGGATCACCCACCACGTCGTTGCAAGTAAAACCGCGTTCCCCCCGGCAATCGATATTTTCCTCGCAGATCACGCCCATGCAGAAGCCCAGGACAATTTCGCATTCCTGGTGGGGACAGTCACGAGAGTCGAGACAAGGTTTCTCCAGACAACGGCCCAGCTCGGGGTCACAGGGTTGGATCGGGCAATCGGCGTCGCCGCCACAGGGCACGCCGACGCAGGAACCACCATGATGATCCACGCAATGGTGACGGATACACAAACCGCTGTCACAGGTATCGCCCGGGGCCGGACAATCGCTGTCCAGGGTACAGGTGGCCAAACAGCGTCCGCTGTCACAGACCAGGCCCGCCCCGGGGCAATCGGCATCAAGCGAGCAAGAAGAATATTCCTCGTCCCGATCCGGATCGCAGGTCTCGCCGGGATTGCAATCGGCCGCATCGGTGCAGGGCTTGCGGCAGAAGCCCGCCAAACACTCTGGATCATTGACCGGGTTGGAGTCACCATCGGGCGGACAGGGGCTGGTGGCCGAGCAGGTAAAGTATTGGGGAATGCAGGAGCGAATCGGACACACGCCGGTGACCGGATCCGGGCTGGAGCCGGCCGCGTCCATACACAAACCAGTGGCCTCATTCACCGGAAAGGGCGGGCAGTCGCTGGTTTGCAGGCACGAGACTTGCACCGGCGAAGTGCAGGTTCCCTGGCCGGTGGCGTCGATGTCTGCACAGCTAAAATTGGGACAAGGCATGTCTGGGTCACAGACATCGCCCACCGGCGCCAGGCAGACTTGTTGGCGCGGATCGCAGACATGGTGCCGGCATTCCTCGTCCGAAGAACAGCGCGAGGCCACCGGACGCTTGAAATCTTTTTGTTCAAATCTCACCACCCCGCTGGGCGGGTATTTGATATCCGGCTCCGGGTAGCGCGGAATGTAGCGGGTGCGCGCACAGGCCACCCGGAAGGTACCGTAATCGTCCGGATCGTCCTGGGGAACTTGGCCGGCATAGACCATGATGTCGTTGTAACCTTGCGGGGCACCAGCCGCGCGCGGGCGGGTGCCCACCAGGGTGATATTCTCCACGCTAAAGTCGTAACACACCCGGCTCTCGAAGATGCCGGGCAGGCGCTGGAACTTGTAGCGATAGGCCAGCTTCGAGAAAACCGCGGCGTCGTTCAGAGTGGGGTTGGTGTGCCAGGTGACCTCGGATCCGTTGGGCGAACCATCGAAGTCCATGTCGACATCGGCATCCGCCCAAACCGGGTTGGTGCCGGACCGAAATTCCACCGGATCGGGCAAGCCATCGGCGTCGGTGTCAAACAGATCGGGGCTGGTACCGATAAAGCGCTCTTCACAATCAAGCAGGCCGTCACCGTCGCGGTCGAGCCGATCCAGCGCCAGGGAACAATCGGCATCGTTGCCGTCGAGCGGGTCGAAACCGGAGCGGCGCAGGTTGTATTCCAGCAAATCGTTGAAGCCATCCCCATCGGTGTCGCGCTTGCCCACCGAAGTGCCCAATTCCTCTTCTAGCAAATCGATCAAACCGTCGCCATCGGTATCGATGGAATCGGCCTTATTCCCGGCCGGGTGAGCATTGGCGTTGAAAACCATGAAGGCGCCGTTCTTGATCGAATACATGCGTTTGATGGAGGTATAGTCGATGTCGAGGAAGTTGATCTCCTCGCCGTTTTCGAAGTTGCGGTAGGTGCCACCGCCGATTTCGGCCATGTCCTTGAGCAGGCCCTCGGCTTCCTCTTTGACGTATATGGGTGTGTTGACCGACAGGTAGGCCGTGTGAAAACTGAAGTCAGACACATCGAAACGCTTGGGCAGGTTCATCATCTCCCGCAGGGAACGCGTGATGCTGTGCGGGGTGTTGGTATCATCATCGAAATCCTGCGGATAAGGCAGTCCATCCGACAAGAAAATGACAACGTACTTGGTCCGCGCCCGTTCATCCACGCTGGAACCGCTCATGTCCATGGCCAGGGTGGCTTCGGCCAAACCCAGGGCCGCCTGGTAACTGGTATTGCCACCGGCTTGCACCAGGGAGTTCATGGCCCGTAGCAAAGAGGGCAAGTCGTTGACAAAACCGAACACATCGGCCACGCCGTCGCCATTGGTATCGGCCTGGGTAGCGACATTGGCCGCGGCTTCGAAACGCAGAATGGCAAAAGCGACGCCCGGATCATTGCGGAATTTCTGCACCACGTCGAGCACCGCCTGCACCCGGCCGGGGAAATCGTTGGGCGTCGGTTGCGGGTCGGTGACAATCATGCTCTGCGAACAATCGATGATGAACATAATCTTGACCGGAAACTTCAGCTCGTCCGGATGCTCGGTGCAGAAACTACCCTTGATCTTCAACTTGTCGTCTTTCTGCCCGGTACCGATCCCGGGAGTCTCGAAGATATCGACGTCGGTACATCCGTTCAAACCAGCGGACAGGAAAAGTCCGGTCAGCCAGAGACAACAAAGGCCGAGATAGAAACGGCGGTTCATGGAACCTCCCATTGAAGATTGATTTGCAAACTCTAGTCTTCTTCGCCGCTGATGCAACTCGATCCCGAAAAACTCAGGTCGAGGTAAGCCGGATCAACGAAATCCTCGTTGGTCAGGGTCACTTGCCCGCGGGGCGGAATCTTGTAGTCCGGGGCAATGTATTGGGCACGCGCACAAGCCACTTTGAAGCGGCCCGGATCCAAGGGATCGTCATAGGAACTCTGATCAAACCATAACAGGATATCGTTGTGGCCCCGACTGCCGGGTCCGTCCCGATCCTTGGTGGTAACCAGGGTCAGGTGGCGAATCTCGAAACCATAGCATTGGCGATCTTGGAGCTCGTCCGCCACCGACCACATTTCGTACCAGTAACGGCGATCATCCCAAAGCCGTTCGTCGGCCCGGCTGGGATGGGTATGGAAAAGCAATTCGTCCGAGTTGCGCCTGCCGTCCGAGTCGAGGTCCTCCATGGTGTCGTTGCGCAAGGGATCGGTCCCCATCAGAATTTCCATGCGGTCGGGGAAACCATCGGCGTCGGTGTCAACCAGTTTGTCGTCGGTCTTGTACAAGGCCTCTTCACAAAAACGCAGGCCATCACCGTCGGAATCCTGTCGTTCGGTGCAGGGCTCGTCCGGCCGGGAGGCATCGCGCGGATCGAAGCCACCGCTGATCCGCTTGAGTTCAATAAAATCTTGGTAGCCGTCGTGATCGCTATCACTCAGCAGCGGATCGGTGCCTTCCCGCATCTCGGTGTTGTCATCAACCCCGTCCCCATCGGAGTCAGGAAGGTACTGATCTCCGCCCGGAAAAGCACTGACATTGGTCACCACCAAGTTCTTGGCGGCGTAGGAACGCTAGATGGAAGTGTAGTCGATTTTGAGGAAATTAACATCTTGGCCCGAAGTGAAATCGCGGAAAGTGCCGTTGCCGCGGTTGGCGATCTCGCGTAGCAAGGCGCGACCCCGATCGGGATCGAGGTTGTAGGCTGCCTCGGCGGCCTCGCAAAGCCCGGAGGTCGGATTGCCGAACTGATCGCGGCAATAGAGAAAAGCCGTGTGCATACGCATCTCGCCCACATGGAAGCTTTCTTTCAAGTCCATCATGGCATCCACCAGTTGGAAGATTTGATAGTTGTGGTTGTAGTCGGCCCCGCCCTCGAGCATGGGGAACATGCCCGGTTCCCGGTAACGCATGTCGAGCACGATTTCATCCATCAGAGTGCAAACCACGTGCAAATCTTCGCTACATTCGGAAGAGTAGCGCGGGTGCGTGCTTGGTTCGGTGACACAGCCGTAACAGACCGGATCGGCGGTACCATCGGAGAAGAAGATGGCCACGTACTTGCTGCGGGTCAGTTCGGGCAAACCGCCCGAGCCATTGGCTACCGCCATCATGTCGTTGAGCAGTTCCTGATAGGCCACGCCCAGGGCTCCCTGATAATCGGTCATGGAATCGGCCTCGAGCAAACCCTGGGGCCCGAAAACCTCGGCCTCATTGCCGGTCAAATGGACAAAACCACCGGGGGTTAGCACCGACACTCGACCGTTGAACTTAATGATATTGAAATACACCTGGGGGTTATTGGCATAGCGCCGAACCACCTGGCGGACCGCCTCTACCCTTTGGTCACCCTCATCGGTTTGCTGCATGGATCCAGACGAATCAATAATAAACATAATCTTGACCGGGAAGTCAGAATCTTCCGGCGGATCGGTGCAAACCTCACCGCTGATGATGAGCTGATCGTCCACTTCCGGAGTTATCATGGTGTCGGTCACTTCCACATTGCTATCGGTACAAGCCGCCAAGCCAAGTAGCCAAAATAATGACGCCCCGACCAGCAAAAGAGTCATGAAAGCTTTCCTGGAATCCATATCAACCTCCATCCAGCAAAAACGGTAAAATGATGTCACCGTCTGGTTATTATCACTGATCCATTTGGACAAAAGCAAGAGACCTCCAAAATGGGATGCCGAGTCTGGAAGTATTTACTACAAGTTCCGTGCCACATCGCTCAGCTGGGGCGCGAAAAATCGGCACTGATATCGCTATGGATTTCCCCCACCCAGATTTAAATTGCCTTGTTCTGGAAGCTTTACTGAAGCACTTCTGTGACAGGTTCTGACATTTTTTCCACAATTAGGCCAAGAGGACCCCGAATCGGGGCCCTCTTGGTTTCTACTTTATAGGTCCATGCTATCGTCGTCGTCGTCCGAGTAAAGCCAGGCCAAGCAGCAACCACAGGCTGCCAACCGAGCCGACTCCAGTGGTGGCACAACCGGCGGCCGTAGGCTCACCATCAGCGGTAATCCGAAGCTGGATGTTGGCAAGACGCTTCTCGGGATACAAGTCATCGGCAAACACCAGCTTGGCACTCAGCTTCAAGAGATACTCGCCCGGCTGATCTGGCACGAATTCCACTCGGCGATCTTTCTTGTAATGGTAGTTATATGGCGTCGACAGAGTAGCCGAGCCGCGCGGATGGCCGATGGTCGCGCTCGATCCTTGGGGACGCTCCATGAGGGTCCACTCGTATTCCAGCGCCCGGTTTTCGCGATTGGCCCACATGAGCAAGGCCGTGGCTTCCCCGGTGCTGACCGTACGATCGGCGCCAGCATACACGCTAAAAGCACTGGTCGGATCCAGGCAAGTATCGGCGCGATCCACTACAAAGCAATAACCATTCGCATCACAGACATCACCCATGCCGTCGCGGTCGGCGTCGGTTTGGTCATCATTGAGCACGGTCGGGCAGTTGTCGGCGGTATTGAGCAAACCGTCATCATCCATGTCGGCATCGCACAAATCACCCATGATGTCGCCATCGGCATTGGCCTGGGTCGGATTGGCCACCTGCGGGCAATTGTCGACGAAGTCTTGTACCCCATCGGAATCCAAATCCGAATTGCAGGCGTCGCCGAAATGATTGGGGTCGGTGTCGAGCTGGTCGGGATTGGAGACAAAGGGACAGTTGTCTTCAATGTTCAACCAGCCGTCGTCATCGATGTCCGGGTCACAAGCATCGCCCAGGAGATCGGCGTCGGTGTTTAACTGGGTCAGATTGGGAATCGCGGGGCAATTGTCGGCCAGGTTCTCAATCGAATCGCCGTCGATGTCCGGATCGCAGGCGTCACCAAGATGATCGCCGTCAGCGTCCAATTGAAGTTCATTGGCCGTGCCCACACAATTGTCGCAGGTATCGCCGGCCTGGTCTCCGTCGGCGTCAGCCTGGTCCAGATTGGCGACAAAGGGACAATTGTCGAAATCATCCTCGATACCATCTTCGTCGAAGTCATCGGCGTATTGATAGGTATCGCCCAGGTCGGTGTTGGCAATCAGAATACTGCCGCAACCACAACCGCAACCGCAACCACCGCCACCGGATTCGTCCGGCGTACCACACAAGCCACCCGTGCACTCCCCGGGTGCCTCCTCCGCCATCGAAGGAACTGCAAAGAGCATCACCACGATGCCAACCGCTACATAGAGAAGTTTTCTGTCCATCTTACACCTCCTTTTTCCACTCATTACCTAGTGCAGCGAACATGCCAGCCGACGCGAAATGCATAAGTAGCGGTTTTGATAAATATTTCACCTGGCCACCCTTCCGAACTCGACCAGCAGTGAATCTCAAGTGTTTCACCCAGGAAGAAGATTGTCGCCGAAGGGAGACAAAAAAAGGAGGACCCTAAATGGGCCCTCCTTTTTACAGGGGGTGGGAAGGTACTGGGTATGAATTTACGACCTGCGTCTAGCCATCCACATCAGGCCGATCATCAGCCATATTGCTGCTGCCAAGTTGCCCTTGCCGGCGGTAGCACAACCAGCCGAACTGGGCTCACCAGAGGCGGTGAGTTTGAGTTGCACGCTGGCAACCTTTTTTTCTGGGTACAGGTCATCGGCAAAGACCAGCTTGGCGCTGAGTTTCAACAGGTACTCGCCGGGCTGATCGGGCACAAACTCTACCCGGCGATCTTTCTTGTAATGGTAGTTATAAGGCGTCGACAGAGTGGCCGAGCCGCGCGGATGCGAAATAGTGGCGCTCGATCCCTCGGGGCGTTCCATCAGGGTCCACTCGTATTCCAGGGCCCGGTTCTCACGATTGGCCCACATCATCAACGCGGTGGCCTCGCTGGTGCTAACCTCACGATCGGCCCCGGCATACACGCTGAAAGCACTGGCCGGATCCAGGCAAGTGTCTCCGCGATCCACTACGAAGCAATAACCATTGGCATCACAGACATCACCCATGCCGTCGCGATCGGCGTCCGACTGATCGGCGTTGATCACAGTGGTACAGTTGTCAGTGACATTGAGCAAACCATCATCATCCATGTCGGCGTCGCACAAGTCGCCCATGAGATCGCCGTCGGCATTGGCCTGCATCGGATTGGCCACTTGCGGGCAGTTGTCGACAAAGTCCTGGACGCCATCGTTGTCTAGATCCGAGTTGCAGGCGTCACCGAAATGATTGGGGTCGGTGTCGAGCTGGTCGGCATTGGCCACGAAGGGGCAGTTGTCCTCAATGTTCAACCAGCCGTCGTTGTCGATGTCGGGGTCGCAAGCATCGCCCATCTCGTCAGCATCGACGTTGACCTGGGTGAGGTTGGGAATTTGCGGACAATTATCGACCAGATTCTCCACCGAGTCGCCGTCGATGTCCGGGTCACAGGCATCACCCAGAAGATCGCCATCGGCATCCAATTGGTACTCATTGGCGGAATTGGCGCAGTTGTCGCAGGAATCACCGCTCCCATCGCCATCGCTATCAGCCTGATCCAGATTGGCCATGAATGGGCAATTGTCGAAATCGTCTTCGATGCCGTCTTCGTCGAAATCATCGGCGTACTGATAGGTGTCACCCAAGTCGGTGTTGGCAATCAAAATACTGCCGCAACCACAGCCACAGCCACAACCACAACCGCCTCCGGACTCATTGGGCGTACCACACAAACCACCCGTGCACTCACCTGGCGCCTGATCCGCCATGACCGGCAGGGAAAACATCAATGCCGCGATTCCCATCATGACCACTAGCATTTTCTTTTTCATTTTATATTCCTCCTCTTTCCAACTTCTAAGAGATGCATGTAACATGCCAGGCACAGTTACTTGGCTAAGTATTTGTTAAATTATAACTTAGTAAAATTTGCAGAGATTTCAGTTCGCTCATTTGAAACATCTGGGTTTCAGTCCGGGGTAATTGATAGTCACCCAATAGAGACAAAAGAAAGGAGGACCCTTGCGGGTCCTCCTCGATACAGGGGGTTGGGAAGGTTTGTTAGGTAAACGTTATGACTGGCGTCTCCGAATGAGCAGTGCCAGTCCGGCAAAAAGCCACAATCCAGTCAAGTTTCCCGCACCGGCGGTAGCGCAACCACTTTGGGGCTCGCCTTCGGCATTGAGCGTCAGTTGCACGCTGGCGGTGTTTTTCTCCGGGTACAAGTCATCGGCAAAGACCATCTTGGCGCTCAGTTTCAAGATGTACTGGCCAGGCTGATCGGGGGTGAAGGTAACCCGACGGTCTTTCTTGTAATGGTAGTTGTAAGGCGTCGATATGGTGCTCGAGCCACGCGGATGCTTGACCGTGGCGCTCGATGCGGCCGGACGCT
>JAUVBB010000266.1 GCA_030591445.1 Deltaproteobacteria bacterium | reverse complement strand
GCGCGGGTTTTTGGTCAGGGGCCGGGGCAGCCTTGGGGGCCTCAGCGGCGGGTTTCTTCACCGGGGCCGGAGCGGCTTTGGGGGCTTCAACTACAGGCTTCTTCACCGGGGCCGGGGCAGCTTTGGCGGCCTCAACTACGGGTTTCATCACCGGGGCCGGGGCAGCCTTGGGGGCCTCAACTACGGGCTTCTTCACCGGGGCCGGGGCAGCCTTGGGGGCTTCGACGGCGGGCTCTTTTACCGGGGCCGGAGCTGCTTTAGCAGCCTTGACTGCCTTGACGGCGGTCTCTTCTGGTGTTTTCGCTTTGGGAAGTTCGTTCAGACGCTCTTGGATTTCTCGGCGGAACTTGGTCTCGGGGTGTTTCTCCAAGAGAGCGTTGAAGAGTTCAACCGCTTTTTCCTTGTTGCCCTGCGATTGCTCGATGCGGGCCAAGTGGTACAGACCGCTGTCGGCACTCCAGTCGAGCGGAGGTTCGCTAAGGCGCTGGTACTGCTGACGGGCCTCATCGAATTTTCCCTGGGCCTCGTAGGCAGAAGCAATTGCTTCTAAGGCATAGACCGACATGGGGGCATCAAGCCCCTCGCTGCCAAGGTACTTTTGCAATTGCGCGATGGCCTGATCGTATTCTTTGAGTTTGAGGTAGTTGTCGCCAATA
The DNA here is from genome assembly GCA_030591445.1 of Deltaproteobacteria bacterium. GTDB lineage: Bacteria > Myxococcota > B64-G9 > B64-G9 > B64-G9 > JAUVBB01. Next base: position 9,486 of record JAUVBB010000266.1, on the reverse strand, counting down.
AAGAAGGTAGCCAACTTGGCGCTTCGGCTCGAGCCATGATTCTTGATCACCTGCTCGAACTCGGCAATGGCCGCGCGATTTTTCTCTTCCTCGTTGGGGTAGGAACCCTTTACCTTTGGTGCCTCGGCATCTTCTTCCGAGGCATCGACCACCGGCGCTTGCATGATTTCCCTGGCCTTCATAAAGGCCATCGACGCCTTGGTCTCTTTTGACTCGGCGTACCACTGCCAGGCAAAAACGCCCACAATGATCACGGCGATGGCCAACGCTGCGCCGATCAAGATGGATTTTTGCTGCTGAATCCAGTGCATGGCGTTGTAGGTAAGGGTGTGGAACTCGTCCGGTTCCTTCAATTCTTGTCTCAAAGTTTTGCGGGCCAAGGGCTGCCTCCGCGGGCTGGGTTAGGTTCTGATGCCCGTTGTAAAATCAAGGCGGTACACTAGATCAGTGAGCTATCTCTGTCAAACAAAACCGTGGCTTGGCCAGGGCTTGCTTCTGGCCTCTGACCGTGGCTACCATGGGATGATGAGGAATGGAAAAATTGTCTTTCTTTACGGGCTACTTTGGCTGCTATGCTCGCAAATTGCTCGAGGCGAGGCTGCTGGGGTAGCGGCCGGTTTGGGGCCGGTTTATGCCTCGACCTTTCGGGCCGATCAAAAGGACGGTTTTGGCCTACAGATGTTTCTGGATATTGGTTTGACCGAGACCCTGTCATTGAGCGCGGGCGCGGGCTGGAACTCACATTTTATTGGCGATGGACGAGCATACGACCAGGCTTATGCCGGGATCGGTTTCTTGTATCGCATCGATGTTCTGAAAATTGTGCCATTTGTCTCGGTCAAACTTGGCTGGCTGGCGCGTGACTTCGAGGAGCAGGCGGCTGAATCCGGGCTGGGCATTTCCGCGGCCATTGGTTTCGACTACTGGCTGACCGATTTCTTTAGCTTGGGTTTTGCGTCCGAATACCAAGGCCTGATCGATGAGTGGGAAGCCTTTCCCCGCTATGCGGCCTTTACGTCTCGACTGGGTTTTCGCTGGTCTTCAGGAGTCTCTGCTGCAGCACCGAGGTGAACTCCGCGCACAGGAGTAAGATACAGGCCGAGTAAAAGATCCAGACCACGATGATGGCCAAAGTGGCCAGCGAACCGTAAAGCAGACTGAAGCGCGCCACGTGGGTCAAATAGTAACCGAATAGTTTGATGGCCACCATCCAGAACAAGGAAAAGACCACGCCGCCCCACAAGGCATACTTGAAGCGTACGCGCTCTTTGCAGAAGAACAGCAGCAAGATCAGGAAGACCGCGCTGGCGGTAAGCAAAGTGATGGCGGCGCGCAGGATGGCATGGGCGCCAAGAAAACCCTCCCAGCGTTGGCTAAAGTGCAGATCCCGCGCCGAGTAAAAAGTAGAACTGAGTACGCCAATGTAATGAACGGCCAGAAAGAGCAGGCCAATGCCGAACAGAAAAACAATGAACAGCAATTGGGAAGTTACCATGGAACGCCGGGGGGATTGAAACACGCGGCTGAAAGCAAGTTCGAGGGATCGGAACACAAAGCCGGCGGTGAGAAAGAGAATCAGTAAGCCCGAGATGCCGAAGGCCTGACGATTGGATATCATGCCTTCGAGCCGATGCATGACATCATCACTGATGAACGGGACCGCTGCCCGAATGTAAGTCGTCAGATGGGTTAGCAGGTCTTGGCGACTGGCATAGTCTTGTGCCAGATTGTCGAGGATGTAACCCGAAATCGAAAGCAAGAGCAGCAGAAAAGGAATCAGGCTGAGGATGGCATAGAAGGCCACCGCCGCCGCCATGATCATACAATCATCACGGGCAAAACCTTGGCCGGTTTTTCCCACCGTGGCCAGCACCGGATGGAGATAGCGCAGGTGGTAGATGGAGCGGGCCAGCAAGCGCGACTTTTTTTTCAGGGTTTTGGCTCTTTGCCTGAGCGTCATTGCTTCCGCTTTCCCTTGCGCCCTTCTTTTGTCGCGCGGCTCCGGAAAAACCAACGTAGGGGCACACCCCTAAACGGAAAGATTTTTCGCAAGCGGTTCTCCAAATACTTGCGGTAATGGTTCGGCAGCCGGTCGGGGTCATTGACCGAGGCCACAAAAGTAGGTGGCCGGATTTCGGCTTGGGTGATGTAGAAGATTTTCGCCCGCCGGCCGCGAACCATGGGCGGAGTCAATTGTTCGGTGGCCTCGGCAATGAAGCGGTTTAGATCGCCGGTGGTGATGCGTAGAGACAGGTTCTGGGCAATCTTCACCGCTTCGGGCACGATCTTGTCAACTCCCCTGCCCGTCTCGGCCGACATGGCCAACACCGGAGCATAGGGCACGAAACGCAGCTCATGTTCGAGTCGGGCAAAGAGCTCCTTCTGCTCCTGGCCGGGGCTCAATAAGTCACATTTGTTGACCGCCACAATAAGCCCCTTGCCGCGGTCGTGGGCCAAGCGCAGCAAACGGGCGTCTTGCACCGCGAAATCGATGCTGCTGTCGAGCACCGCTACTGCCACGTCACAACGTTCGAGACTGCGCAACGCGGCCATTACGCTGTAGTGTTCCAATTGCTCATCGATGCGGGAGCGGCGCCGGACCCCGGGCGTGTCGACCAGCAAGCAGCGAGTGGTGCCTTGCTGGAAAGGAATGTTAACGGCATCGCGGGTAGTGCCCGGAGTGGGGCTAACAATTTGGCGGTCGGCGCTGGTCAGGTAGTTGGCCAATGAACTCTTACCGACATTGGGTCTGCCCAGTAGGCAAATCTTAAGATCGCAATCAGACGCTTCGTCTTCTTCACTTGCAGCCGGGCCCAGGAGTTCGTTGACCCGCTGTGCCAGTTGGTCAATGCCAGAGCCGTGGGATGCCGAAATCGTGATCAAATCAAGACCCAGCTGATGAAACTCGTATGGATCTCGAGAGTGGGCGCCGGGATCGACTTTGTTGACCAAGCACAAGAAAGGTTTTTGGCTCTTGCGCAAGAGATTGGCGATGGTCTGGTCGATGGGATGCAAGCCATCCTTGGCGTCACACATAAACAATACCAGGTCAGCCTCTTCGATGGCGATATGGGTTTGGAGAACGGTCGAGCGGGTTAAATCATCATCCGGCGCCGGATCGAAACCGCCGGTGTCCACCAACAGAACTGGATGGTCGCCCAGTTGAGTGTCGACAAAAAGACGGTCGCGGGTTACCCCTGGCGTGTCGGCGACCAAGGCCACCCTGCGCTTGGCCATGAAGTTGAGCAAGGTCGATTTCCCAACATTGGGTCGTCCCACGATTGCGATGACTGGTTTCATTTTTTCTCATATCCAACGCTGCGCAAGCCGGCCGAGCTGCGCGACCATCCTGCTTTGACCTTGACGCGCAAATCCAGATAAACGCGGCAAGCAAGCATCCGCTCGATAGATTTGCGCGCTTGGCTGCCAATGGACTTAAGCCGTTGTCCCTGTTTGCCGATGAGAATGCCTTTTTGGCTTTTGCGCTCGATGTGAATCACCGCGTAGATGCGCACCAATTTGCGTTCGGGCAGATCTTCGAAGGACAGGATCTCGACCGCGGTGGAAAAAGGGATCTCATCGCCGGTTTGCAGAATGACTTGTTCACGGATGAACTCGGCCACGATTTGTTTTTCCGGCTGATCGGTCATCATATCTTCTGGAAAGTATCGCGGGCCCTCGGGCAGGCGGGAGTCGATGGCATCGAGCAGCCTGTCCACGCCTTTATCCTGCAAGGCGGAAATGGGAAAGATCTCCTCGAACAGACCGGTTTCTTGGTAGGCCTGAATGATGGGCAGCAAGAGCTCTTTTTGCGCCAGCAGGTCGATCTTGTTGATGGCCAACAAGGTGGGCCGTCCGGATTGGCGAATAGCGTCGGTAACCATTCGGTCTTCCGGATCGTGATCGGGCCTGCGCCCCCGGCCCGTGGCTTCTACCAGCAGAACATTGATGTCTACCTCGGACAGGGCCGCGCGTGCTTCGGCAACCATATACTTGTTCAGCGCCCGCGTTTTTCCCGGCATCTGCGCCTGCCGTTGGTGCTCAGACATACTTTCGCCCGGTGCCAGATGCATGCCCGGGGTATCCAAGAACACAATCTGGCCATGGGGCCGGTGGACAATGCCCCGGATGCGGGTTCGGGTGGTTTGGGGCAAGTTGGTGGTGATGGCCACCACGTCGCCGACCGCCTGGTTCAAAAGCGTGGATTTTCCCACATTGGGCCGGCCCACCAGGGACACAAAGCCTGATCGAAAGGTGGGCGGTTTTTGATCTTCACTCATTTGTTCGTTTTTTTTCATGAGAGGTTTTCTTCCTGGAGGTCGGATGATTTCAATGGCTTGGGTTCTTTGCCCAAGGCTTGGCGGGCCGCGTTCTGCTCGGCTTCTTTCTTGTTTTTGCCTACGCCGCGGCCGATTTCCTGGCCCTCGGCGCAAACCGATACCGTAAACTGGCGGGCATGTTCGGGCCCGGTGGTCAAGACCACTTCGTAGTGTGGCAGGGGTTTGCCTTCTTGTTGCATTGATTCTTGTAGCCGGCTTTTGGAATCGAAGCGCGCACTGCGCAAGCCGACCGCCTTGACCTGATCGCCCAGCGCCGTGTGGATAACCTGCCGGGCATTTTCGATCCCGCCGTCGAGGTAAATGGCGCCCAGAAGCGCTTCGAGCAAATCGGCCAGCAGAGATGTTTTGTTCCGCCCGCCCGAGCATTCCTCGCCTTTGCCGAGTTTAAGCACTTCGCCTAGCTGTCGTTGCCGGGCCACCCTGGCTAGATCTAGCTCGTTGACCAGAGCCGCTCGCATGCGCGAAAGTTCCCCTTCGTTGACCTCTGGGTAGGCATCCATCAGCATCTCGCTGACCACTACTCCCAAGACTGCGTCCCCCAGAAATTCGAGTCGCTCGTTGTGGGTGATTTGATCGCCCTCCGTTGCTTCATTGGCGAATGAACGGTGGGTTACCGCTTGCAGCAGCAGTGAGCGGTCGGCAAAATGATAGCCTAACTGCTCACCAATAAAGGCCAAGATTTCATGGTCTGCTCTCATGCTTCGTCCTTCTCGGCTAGATCGGAGACCTGCCCTAGCAAGCGCCCATCTTCGATTCTTTCTGCCCGCACTGACACAATCTCTCCCACCGGGCACTGGCAGTCGACGATCCGGAAAGGAAGATAGCTAGCACTGCGTCCCCGCAGTCCGTCCGCGCCAGATTTCTCTACTAATACCCGGTGCGTTTTTCCGCAAGCGGCGCGAAGAAAATGGTCCCATTGTTTTTTCCCGACCTGTCTCAGGGCCGCGGCCCGCTGTTTTATCTCTGTGGGCGGGACCGGATTGGTCATTTTGGCGGCGTCGGTGCCCTGCCGCGCGGAGAAAGGAAACACGTGTAAATAGCTTAGCGGAAGCGCTTCGACTAGCGCCTGGGTGTTTTGGGCCGCCTGGTTGGATTCTCCGGGGAACCCAACCAACACATCAGTTCCCAGCGCGGCCATGGGAAACTGGGCCCGCAATGTTTCTATCACTTCGGCAAACTGCTGCCGGCCGTAGGGCCGCCGCATGGCTCGCAATACCGCATCATCGCCGCTTTGCATGGGGACGTGGAAATGACGGCAAATGCAGTCATGCTTGGCAATGACCTGGCGTAAGGACTCACTCCACTCCATCGGTTCAATGGAACTGAGTCGCAAACGTGCGCCCGATTTACTGTCTCCCATCCATTCGGCCATGGTGTCGAGTAAGCTGGGCAGGTCAGTTTTTGGTTTTTGGTCGGTGCCATAGCGGCCCAAATGGATGCCGCATAGTACAAACTCGTGATGACCCTGATCAAGCAAACGTTCTAATTGATCGAGGAGTTGCTCCGGGGTCACGCTACGTTCCCGGCCTCGGACTTGTGGGATCACGCAATAGGCGCAGTGGGCGTTACAGCCGTCTTGCACCTTGATAAAGGCCCGGCGCCTGCCGATTCGTACATAGGGGCTAGCTTGGCGTTGACGATGCTCCTTGGTTGGAGCCAAGGACCGGGCCCAGTCTCCCAGGCTCTTGGCTACGGCTTCGGGTTGAGACGGCCCAATGACCTGCTTCACGTTAGCAAAAGCGGAAAACTGCCCTTGGTCCAGTTTTGCCGCACAGCCAGTCAAAATGACCGGAAGATTAGGATGATCACGACCCAATGCCCCCAGGATCTTGCGCACGTCTCGATCGGCCCGGTGGGTTACGGTGCAGGTGTTGAGCAAGGCAATCTGGGCCTGGGCGGCATCACTTACGATCTGGTATTGGTGGTCGGGCAAGCCATTTACGATGGTGGCCAAATCCGCCAAATTGACTTTGCAGCCCAGCGAGTGGGTATACACTTTCAGCATCATCCTCTTTCATTGTTCGTCCGGCTCTGCCTACTATTACCGCTTGGATGCGTTTGACTCAACCAGAATCTGCCTGGCATGATAGCTTACGCTTGACAACGAAGGTGCTCGCAAATAGCCTGTCTGTCGAAGGCCACAGGAGAGATGATTTGCATACCGATGCTGGCACCATGCTCGTGGAGCACGCGCTTATTAGCGAAGAGCAGCTCCAGATCGCTCTGGGCGATGTGGTACAATTTGGCGGTACCGTGGTTTTAAATGTCATCCGGCTGGGATTTGTCTCCGACACGGGTGTGGCTGCATTCTTGGCGCAGAAGCTCAAGTTACCCATGGCGGAGGCCGAACAGTTTGAGGATTTGCCCGCTTTTATCACCAAGTTGGTGCCCAAAGACATCGTTGAAGTCCATTACCTGGTTCCCATCATGCTGCAAGATGGGATGATTATGGTGGCCATGGTAGACCCTACCGATCGGGCGGCCCTTGAGGCTATTGCCTTTGCCACCGGCTACCGGGTTGGGGCCGTGGTGGCCTCCCATGGTCTCATTGAAGTAGGCATGGCCCGGTATTACGGTTTGTCGAACGACGAGCAGGAAGTGTCGGCAAGGAGTTCCGCGGCTACCCCCGCGCAGACGAGCGAGCCGGCCCCGGTTCAGGTGCAAACGACTGGCTCCAGTCTGTTTTCCTCCTTGCCCCCAGAGTTCCTTCCTGAAGTCGCCCAAGAATCGGTGCCAGAGCCTGCGCCAGAGCCCAAAAAAGAAAAGGGCAGTCTCGAAATTGTCAGGGAAAGCACGGGAGATCTAGACGAATTGTTTTTTGGCATGGGCGGCAAGGATGAAGGAATTGTGCATCTGACCCAAAAAAAGAATCCTGAACAAAGCGAGGATTCGGCCGCCGGCACCATTGCCGACGCGCTCATGAGTCAGGCCGAAACGACCGCTCCCGAACCACGACCGCCCGAGGTCCAAACAGCCTCCGCGCCCGCGCCAGAACAGGATGAGCTATCCTCCTTAGACGACATTTTAGCAGCCAAGGCCGCCATCGAAAGAGCCAAAGAGCGCGATGAAGTCGCCAAGGTTTTGGTAAGATTTGCTCTTTCCCTGCTTCCGCGCGCAGCTCTTTTTTTTGTAAAGAAGGAAATCTTGGTGGGTTGGTTGGGTGGGGGCGAAGGCATTGCCGGCAGCCAGATCAAGGGTGTCATGATACCACTGGGCTCTCCGTCGGTGTTTCGCACGGTTCGTGAGACAGGCAGCAACTACTATGGTCCCATGCCGCGCAACACGGTCAATGATATCTTTGTCAATGCCTTGGGCGGTGAGCGACCAGAGAAAGTGTTGGCGGTGCCCATATCGATACGCGGAAAAGCCATCTGCATATTTTACGGCGACAGCGGATCCAAAATCAGATTCGAGAAGGATCTAAGCCCCTTACATGTACTAATTACCGAGGCCGGTAAAACGCTGGAGCGGCTCGTTTTGCAAAGAAAAATGAGCCGGAGAGTCATTCGAACCTGATTTTTGGGTTTTCCACATTTTTTCCACAAGTACAAACGAAACCGTTCCTTAGCCCCTGATCAACGCTTGTCATAATCCATCAAAAAGACAGATCAATCATGCCTGGCTAAATTGCAATAAATACACCAAGTTATGCTAGTTTGCTTTCTAGATTAATAAGCCGGATTTACGATGGGAAAAATTGATTTTCTCTTTGATTTTCCAACCGCTAGGGCTGTGGATAAAAAGTGGATAATTGTGAATTACTGCTTTTTCAAAAGAGATTCCAGGGTTTCCGTTTGATTCAGGGAGGGATCATCCAGCACCTGTTCGAGCAGAAATTGCAGCGCTTCTCCTACCTGAGACCCGGGTGGGCAGCCAAGGATTTTCATGACTTGTTTGCCGTCAATGGCGAGATCTGTGATCTTCAGAGCCGCGTCTTTAGCCAACACGGATTTTAGCCTACGATCCAAGGCGCGCAGATTGGCCAAACTTTCTTTTTTGCCTTTTCCCCCACCCCGGGCATCGGCCTTTCTTATTTCCCAAAGGTCAGCAAGATATTCGGAGCCAACCCGATTGATCAGGCGGCGCACGGCACCATCGGTCCAGCTTTCTTCTTGGTAATGGAACATGTGGTTGCTAATCAGCGCCTCGATCCGTTTGCGATCAGCTTTGGAAAAACGCATGCGGGTAAGGATTTTCTTGGCCAGGGCCGCCGATTTCTTCTCATGGCCATAGAAGGTGTGTTCACCAACCGGCCCACCTGCGGTTGCTGGTTTGCCGATGTCATGTAGCAAGACCGCCAGTTTCAGCACCGCATCACCGCGAGCGTGGTGCAAAGAGGCCAAGGAATGCTGGTAGACATCGTGATCGTGGTATTGGTTCTGGGCGAAGCCGATGGTGGGTATCAACTCAGGCAGGATTTCCGCCAACAGACCGCTTTGGCGCAGTAACTCTATCCCGCGGGCCGCATGCTTGCTCGCCAGCATCTTGAGCAACTCTCCTCGAACTCTTTCGATGGCCACCTTGCGGAAAACACCAACGGTCGGCGCAATGGCGGCGAAAGTGTTGGCTTCGATTTCGAAATCTAGCGCACAGGCAAAGCGAAGCGCACGCATAGGCCGCAGGCCATCTTCGGAGAATCGGGCTATCGGATCGCCGACGGCGCGGATGACCCGGCCCTTGAGATCTTTCCTGCCTCCGAAAGGGTCAACGATCTTTTGCGTTTGCAGGTCGTAGGCCATGGCATTGACGGTGAAGTCACGTCGCTTGAGGTCTTCCGACAAAGAGTCGAGGAAGACAACCTGATCCGGATGGCGACCGTCACCATAGCCGATGTCTCCGCGAAAGGTGGTTACTTCGATCGCCATGCGCCCATACAGGACCGTTACCGTTCCATGTTCGAAGCCGGTGGGAATGACCCGGGTAAAGAGTCCCGCCACCTGGTCGGGCCGGGCATTGGTGGTCACGTCCCAGTCCCCCACCTTGCGGGTCAAGAGCAGATCGCGCACGCCTCCACCCACCGGGTAGGCCCTGAATCCCGCTTGTTCGATCCGCCGGACAATCTTTTTGACCGTGACGGGAAACAGATCGACCAGTGCCGAATCCGGTTTCAGTGCAGCACCTCCACCACTTCGTTCTCTTGCGATAG